>CAWLAJ010000168.1:0-9427 GCA_963854795.1 Deltaproteobacteria bacterium UBA4427 | reverse complement strand
CGTGCCCTTCTCTCCCGGGCCCTGATCGAACTCTGGCAACGCTGTCAGGAACCGGCCGATCGAGAGGGCGCCTGCGAAGCGGGATTGGCCGAAGCCCACCAACTCATCCGCTACGGATTCTCGAAAAACGCGGGTTGAGAGGGCTGTCCGGCACCCGATGATCGCTCTTGACAGGAGCGAATAAAAAGCGAAAGTAGAGCGATGCCCCCCGCGCCCCCCGACTCCTCGGTCGGACGGGCAAGCGGTCCCGTGGGCGTTGCTCGTCGAATTCGAACGCCTCGCCGCCCTGGGCGACTCGGCGCTTCTTCCTCGGAGGCCTTGGAGGTTTCGGGGAAGGCTCCGGGGAGGATCTCGGAAACGGAAACGAGCAGCGCTCTCGAGGCCCTGCTCGTCGACCTCGGCTCCCAGGTCCATCGTGGTGTTTCGCAAGAAGCCGCGGAGCCCCTTCGCTTCTGCCCAACCGGCCTCGAAACGCTCGACCAGCGTCTAGGCGGCGGCTTTCCTATCGGCCGTCTGAGCGAAATCTGCGGCGCCCCCTCCTCGGGTCGGACTTCCCTCGCAATCGCCCTGCTGGCCGAAACCCTGGATCGGGGGGTGTGGAGCGCATGGATCGACCTGGCCGATGCCTTCGATCCGATCTCGGCCGATCTGGCAGACCGCGATCTCGAACGCCTGCTCTGGGTTCGAGCCCGCTCCGAGGACGAAGTCCTGCGCAGTTGTGAGCGGATCCTGCAAACCGAGGGATTCGAGTTGATCATCCTCGATCTAGCCACCCTCCCGACACATCAACCGGAGAAGCGACCGCATCCTCGCTTGCGAACACGAGCCCAGCCTCGAAGAAGCGAGCGGACGATTCGTGATACGAGTTGGCTGCGGCTGGCGCGGCTGGCTGCGAGCACCCGCACGGCTCTCGTCACGATCTCGAATGATTCGGTCACGGGTTCGCGAGGCGAATTGATTCTCGAGATGAAGCCTCGGAGAGCCCGTTTCGTCGGGCCTCCGAAGCTGCTCGAGGCTCTCGAAACGACCGCTGTCCTGAAGCGCCATCGAAGCCGGCCGATCGGGCAAGAAATTCCACTGCGAGTCGAGGTCGAAGAGATTCGGCCCGACCCCGTTCGCCGCGAAGCGCGTTAGTCGTGCGGGTCGCGTGCCTCCTCGTTCCCGACCTGCCCCTTCATGCAGAACTTCGAGCGAACCCCGAATTACAGGGCCTGCCCCTGGTCATCACCAGTGGACCTGGCTCGCGTGCCGAAATCCTCGCCCTTTCCCGCGAAGCCTCCTGCCAAGGGGTTCGGACCGGCCAGACCCTGCCTCAGGCCCGCGCAGTCTGCCCGGGAATCGAGGTTCGCGTCGCCTCTCCGGTTCTCGAAAAAGCGGCACGCGAAGCGATGCTCGACGTGGCCCTTTCCCTGGCCCCACGCGCGGAATTGGCGGAGCGGAGTTCGGGCCTCTTCCTTTCCGAAGGCGCCGTCTACATCGACGCCAGTGGAACCCAGGCCCTTCATGACAACGAAAGCACCTTCGCTTCCGTGCTCCATGCCCGCGCCGAACGCACCGGAATTCGCGGCGTCGTCGCCCTCGCCTCCTCTCGAAGCATCGCAAGACTTGTCGCTCGCCATCTGGCTCATTCCGCTCTTCACGCTTCTTCACCTCCCCATTCCGTCGAGGAGATCGCACCGACCCGGATCCTCTCGCCCAAAGCCGAACTCGCTTTCCTGGCACCCTTGCCCGTCGACCTGCTCGATCCCGACGATCGAACGGCACAGGCCCTGACCCGCTTCGGGATCCACTGCATCCGAGATCTGCTCCGCCTACCACGCCGCGATCTCGCCGCTCGATTGGGCCCTGCATTGCTCCAACTCGTCGCCCGGGCCTGTGGCGAAGAAAACGAAGCGCCCCTGGCCGAACCACGAATCACATCACTCGAAGAAGCCATCGATCTCGAAGCAGCGATCGAAAGTCTCGAACCCTTGTCCTTCGTTTTACGCGGACTCATTTCGCGACTCACCGAACGCCTGACACTTCGCTCTCTCGGCTGTGTCGAGTTGCGTCCAACCCTGCAACTCGAAAATGGTGGCCAGGAGAGTCGGCGGATCGGCGTGGCCAGCCCCTGTCAGGACGAACGCGTGCTGCTTCGGCTCCTGCGTCTGGCCTTCGAGTCCAAACCGCCCACCGCTGCGATCGACCGGGTCACTCTCGTCTGCGAGGGGGTGCCCCTTCGCCGCGAACAACTCGATCTCTTCTTGCCGCGGGGACCGAGCGCAAACGAACTCGATCAGACCCTGGCGGAACTCAGTGCGATCTGCGGAGCCGAGCGGGTCGGCTGTCCCGAGGTGGTCGACGATCACAGGCCCGACGCCTTTTCGCTAAAACCCTTTCCCAGGAAAAGCTCTCGTCCTGCGAATCGGGCTGAGGCGAATCGGCCTACTCAGCGTGATGGGCGCGAGGGACGGAATCGGCGCAGCCCAAAACTAACACTCCGTGCGCTCAGACCTCCCCTGCGAGCAGAAGTCCGAATCGAGCGGGGGCGCCCGGTCTTCGCACGAAGCGCGGTCAGCCAGGGAAGGATTCTCGACTCGGCCGGACCCTGGCGAACGACGGGCCATTGGTGGTCCCGGTCTTCGCATTTCGCGATGGACCATTACGACGTGCAGATGAGCGACGGAAATGTTTTGCGACTCTGTTTCGATTGGCGAACGAAGAAGTGGCTGATCGATGGCCTCTACGATTAGAAATGGCTCACACCACAAAATCAATCGGGTTCAGTGTCCGGCCCATGAGTGTCGCGGGTCCCCTTCTTCCACTGTCCCGAGAGCGTCGCATGGCGGGCTTCGGCCTGACTCGCACGCTTCACGACATCGTCGCCGAAGCGATCGGCCAGCTGATCGAGCGCGCGGTTCAAGCGACGGCGGCGCGGCTTGGCAACGGCGCCACGTCCCTCCGCGTCTTGATCAAAGAGCGATAGCTGGGCAGAATGGCCGGCCTCATCGACGAGGCCGCTGACACCGACGCCCAACAAGCGAACGGGTTCGATCAATGCGTCCGTGAGCAGCGCGCGGGCAGAACGCGCAACGACCTCGCCGTCATCGGTCGGCTCGGCCAGCGTGATCTGTCGAGTTCGCGCGGGATAGCCGCGCGGGCCTTGGGCCAACCGGCGACCGAAGCGCCACTTCAAGACGACGGTTCGCGCACACAGTCCCTGCCGACGCAGTCGGCGGGCGACGGCTTCCGCATGGGTGAGAATCGTGGCTTCGAGAACGGCGCGGTCCGCGACGTCGTGCTCGAAGGTATTTTCCTCGGAGATGGAGATCGCTTCGCGATGGGGTTCGACCTCGCGAAGATCGACGCCGCGCGCCAATCGGCCGATGTCCTCCCCCCAATCGCCGAGCTGCATGCGCAAGTCACTCGGGTCTGCTCGCGCCAGATCGCCGACCGTGTGAAAGCCCAGCGCTTCGAGCCTTTCTCCTGCGACGGGACCGACCCCCCAGATCTTTCGAATCGGCAGCGGATCGAGAAACGTGCGCACCGCCTCGGGCAAGACCTCAACCAGACCGTCGGGTTTGGCGGCGCCGCTGGCGATCTTGGCAACCATCTTGATCGGCCCGATCCCGACGGAGATCGGTAGCGACGTCTCTTCGCGAACACGCTGGCGCAATCGTTCGCCGACCTCACGAGGCGGTCCGAGCAGCCTTTCGCTGCCGGTCAAGTCGAGAAAGGCTTCGTCGAGTGAGAGTCCCTCGACTAGCGGCGAGAAGCTTCGAAAGACCTCGAAAATACGACGCGACTCCTTCGCATAACGCTTCATGTCGCCAGGAATGAAGATGAGTTCGGGACAGCGACGCCTGGCCTCGACGCTCGACATGGCCGAGCGGACTCCGAACGTCCTCGCTTCGTAGCTCGCCGCGGCAACCACGCCCCGAGTTCCCGATCCGCCGACGACGATCGGGCGGCCTCGGAGCTCCGGACGGTCTCTCTGTTCGACCGACGCATAAAAGGCGTCCATGTCCGCATGTAGGACACAGCGCAAGTGGGAACGGGATGATTGCATGGCGTCAGGCCCGGGCTTGAGAGGCGACCGGAAGACTATCCAACATCGCCTTCACGTCCGAGGCGGCACGCATCCCCGCTGTCACGCGACCTTCGAGATCCGGCGTGGTCAGCGCTTCGGTCGCAAAACTGATTCGCGGTGTTCGCTCCGAACGGCCCTCGAAACGCTCTCGGCGCGCCAGCGCGCCCCGACCCTGCACCGAAATGATCTCCTCGAGACGTTCGATCGAGGAAGGTCCGTCCGGCAAGGTTCCGAGCGGGGAGCCTCGGAAGGTCGAATCGAATTTGTGGATCAACGCCCGGTCCGAATCATCCCAGTGATGATCCACCGACTCGTGTTCGAGTGTGATCCGAATCCAGAACGGGTCCGACGTATAGGGCTCGAAGCGTGCGCCGAGAATGCGCAGGTCGCGCATGTCGGGGAGTTCGCCAGGAACGAAGGTGACGCCGGACAGACCGCGCAAAAGCCAGGCGGCGTCGCTGATCTGGCGGTGCATCACGATCGATCGACGCGCGCTCATCGACTCGAAATGTCCCCGCTCGATCGGGGTGAGCTTCGGGCAGACGCTGAGAATCTCTCCCGGCGGCAACGCCATCACTACGGCATCCGCCAACACGATGCCCTCTCGCCCGCCGCTCTCGTAGCGGATTCGAACGCCCTCGCTCGTGGCTTCTAGATCCAAGGCTCGGCATCCGAGCCGCAAGCGCAGCGGCTCGGCCAGCGCATCGACGAGCGCGGCCAGCCCCCCGACCAGGGGAACGGAACGGCCGGCGCCCGCCAGCAGCCGACATAACACCGGCACCACGATCGATGCAGACTCCGCGGACAAATCCACGCCCGTTCTCGCCAGCAGCGCAGGCGCGAGCCGGGTCGTGCACCACCGTGTCCCAAAGGCACGGACGGAGGCCCGCGACCAGGAAACATCGTCGAGCGCGCGAACCGAGTCGGGCGTCCTAGGACTCGAGCGACGAAGCGAATCCCAGAGCGCGCGAGCGACGACGCGGCGATCTCGCCAGCGAGGCGGCCTGCGAAAGACAGCGTCGATCGGGCGATCCATGCGCGGCGAGAGGCGTGGAAACAGAAACTCGAGAGGACGCAGTGGCGGCGGGCGATGAAGTCGACCGCCGAGCACGAGCGCGTGGGCGCGTTTGATCTTGTTCGGCGGGGGACTTTCGAGCCCCAGCCCGGCAACCAGCGATCGCAGGTTGGCGTCGCCCCAACCGACCTCGCCTACGGCGCGAGCGATCGGCCCGTGCGCGGTTTCGATCGGACGAAGTCGACCTCCAACCACTCCCGAAGCCTCGAGGATCTCGACCTCATGGCCGGCTCTGTGCAAGCGTGAGCCACAGACCAGCCCGGCCAGTCCTCCCCCTACGACGACGATCGATGCCATCTATGCGATTCCGGGTCCGGGATCCGGTGGCGCACTGTTGGGGTCGATCCTCTTGGCCCCGTCCTTCGAGTCCTCTTCGAGCAAACGCATGAGGGCGTTCGGCCCGAAGGGCTTTCGCAAGAAGCGTCCTCCGATCGCGGTCAGCGTTTCGGCGAGTGCGTCGGGAAGCGCGCCGCCACTGGTGAGAATCACTTCCAGGTCGGGTTTCTTCGCGAGCAGTTTGGGCAGCAGATCCGCGGCACCGGCGCCGGGCGGATGCATGACGTCGATCAAGGCCAGATCGATGTCCTCGACATGCTCATCGAAGATTTCCCCGGCCTCGACCCCGTCACCGGCCAACCAGGTCTGGTAGCCGGCGCGCTCCAGCAGCCGGGCCATGAGCCGAAGCAGCTGGGGTTCGTCGTCGACGATCAGCGCGCTTCTAGGGGCCACTGCAGCGGTCCTGGTTGCGCTCGTGGGTGTTTTGTCGGCTGGTTTCATGAGGCACTCGATGGCAGGGTAATGAAATCAGGTTGGGATTGAAAAAAAGCGAAAACAAGACGAAAATAGGGCATGGCCACCCCCCAAGACTATGTAGAGCTGCGCTCGCGCAGCTCGTTTTCCTTCCTCGAAGGTTGTAGCAACCCCGAAGATCTGGTCGAAGCGGCCGCCATCCTGGGATACCCCACCCTCGCGATGGCCGACCGCGACGGCGTGAGCGGCGCTCCCCGCTTCCACCGCGCGGCGAAGGCGGCAGGCCTTCGCGCCTTGATGGGCGCCGAAATCGCGGTCGGCGCGAACCCGGCGGATCCCGGCAGCTCCTCCGCCTCGTCCGATCGGTTCTTGTTGTTGGTGGAGTCCTCCGAGGGATGGCGACGTTTGTGTCGACTGATCTCGCTGGCCCATTCACGTCGAATCAAAAGCCTCGAAGCGCGCGATCCCCGGGCACGCGATCGCATCCGGGTCGATTGGGACGAACTCGAATCCCATGCCGGACATTGGAGCGTGCTCTTGCGCGGCGATGAAAACCTTCACCCGGCGCTCCTCGATCGCGCCCGACAGGTCTTCGGAGATCGACTCTCGGTCGATGTCTCCCGCCTTCTCGATCGCCAGACCGAACGCATCGCGCGAGGTGCGGCCGCCATGGCGGAAGCACAGGGTGTACGCGTCGTCGCAACGGGCAATGTGCGCTGCGCCACGCCACGAGATCGACGACTACTCGATGCCCTCATCTGTCTGCGCGAGCGCAAGACGCTCGAAACGGCGGGGCGACATCTGCCGCCCAACGGCGAGGGCCATCTCCATCGCCGCGAAGAGATTCTTCGTCGCTTTGCCGACCGTCCCGAATGGATCCTGGCGACCCGGGCCATTGCGGAACGCTGTGAATTCACCCTCGAAGACCTCGATTATCGATTCCCCGAATTCCCTCTTCGTCCGGGGGAAAGCCAGATGAGTCGGCTACGTGAATTCGTCCGCATCGGCGCCCGAGAACGCTATGGAGATCGTCCCGATCCGCGCGCCGAGAAGCAACTCGCTCATGAACTCCGCGTGATCGAAAAACTGGACCTGGCCGGTTATTTCCTGATCGTCGAAGACATCGCTCGTTATGCGCGCGATCAGAGAATTCTCTGCCAGGGGCGCGGGTCCGCTGCCAATAGCGCCGTTTGTTATGCGCTCGGAATCACCGCCGTCGATCCGATCCGAATGGAACTTCTCTTCGAACGCTTTCTCTCCGAAGAAAGGGGCGAATGGCCGGATATCGACATCGACCTGCCCTCAGGCGACCAGCGCGAAAAGGTCATCCAATACGTCTTCTCGAAATATGGCGAATCCGGTTCGGCGATGACGGCGAATGTCATCACCTATCGAATCAAGATGGCTGCACGAGAAATGGGCAAGGTCCTGGGCATGGACCCCGAAGCGATCGGGCGCCTGTCGAAGCTCGTGGGACGACTCGATTTTCCGGTTCAGGGCAGGTCGGCGGCTTCGGAACGCGGGATCGATCATACGCAGAGCGAAGCCGGTCGCGCGCTCGAAGAACGCCTGCGCGAAGCCCGGCTCGACCCCGAATCCCCAGACGTACGACATTGGGTCGACCTGATCGCGGCCGTTCAGGGACTCCCGCGCCATCTCGGCCAACACAGTGGCGGAATCGTGATCGCGGCGGGCCGCCTCGACGAGATCGTCCCGATCGAACCCGCGACGATGGTCAACCGGCGCATCGTCCAATGGGACAAGGACGACTGCGCAGACCTCGGCATCATCAAGATCGACCTGTTGGGCCTCGGCATGCTCTCCGCCCTCGAAGAAACGATCCCCCTGATTCAAAGCCATGAAGACGAAGTCGTCGATCTCGCGAAGCTCCCGGTCGACGATCCCAAGACCTACGCCATGATGCGCCGCGCCGATACGATCGGCGTCTTCCAGATCGAAAGTCGCGCGCAAATGGCGACGCTTCCCCGCTTGAAACCCAAAACCTTCTACGACCTCGTCGTCGAGATCGCGATCATCCGTCCCGGCCCGATCGTGGGCAAGATGGTTCATCCCTATATCAATCGTCGCGCCGGTCGTGAACCCGTCGTCTATCCCCATGAATCGCTTCGTCCGATCCTCGAGCGGACACTCGGTGTGCCGATCTTCCAGGAACAGTTGTTGCGGATCGCCATGACCGCTGCGGGTTTCACGGGCGGCGAGGCCGAAGAACTTCGCCGGGCGATGGGCTTCAAGCGTTCGACCGAGCGGATGGTGAAAATCGAAGAGCGATTGCGTGCTGGTATGCGCGCCCAGGGTTTTTCGAAAGAGGCCGAAGACCAGATCGTCCTCCACATCACCTCCTTCGCGCTCTACGGATTTCCCGAATCCCATTCCGCTTCCTTCGCCTTGATCGCCTACGCCTCGGCCTATTTGAAACAACACCACCCTGCGGCCTTCCTGGTCGGACTGCTTCGCGCACAACCCATGGGCTTCTACAGTCCCGCCACCCTGATCAAGGATGCACAGCGCCATGGCGTCGAGATCCGACCCATCGACGTGGTCTTTTCGCAGGCCCAGGCGGACCTCGAGATCGGTTCGGGATCGCCGGGTAGCAAGAAAAGATGCCCGCCCGCCGTTCGCATCGGACTCGACGCGGTCGGAGGGCTCAACAAAAGCATTTCCGAACGAATCGTTCGGGAACGAAAGAGAGAGGCCTTCGAAGACCTCGGTGATTTCGTACGAAGAGTGGGTCCGGATCGCAGCGAACTCGATGCTCTGGCCGAACTCGGTACGCTCGCCCGCCTTCGGGACGCCCCCGATTCGCGGCGCAATGCACTCTGGCAGGTCGCCGTCCTCGAGCGCGACCGGAATTCGCTCTTCGCCGGACGCGCCATCGCACGCTCGACTTCCTCTACATCACGCTCGGCGTCAGGCTCGGCGTCAACAAAAGATTCCCCACTGCCTGCCATGACGGGAATCGAAGAGACCCTCGCGGACTATCGACTTGCGGGTCTCACGACAGGCGTTCATGTGATGGCCCATTTGCGCGAAAGCCTCGATCGTCGCGGCGTGCTGCCCGCGAGCAAGCTTCGTGAGACACCTGATGGAACTCATGTGCGGACGGCGGGCCATGCGATCGTTCGCCAACGACCGGGCTCCGCCAAGGGCTTCTGCTTCGTGACTCTCGAGGATGAGACCGGGCTCTCGAATGCGATTCTGACACCCGACATCACGAAGCGCTTTCGGGTTCCCCTCAATCAGTCATCGCTACTCGAAATCGCAGGGCGTCTTCAGAGGGTCGATGGCGTGATCCATGTTCGAGCCCGCGAGATCATTCCCCTCGATCTCTCTGCAGCCAAGATGCCCGCCTCACACGATTACCGCTGACAACGCAGCGACTAACGCGAGCGACTAACGCGAACCCAGACGCTCGAGAACGACTTTCAGCTGATCCGCGCGCAGCGCCTTGACCTCGAGTCCCGACTCCTTCAGCGCGAGCCGAAGAGTTCCGCGCGCTTCGAGTCGATTGAACG
>CAWLAJ010000167.1:0-9489 GCA_963854795.1 Deltaproteobacteria bacterium UBA4427 | reverse complement strand
AGTCGATCAAGACTTTCTTCATGGAGAAGATCAAGCTGCTCGGGACTGCGGCCTGTCCGCCATACCATCTGGCGATCGTGATCGGTGGAACGTCTGCGGAATCCACACTCAAGACTGTGAAACTGGCTAGTTGTCACTACCTCGACTCGCTCCCGACTTCGGGCAACGAGCATGGGCGGGCTTTTCGCGACGTCGAGCTCGAGGAGGAAATCTTGCAGCTCACGCGCGACGTCGGAATCGGTGCACAGTTCGGCGGCAAGTATTTCTGTCACGATGTTCGAGTCATTCGGATGCCTCGCCACGGAGCGTCCTGTCCGGTCGCAATCGGCGTGTCGTGTTCCGCGGATCGACAGATCAAGGGAAAGATCACGAAGGAGGGCGTCTTCCTCGAGCAATTGGAGACGGATCCCGCACGGTTCATGCCCGAACTGATCGCCCATGAATTGACGCGCGATCCCGTGCCGATCAATTTGAACCGGCCGATGGACGAGATTCGCGCCGATCTTTCGCAATATCCCGTGACGACGCAGTTGGCGCTGTCGGGCACGATCATCGTGGCTCGCGACATCGCTCATGCGAAACTCAAGGAGCGGCTCGATTCGGGAGAAGACCTTCCTCAGTATTTCAAGGACCACATCGTTTACTACGCCGGTCCAGCCAAGACACCCAAGGGCTATGTCTCCGGGTCCTTCGGGCCTACGACGGCGGGTCGAATGGACACCTACGTCGATCTCTTCCAGGCGCGCGGCGGTTCAATGGTGATGCTGGCCAAGGGCAATCGTTCGAAGGCCGTCACCGACGCGTGCAATACGCACGGCGGCTTCTACCTCGGATCGATCGGCGGCCCCGCGGCCATCCTGGCCAAGAATTGCATCAAGAAGGTGGCCATCGAGGAATACGAAGAACTCGGAATGGAAGCGATCTGGCGAATCGAAGTCGAGGACTTCCCCGCCTTCATCATCGTCGACGACAAGGGCAACGATTTCTTCAGCCAGTTCTAGGCCCGTTCCCGGCGAGTCATCCAGATCGCTCGGCTTGTCCCTACCTGCGGTCGGTCCGCAAGACATCGGCAGGAAAGAGGCATCGCCCTCGATTCGACGTCACCGATCGCATCCTCGTCGCTACCTACTCATGAGCGATCGCCGGGTTCGAGAGCGAACTTCCGCCGATCCCTCGCGAATGAGATCACTCTTGGGTGATCGATGTCGCACGTCGGAGGTTTCGGCGTGTGAGGCGACGAGTCGATGGCAAACGCATTGCTTTGGATACGTTACGGGTTCTGCACCTGTCTTGGTTTGGCAGTGATCGGTTTGGCTGCGGTCTCCGCACCGAACCCGGTCTCCGAAGCTCCGTCCATGCCGCGCCCCGACTCTGGCTCGCCGAATTGAACACCCGCTTCTGTGCGAGATGTCCAGACTGATTTCAGTCCATCTCACCCTGGATGGACTGCCGCCTCGTCGTACCTCGAACGACGGGGCGGCACTCATTTTCGCTCCCGATCTGCGGATGGCGATGTGTCGTCGCCATGGTCGATGGCCGTCGAATCTTCATTGTGCTTGGATCCGACCCATGGAACGGCTGACAATCGATGATTTCGAAGATGAGCGTCTCTCCGTCTATCGGAATCTCAAAGATTCGACGCTTGCCGGGAAGCGTGGACGCTTCATCGTCGAGGGACGCGGAAGTCTTCTGATCCTACTTTCGCGCTCGACCTATCGGCCCGAGTCGATCCTGCTGAGCGAGCGGACGTTTTCATCGATGGCCTCGGAATTGGCGGCGCTCGAGCCGGGTTGTCCCGTCTACGTGGCCGATCGGTCGATTCTCGATCGCGTGGTTGGCTTCCCGATTCATCGCGGATGCCTGGCGGCTTGTTTGCGTGAAAAGGACGACGATCCAATCGCACTCGCACGGCAGGCATTGCTGCGCGAGCCGGCTCCCCGCTTGATCGTACTGGAAGGGCTGACGAACCTCGACAACGTCGGCCTGATCTTTCGCAACGCGATGGCGCTGGGTGCCCGGGCGATTCTGCTCTGTGCGAAGTCGTGTGATCCCTTGTATCGAAAGGCGATCCGAACCTCGATGGGCGGCTCGCTCTGCGTTCCCTTCGCGCGCGCGAGAGATCTGGTGGAGACATTGTCGCAGCTGCGAGATCTCGGGTATGAAGTTTTGGCCTTCGATCCCGGCGCGCGGAGCGTCGAGCTTCGCTCGTTGCAAGAGGCGAGACCCGGACCGAGCGTGCTGCTCTTCGGGACCGAAGGGTCCGGACTGTCGGAGGCGGTGTTGTCGGTTGCGGATCGGCGCGTTCGAATCGCCATGGAGCCGGGCGTCGACTCGCTGAATGTCGGCGTTGCGGCCGGGATCGGTCTGTCGATGCTTCGATCCACGCAAGCGTGTTCGAGCGACTGGATACAGGAAGGGTAAAGGGTAGGGGTGGAAGATCGGCCGATACTCGTATTGAAGACCGGGGAAGCGTTGGCGCCCGTAAAGGCGCGACGTGGCGACTTCGAGGACTGGATCGCGACGGGGATGGGACTACCCGTGTCGAACGTCGCGGTCACTTCGTCCTATCTCGGCGAGTCGCTGCCGACAGTCGATTCAATCGCCGGGGTCGTGGTGACGGGATCCCCGGCGATGGTGAGCGAGCAGCCGGATTGGAGCGAAGAGGCGTCGCGTTGGCTTGCAAAGATCGTCGAGCAGGACACGATGCCGGTGTTGGGTCTTTGTTATGGCCATCAATTGATCGCGCACGGGCTGGGCGGCGAGGTCGGAGCGAATCCGAACGGTCGCGAAATGGGGACAGTCGAGGTGACGTTCTCCACAGATTCCGAGCTCGGTCCCCTGTTCGAGTCGGGCGCCTTTCCCAGCCACATGTCCCATGTCGAATCCGTCCTGCGTCCGCCGCAGAACGCTCGCATCCTGGCCACCACCGCGCTCGATCCGAATTCGGTCCTGGAATTCGGTCCTCGCCAATGGGGCGTGCAATTTCATCCGGAGTTCGATCGCGACATCATGTGCGGCTATGTCGAGGTGAGGCGCGAGATCCTCTCCGGCGAAGGGCTCGATCCCGATGCGATGGTCGCCGACGCCAAGGAGACGGATTCGATCACCCGGGTCCTTCTGCGCTTCGCGCAGCTGGTCGGGCAGGACTGACCGCGCGGGTCGACTCGAGCTTCTAGCCCCAGGGACCCTTCTGGACTCCGACGCGATGTCGCTTCACCTGTTCGCGATAGACCCAGCGCAGCAGTTGCGATCGATTGTTTTCGTCGAGCCCGACGAACTCAGCGGCGACCGTATTCTTGTGGACTCCCGTAGACGCATCCTTGGCGGGTCGTACGATCCGCGCAGGCAGGACGAAACAGAGCGAGCCCGGCAATTCAAAATGGCAGACGACCTGTTCGTCCTCTTCGAAATCGTCATCAGATTGGAATTGGATGCCTCCGGCGGATGATGTCGATCAAATCGTGAATCGAATCCGCCCGCTCTCGTCCCGTCGTGGGGAGCGGCCTGGCGGCCTGGCCTTCGCCGACCTCGCTTGGCAGGGACGGCCGGGGAGCTAGAGCCAGGGTAGGTCGCAGCACACGAACCTGAAGGCCGTGCGCATAGATTCGAACGAAGGCGCGCTGCTGAACGCGTTCCCAGATCGGCTTCAACTTGAGCGCGAAGGTCTCGGGCGAACTGGCCTCGACGGTCGCTTGGGTCACATAACGTGCATCGTCGTGGATCGGTGACTCGACGATCATCGTCGCAGCACGCCGAATCGGTTCACAGCAGCCCAGGAACCAATGAAGCCCGTCGGCCACGCGGTCGACGCGGACGGCCATCGGGTAGCCGCCGGCCGGGCCATCCGGATGGAGAATGACGAGGTGATCGGCCTCGAGAATCAAGCGTCGTTCTTTGGGGCTGGCTTCTTCCAAGGATCCACTCGACCGGGCTTCAAGGGGGCAGGTCACGCGGCCCGACTGGGCGGCCTTTCGACTCTCTTGTGCCTCTCTCGTTTCGCTCTGGCGAGTGCTGGCTTGAGCGGCCCCGGAGGGGCGCTCGCCTATCGCACTACTCCGCGGGCTTCTCGTCTTTCAGCGAATCGGCGATGACTGCGCGGACACGCTCCAGCATTTCGGCTGACTCGCAGGCCGCCACTTCTGCGGCCGGGATGACATCGAGAACCTCGATCGAGATCGCGTGTCGGCCCTGCAGGATAAAGCCGCGTTTGGGCAAGGCTTCGGAGGTTCCGCGAAGGATGATCGGTTGGATCGGGACTTCGTTGCGCTTCGCAATCTCGAACGCGCCGGGTTTGAACGAGCGCAGCCGACCGGTCGAGGATCGCGTGCCCTCTGGAAACATGAAGATCGAGTTTCCGCCGGCCAGCGCGCGGTCGCAGTGTCGCATCATGGTCTGGATGCTCGATGCACTGCCGCGACGTAGCGGAATGTAGTCGCAAAGTGTCATGTTCCAGCCGACACAGGGGACGCGAAAATTCTCCTGCTTCGACACCCATCGGAAATGAGTCTGAAGTCGGAAGAGCACGAGGATGTCGACCAGCGAGCGATGGTTGGCGACGAGTACCGTCGGTCCGTCTTCATGGAGCAGCTCTCGCCCGATGACGCGGACGCGCCAGGCCGGATTCAGCCAGGTGTAGAGGCTGGCCCAGAGGGACGTGAAGCGATGGATCACCCAGCGCCGCTGATCGAAGCGCACGGTGGCGAGCCAGATGACGACGGCCACGGGAAAGAGCAGGATCGACGAAGCGACCATGAAGCCCCAGAAGAAAAGCGAGCCCAGCATTCGCATCAAGATCGGCCTCGCGGATCCTGACAGGCATCGACGAAGGCCCGGAAGAGCCGATCACTCGAATCGTCTGACATTTTCTCCGGATGCCACTGTACGCCGAGCTCCCAACGCCCGCCGGGTTCATCCCTTCGTTCGATCGCTTCGATGACACCGTCCGGACTCCGCGCGACGACCTGATGAGACGGGCCGACACTGCGAACGGCCTGCTGATGCAGGCTATTCACCTTGCCGCGGTCGGCTGCGAGTATCTTCGCCAATAGACTCGTGCCTTCGATCGAAATGGCGTGGCGCGCATCGGCCGGAAGCTTGTGGCACTGGGCTTCCGGGCACTCGCTTGGCAGATGGGTGTCGAGCGTCCCTCCTCCGGCGCGCGCCATCAGTTGCATGCCATAGCAGATCCCCAGAATCGGAATTCCACGCTTCGTCGCTGCCTCGAGAACGGCCTGATCGAAGGCCAGCTGTTCCGAAGGGACGAGATCGAGCGAGTCGGGTATCCGTCCACCGTCCTCCGGCGGAAAATCATCGCCCCCAGGAATGAGCAGGCCGTCCAGACGCTCGACGAGGGCTGCCGGCTCGGGCTGGATCGGAAGCTGGACGGCCAGGGCGCCAGCTCGGACGAGTGCGTCCGCGTAGCTCCGATCGATGTAGTGATAGCTGCGTCCGCGTCGCCAGCGACCACGATCGTCGAGGCTGAGTGGGATTCCGATTTGCGGAGGATCCATGGCGCGAGCATAGCCATCTGCGGCATGCTGACGGAATGGCGCAGGCAGTGATCGCAGGATGCGGATATGTAGGCAGTGAGCTCGCTCGATTGTTGTGCGAAGAGGGCCACGAGGTCTTTGGAGTTCGACGGGACGTGTCGCGACTGGCCTCCGAAATTCGAGGAATCGAGGGCGATCTCGCTGAGCCCGAGTCCCTGGGACCAGCTCCGAAGCGAGTCGAGTACGCCGTCTTTGCGGTCAGTGCGGATGAGGGTTCGGAGTTCGCCTATCGAAGAGCTTATCTCGATGGACTCGCCGGTTTTCTAGAATGGCTGGCCGACGAGGGGCAGCGTCCGAGGCGCCTCGTCATGGTTTCGAGTACTTCAGTCTATGGCCAGCGGCGTGGCGAGCACATCGACGAAGATTCACCGACCCATCCGACACAATTCCGCGGAGAGACGTTGCTCGCTTCGGAACGTCTGGCAGCCGCCAGCGGAATTCCGACCGTGGTCGTTCGCTTCGGCGGAATCTACGGACCCGGGCGAGAAGGCCTGCTCGACCGCGCCCAGGACGGGAAGCTCGAACTTCGTGCGCCCGAACACTTCAGCAATCGAATCCACCGCGACGATGCCGCCGGAATCCTTCGCCACTTGCTCTTTCATGCCTCGCCGGAGTCGCTCTATCTCGGCGTCGACGACGAGTCGGTCGAAGAGGCCACGCTCTTCGCCTGGCTGGCGAAGGAACTCGCCGTCAAAGAGCCGGGCTTGCGCGACGAGGAGGAAAGATCGAATTCGCGGGGCGGAGTCGGTAGCAAGCGCTGCAGTAATCGTCGATTGCGCGAGAGCGGCTACGTTTTTCGCTATCCGACCTATCGCGAAGGCTACGCCGCGCTGATTCGCCGCCGAGCCTCGGCCTGATGGCCGACCCGCCTCGGCTCGCTCCTGAGACGGAGGCGATGCCCGGTGCAGTCTACTCTCCCTTTGCGGACCGAATCGCGGGAAGCGACGGGCCGATCTTTCCACTTCATGTAGGCGATACCTGGCGCGACCCCTTCGTGGGTGCGCGGTCCGAGGATATTTCGTCGGCTGATTTTCCACGCCTGCACGCCTACGGGAATACGCGCGGATTGCCGGAACTCGTTACGCGAGTTTGTGAGAAGCTGCGCGAGCGAAACGGTCTTTCTCATGTGCCCGAGGAAATCCTCATCACGGCCGGTGCGACAGGGGGGCTCGCGACCCTCGCGGGCGCCACGCTTTCGCCGGGCGACGAGATTTTGATCCTCGCTCCGTTCTGGCCCCTGATTCGGGGAATCGCCCAGAGCTTTCGTGCCACGCCGGTCGAAGTCCCCTTCTTCGATCGTGTCGCGACGCGGGCGGAGGCCGTCGCCGCCGTCGAGTCGAAGATCACGAGTCGAAGTCGCGTGCTCTACGTCTCGACACCGTCGAATCCGACCGGGCGTGTCATTCCAGGCGATTGGTTGGAGGCGCTCGCCGATCTCGCCCGGCGTCATGATCTCTGGATCTTCTCAGACGAAGTCTATGAGGACTACGTCTATACCGGCGAACATGTCTCGATGGCACGCTTCGCGCCCGAACGATCCGTGTCGGTCTTTTCCGTCTCCAAGAGCTACGCGATGGCCGGGCAGCGCGTCGGTTACCTGGCCGGCCCCTCGTCGATCATCTCGGAGGCGCGCAAGATCGGGACTCATATCTACTACCACGCGCCCATCGTCGGGCAGAGAACGGCACTTGCCGCGATCGAGGGCGGCGACACCTGGATCGAAAGCGCTCGCCACGAATACCAGGCCACCGGCGAGCAGGTCGCCAAGATATTAGGCCTGCCCACCCCCGACGGCGGAACTTTCCTTTTCCTCGACGTTCGCGATCGACTCGATGAGCGCGGCTTGCACGGCCTGCTCGAAGACTGCTTCGAGCAGCGTGTGCTCGTCGCGCCGGGCTTGTCGTGCGGAGAAGCCTACGGGGAATGGATCCGACTCAGCTATACCGCCGCACCACCGGAAGATGTGTTGGAAGCCGCGTCGCGTTTGGCCTCGGTGTTGGGGCGCCGGTAGGGTCGATTGATCCTTGCGCGGACAGGGGCGCGCGGTTCGTGATTTCGCAGTTCGACAGTCGTAGACTCTGGCTCTCTAGAAGGGAAGTCTCCATCATGCGCAGTGGGATCATTTCGATCGGGTCGTTCATTCTTGCCACAACGACCGGATGCCTCGGCGGGGCCAACGCTCTCGCGCCTTGTGGCCCACATTCCCAAGAATCAGCGATCTGCGGTCTGATGAATCCAGAAGATCTGGGATTCCTGCCCGGGGAAACGTGGATCCTCGTGAGCGAGATGGCGCCGAACGCGCAGGACGCCGATTCGGAAGACGGAAACGCCCTGCATGGTCGACTGACTGCGATTCGCGTGGCCGACATGGAGCGGCGCACGCTCTACCCCCAGGACGCGAAGCGGCGTGCGCCGGCCACGATCGCTGACGCCGACCCGCCGGCAGCACCCACGAACGTCAAGATCTCGGTCGCGAACGCAACCCGTTGGGGCGATCCGAACTGTCCCGGAGAACCGGACGCCGCCCAATTCCGGCCGCACGGGATCGGCCTCGGGCAAGGCGCGAACGGGCGGCCGGCGGTGGCCGTCGTGAATCACGGAGGCCGTGAAGCGGTCGAACTCTTTGAAGTTCTTTCCGGGGACGCGCCCGCGCTGGTCTGGCGCGGTTGTGTTCCGATGCCCGTGGGCGTCAGCACGAACGATGTTGCGCTGCTACCGAGCGGCGGCTTCGTCGTGACGAATTTCATGCCGGCCTTCGACAGCATCGGCCTCAAGGCGATCTGGACGATGCTCAAGATCAGCTTCGGCGCGCGGACGGGATCACTGTTGCGCTGGGAGCCGGGGACCGGGATCGAGGAAATCGAGAACAGTCGAGGCAGCGCGCCCAATGGAGTCGTCGCTTCCGCGGATGGGACCGAGTTCTTCGTTGCAGAATGGGGCGGTCGATCGATCTATCGACTTCGACTGAACGCCGACGGGCCGCCGGTTCGCGACGAGGTGGCTCTCGAGCACAATCCCGACAACCTGACATGGATGCGTGACGGGAGACTGCTCGTGGCGGGCCAGAAGGGAGGCGTCTCGACGTCCCTGGGCTGCGGATCGATTCGAGACGCAGGCTGCGATATCGGCTACTCCGTCTACGCGCTCGATCCGACCTCTCTCGAGGCGAACCCGCTACTCGAGGGCCGTGGTGCCGCGAGCGTCGCACTCGAAGTGGGTGATGAGGTTTTTGTCGGCTTCTTCATTGGCGATCAGGTCGAGCGTCGCCGGCAATCCCATTGAGGAATCATCGATGTCGATCGAAATCGTGATCAACGCAGCCAAGACACCCGCGCGACTCGCGAGTCTCGATTCGATGCGGATGTCCATGGCGGGCGATCTCGAAGGCTGGCTCGCGCTCTTTGCCGAAGACGCCGTCCTGCAAGACCCGTCTGGACCCTCGCCGATGGATCCGTCGGGGCGGGGCAGGGTCGGCAAGCAGGAGATCGCGAAATTCGGTGAGATCTTCATCAAACCGGACAGCCTGCGATTCGAGATTCGGCAGACCCTGATGTCGGGCGATGCTTGCGTGAATATCGGGACGATTACCGTTCGACGTCCGGATGGGAAGATCGGCTGGAGCGAAGTCGTGAACGTCTACGAGGTCAACGACGCGCGTGAGATTACGCTGCTCAGATCCTATTGGGATTTTGAAGCCAACCTGCAGTCGGCGTTCTAGGCCGGCGCTTGCTGATCGTCGAACGCAGCAATCGAACCGAACGACTTCTGGAGGGTCTGGCCAGCCGGTTGATGAAGCCGGGGCGCGATCCGCTGACGCCTAATACGGTCGTCGTCCAGGGTCCGGGAATGGAGCGCTGGATCGCGCAGTCGATCGCGCGGGACTACGGAATCCTGGCCAATGCGGTCTTTCCCTTCCCGCGCGGACTTCTGGATCGCGTAT
>CAWLAJ010000166.1:0-9491 GCA_963854795.1 Deltaproteobacteria bacterium UBA4427 | reverse complement strand
CTCGTCGGTGGAAGCTGTGCGCCTCTGGTCGAATCGAGCGATCCTCTCCACACTTTCTGGGCCGCGGGGATTTGCGGTGCGTTCACGACGTTCTCAACACTTTGTGCCGATGTAATGACGTTCGCTCGGGCGGGAGAGACCACCCGAGGCGCCGGCGTGTTGGCAGCCAATATCATTCTCGGCATGCTCGCCCTGGTGATCGGGTTGGCGGCCGCGAGTTGACGTTCTTCCCCGCAGGAGCCATTCCCTTTGCGAGCGATCTCGCTCCGCCAGCCCTGAGTCTGTACAATGCGCGCCCGCCGGTCGGCGAGCGCGATCGTCGAGACCCCCATCGGTACGGAGACCGTCCACGACCGTGAGAAGAATGCCCGATACCGAGTACTCCCTGAAAAATCCTCTGCCCGCGAGAAGGCCGCCGCCCGCGGCGGCATCCAGCGAGGCGCGACCGGCGAAGCCGAATGGCGCGACCCGCCAGGGCAGTGGCCTGTCAGCGAAAGCCGAAACCACTGCGGAAGGCCCTTACCAAGCAGCGCTCGAGATGGCCGAAGAACTGCTGGCCCGACCGCTGGTGGGTGGCGGCCCGGCGCGCGTTCGGATTCAGCACTCCAAACAGCGCATGACTGTCTGGGAGAGAATCAAGACGCTGACCGACCGGGAGCCGATGATCCTCTGGCGCAACTGGGGACCCGAACTCGATGGTGCCTCGATCGTCACCGGAATTCTCGACATCGATGGCCGCGACGTCGCGGTCTACGGACACGACTTCACGGTCCGCGCGGGCTCCATGGACGCGACCAACGGAGCGAAGCTCGCTCGCTTGATCTATATGGCCGGCGAGAGAGGCATCCCCCTGATCGGAATGAACGATTCCGCGGGTGCCTTCGTGCCGGCCGGTGTCGGTGGCCTCGACGGCTACAGCGAAGCCTTTACGGCGCTGCGAAAAATCAGCGGCATCGTACCCTCGATCAGCTTGATGTTTGGATACAACGCGGGCGGTGGCGCCTATCTGCCACGCCAGGGCTCGTTCATGATCCAGTGCCAGGACACCTTCATCGGGATCACCGGCCCCGGAGTCGTCAAGAGCGTGCTCGGCGAGGACGTGACCGCCGAAGAGCTCGGTGGCCCTCGCTTTCACGCGCTGAGCGGAACCGTCGACCTCGTCACCAATGATGAACTCGGCTCGCTTCGTACGGCGCTGCGACTGCTCGCCTACCTCCCGGATAACAACCGTGAAACCGGCCCCTTCCACTCCACCTCTGATCCGGTCGATCGGCATACCGAAGATGAACATCGGCTCTTTGCGCGGACCTTCAATTCGCCCGCTGGAATGAACGCACCGATGGACATTACTCTCTACCTCCAGCAGATCTGCGATCACGGCGAGTTCTTCCAACTCCAACCCCAGCGCGCGCGCAACATGGTGACCGCCTTCGGTCGACTCGGCGGTTGGGTCACGGGCTTCGTCGCCAACAACTCGGCGGTCGGGTCGGGTCAGATCGACATCGATGCGGCGCTCAAGGCCACTCGCTTCATCCGCTTCTGCAACCTCTACAACATCCCACTGATCTTCGTTGAAGACACGACAGGCTTTCTTCCGGGAACCGAGCAGGAACATCGCGGGATCATTCAAGCGGGTCGCAAGCTGCTCGATGCGATCATCGATGTCCGCACCCCGCGGATGACCATGATCATTCGCAACGCTTTCGGCGGCGCCTACGCGGCCTACAACTCTCATTTCGTGGGTTCCGATCTCGTCTTCGCGATGCCGATGGCCAGGGTCGCTGTAATGGGCTCGGCGGGCATGGACTTCGTCTACAAGGACGAAATGCGCGCCATCGCAGCCGCACACAAGAAGGCGTTGAACGGCGGAGGGCGTGAAGATGAGGCCAATGGGGAACGCGACCGGAAGCTCGCGGAGCTGACGGCTCGATACGAATCGGAACTCATGAACCCCAAGGAAGCGCTTTCCCTTGGCAGCGTGAGTCGACTGGTCATGCCCGGTGAGAGCCGAAAGGTGCTCGCACGCAATCTCGATTTCTTGATGCGAAAATATCAACCGACGCCGATGGGTGGCGTGCAGCGGGAGCACGAGTAGACCCATGCTGAACCGCAATGGCGAAATGATTCTGGCAGGCCGAGCCGATTCCTCATGGGTACGCGGCTTCGACGTCAGCCACGTGAAGTGCCTCGTCGTCTGCCGCGGCCCGGTCCGAAAGGAAGCCTTCGACGTCTTTCGCGAGATCGGCGTTCGCGAGTACGGAATGTTGCTCTCGGAAAAGGACTCGGTCGTCTACCCGCGCTGTCTAGCCCCCGAGCTACGCGACCTCGACTTCCCCGGCAACGTCCATCGCGTTCCCGATTACATGGGCGTCGGCCAGGAAGAGAAACTCGAACGCATCGCCGAAATCGTCGAGATCGGCGAGAGCAATCGATACACCCATATCTTCGCCGGTTATGGCTTCATGGCGGAAGATTCGGACTTCGTCGAGGCGATCGAAGCGTCGAGTCTTCAGTTCATCGGCCCCTCCTCGTCCGTCATCCGCCGCGCTGGCGCCAAGGATGAAGCCAAGAAGCTTGCACGCAGTCTGGGGAACGCGGTCGTGCCTGGCATCGACAACGTCTCGGCCCTCGCCCTCGTCGAGCGTGCCGGCAGCAAGAAGGCGCTCGTCGCGATCGCCGAGGAACACGACCTCGATTTCTCCTGGGACGCCAAGATCGAACTCATCGACAACGCCGAACAGCTTCTGCAGGCGGGCTACTCGCAGTCGATCGAACTGGTCACGATCGAAGAACTCCAGAAAATGGCCGAGCAGCAGTCGCATACGATCTGGCAGCAATACCCGGGCAAACGCATCCGTTACAAATGCATCGGTGGCGGCGGCGGCAAGGGCCAGCGCGTGGTCTACGACCCTTCGGAAACCTCGACCGCGGTCATGGACATCCTCGCCGAACAGAAAGTGCTCGAGCCCGGCTCGAATCGAAATTTCCTGATTGAACTCAATCTCGAAACGACGCGGCACAACGAGATTCAGGTCGTTGGCAACGGCAGCTGGTCCATCACGCTGGGCGGACGCGATTGCTCGATTCAGATGCACGAGCAGAAGCAGCTCGAGTTCTCGCTGACCGATGAATTGCTCGCCGTGGCCGCGGAGGAAACCAAGAATCCAGCTCACCGCGAAAACCTGCAGAAGGAACGCGAGACCCTGGCAGCCATGGAGCTCGACGGAGCGCGCTTCGGCGAAGGCGTCGGCCTCGACAATGTCTCGACCTTCGAATGCATCGTCGAAGGCTGCGATCACTTCTTCATGGAGATGAATACCCGCATCCAGGTCGAACACGGCTGCAGCGAACTCGCCTACAAGATGCGTTTCGCCAACCCCGATGATCCGAAGGATTTCTTCGACGTCGAACGGTTGATCGAGGCCATGGTCCTGCTTGCCGTTCACGGCCCTCGGCTCCCGAAGCCCGAACGCATTCTTCGAGCGATTTCGGGCGCAGAAGTTCGCGTCAACGCCGTCAACGGCGCGCTCCAGCCCCATGCGGGCGGCATCATCCGCGGCTGGTCGAAGCCCCTTCCCTTCGAGCATCGCGACGACCAGGGGATCGGCACCCGCAATCCCGATACCGGTTCCTTCCCCTACTACAACCTGGCCGGCGCCTATGATTCGAATATCGCACTCGTGCTCTGCGACGGGACGAGCCGACGAAATAACCTCGAACGTCTCTCCGAAATTCTGAGGCGCATGGAGCTTCGCGGTGACAACCTCGAAACCAGCGTTCCCCTCCACTACGGACTCGTGAACTGGACGATCGGCGTCGAGCCCATGATGAAGCCGAATACGGGCTTCATGACGCCCTACCTCGCCGGCGTCGGCGCGCTCGAAACGCTTGCTCGTGACGTCGACGTGTCGGCGGCAGCCGCTGAACTGATGTCCCGGATTCAGGGAGCGTCCGCCAAGAAGGCCCTTGCAGACCAGGAGACCCTGCTACTCCGACCTCTGGCCAGACTACTCGGTGACGCCCATGCGCTGGCCGGATTTCTCGGTCTGCACAGCGAGCGTTTGTGGACTCGCAAGGGCGGCGATGTCGTGTTCCGCGAGAGTCCGATGCAATTCCTGAAGGCGCTCTACCACTACCTGAACATGGAAACCAAAGCCGGTAAGCCGGCCTGCGACATGATCTGGCAAGACGATGACGCGCTCCTCAGCGACGGGCTCGAGTTCTACGAAAGTGTCGCGAGCGCATTCGGAACGCAGGATTGGCAGGAAATCTCGTCTCGACTCGAAGGGGATCTCGATGAGACGCTGGTCGGCGAGGATCGTGAGCTCTGGGCGGCCTGCCAGGCGAGTCATCGAGGCTTCCAGGTGGGCGCTCTCCTGTTGTTGATGATCCCGCGTCTCGGCGTCCAGACCGAATTCCTCGACATCAAGATCGGAGACGACCTCGAACCAATTTTCCCGGCGATCTTCCAGGACGAAGAGCGGGCCGCGACGCTTCGCCGAGCGCTGGCTCCGCCGCCCAAGGCCAGCGCAAACGAAATCGTCGCTCCTTCCGGCGGCAGCTTCTTCGCCCGCGAGGCGCCCCATCTGCCACTGCTGATCAGCGAAGGTGATCATTTCGACGAGGGACAGCCGCTGTTCATCATCGAAGTGATGAAGATGTTCAACAAGGTCCTCGCGCCCTTCGCGGGGACGGTCAAGAAGAACCTGATGGCCGATGCGGATGGCTCCGTCTTGCAGGCGGGACAGATCATTTTCGAAATCGAGCCGGACGAAATCGTCGTCGAAGAATCCGAAACCGACATCCTTGCGCGGCGTACCCGTGTGACGCTCGCGGCCTTGGGCGACTAGTCGCGCTCGCCCTTCACCCTGCCTGCCTCTGGCATCGTCAAATGAAACCCGCATTTCAACTCGAAATGTGAATTTTCTCTACACCGTTTCGTTTTGAAAGCCGAATCGCTGATTGTCGTCACAATACACGCATTCTGCGGAGTCTCTGGGAGGGGACTGACTGCGCTGGCTCGAGAAGGGGCCAGATCATGTCCATACGCATCGGGTCCATGGGCATCTCCCTCGGCGCGATCCGCTCGCTCCAGGCCGCGGAGAGAGCCCGTCGCGCAGTCGAGCGCGCGGCTCGCTTCGGGATATCGAATCAACCGCGCGTCGGACGACCCCGCCGGCCTCGCCGTTTCCGAAAAGCTGCGCGCGAGCATCGCCAGCCTCAGCCACGCCCAACTCAATACTCAAGACGGAATTTCCCTGGCCCAGGTCGCTCAGGGTGGCCTCGCCGAAATCTCGACACTGCTCTCGGAAGCGCGGGCGCTGGCCGTGCAGTCCTCGTCGGGCAGTCTGGGCGGGCAGACTCGCGACCAGCTCGACACTCAATTCCAGGCCATCCTGTCGGACATCGATGCGATCGCGAACAACACCTCGTATAGCAAGTTCAACCCCCTCGCGGACAGCACTCTTCAAATCGATCTCGCCGTCGGCACCGAAGCCGGCGATACGATTACGGTCTCGGGGGCCGATGCCCAGGCGAGTGCGATTGGTGTCGGCAGCCTCGATATCGCTACGTCCGCGGCGGCCGCAAGCGGCATCGCCTCCATCGATACCGCGATCGAAAACGTCACCGCCCTGGCGGCTCAATTCAGGATCGCCGAGAACCGGCTCGAATCCAGATCGCGGCTGTTCGGCGTTCAGATCGAAGCCAGCGCGGCCGCCGATTCGAGAATTCGCGACACCGACTTCGCACTCGAAAGCGCCCTTCTGGCAAGGGCTCAGATCATTCGGGAATCGTCGATCGCCGTGATAGGGCAAGCCAACAGCAGCCTGAAACTGGTCTTGCGTCTGCTCGAATGAGCCTGACCAAGCCATTCCCGTCGATCCGCCACGAACGTCCACGCTGGCCGTAGCCCCCGACAAGGATTAGACTGCGGTCGTTCCAGACCGTCCGCGCTGCTCCAAACCGGTGGTGTTGCCCTCGGCCCGGATCTCGCAGGCGTCGTCCTCGAAAATCGGCCTCCCGCAGGCCCGGACCGACGCGCAGATTCGCGCCGAGACAATCCGCCCGGACCCCCGATCCCCTGACTGGGCGAGCGCGGCATAGCAAGATGGCTCCGGCCGTCCCGAGGCTCCGATGTTTTCCTTGCGTGGTGCCACCGCCCATTCCGATGCGCGGCGTCAGCGACTACTCGACAAGCTTCGAGCCATACAACCTGCGCTGCAGGGTCTCGATAGCGAATTCGTCGTCTTCGTCGACTCGACTCGCGAACTCGACGCGACCGAAAGATCGCGGCTCGACTCGCTGATTCGAGAGTCCGAGGGAACTCGAGCCGTCGAAGCGAATGGGACGTCCGAAGCCATCGAGGTCTACGTGGTACCGCGGATCGGCACGATCTCGCCTTGGTCCTCAAAAGCGACGGAGATCGTCCATCGCTGTGGGCTGGACGCGATTCGTCGTGTCGAACGCGGGACCGTCTATCGATTCACCGGCCTCGCGAATGCAGAGCAAGCCTTCGAACTCGGTGCAGACCTTTACGACCGCATGACCGAGACCGTGCTCGCGGACCTGGATTCGGCCGAAGCCCTCTTCGATCGAGCGGAGCCGGCGCCCTTTCGCCGAATCGACATTCTCGAGCGCGGTCGCGAAGCGATTCGAGAAGCGGATCGCGAACTCGGACTCGCCCTCGCACCGGATGAGGTCGACTACCTCGTCGACAGCTTTCGTGAGCAAGGACGAAACCCGACCGACGTCGAGTTGATGATGTTTGCGCAGGCCAATTCAGAACATTGTCGACACAAGATCTTCAACGCCGATTGGACGATCGACGGCAAGCCACGAGACACCTCGCTTTTCTCGATGATTCGCAACACCACCAATCGCTCCCCGGACGGAGTCCTCTCGGCCTATTCCGACAACGCGGCCGTAATCGCCGGTGGCGACGGAGGCCGCTTCCAGCCCGACCCGAAATCGCGACGTTATGCGCAGATCGATGAGCCGGCACAGATCCTGATGAAGGTCGAAACCCATAATCATCCCACGGCAATCTCTCCCTTTCCGGGCGCAGCCACCGGATCGGGCGGCGAAATTCGAGACGAGGGGGCTACCGGTCGCGGTGGCAAACCGAAGGCCGGTCTGACCGGATTCTCGGTCTCGAACCTGCTCATTCCCGATGCGACGAAGGTCTGGGAACTCGACCCCGGCAAACCCTCGCGAATTTCCTCCGCCCTCGAGATCATGCTCGAAGGGCCGATCGGTGGCGCCGCTTTCAACAATGAGTTCGGACGCCCGAACCTCGCCGGCTATTTCCGCACTTACTGTCAGGAGACCCTGGGTGTCGCTGGACCGGAAGTTCGTGGGTATCACAAACCGATCATGCTGGCGGGCGGATTCGGCAGCGTAAGACCGATGCACGTGGACAAGGGCACGACTCCGGTCGGAGCAAAGGTCGTCGTATTAGGCGGCCCGGCGATGTTGATCGGACTCGGCGGCGGCGCGGCCTCTTCAATGGCCACCGGAACGAGCCACGAGAACCTCGACTTTGCCTCGGTTCAGCGCGGCAATCCGGAGATCGAACGTCGCTGCCAGGAAGTCATCGATCGCTGCGTGGCGCTTGGAGACGAGAACCCGATCATTTCGATTCACGATGTCGGAGCCGGCGGCCTCTCGAACGCCATTCCGGAGATTCTCGATCAGAGCGATCGTGGTGGACGAATTGATCTTCGCGCCATTCCCAATGACGAACCCGGCATGACGCCGCTGGAAATCTGGAGCAATGAAGCGCAGGAACGCTACGTCCTGACCATTTCCCCAGAGAGAATCGCCGAGTTCGAGGCGATCTGTCGGCGCGAACGCTGCCCGTTTGCGATCGTGGGAGAAGCCACCGAGGAGCGCCACCTGCTCGTCGAAGACGCGCACTTCCCAAGCGACACGGAGGCGGTCGCGCTCGCGAAAGATGACGCGGCGACGAAAACGCCAGCCGTCTCTCGACCCATCGACGTACCGCTGTCCATCATTCTCGACAAACCGCCGAAAATGCACCGCGACGTCAAGCGCGTCGAAATACCGACCCGAGACTTCGCCTTCGATGAACTCGATCCGAAAGAAGCGGCGCGGCGCATCCTTCAACTTCCCACCGTCGGCGACAAGACCTTCCTGATCTCGATCGGCGACCGCACAGTGACCGGTCTCGTGGCACGAGACCAGATGGTCGGCCCCTGGCAGGTTCCGGTCGCCGATGCGGCCGTCACGACGGGCGGTTTCTCGACCTACACGGGCGAGGCGATGTCGATCGGCGAGCGTACGCCACTGGCGCTGCTCGATGCGAAGGCGTCGGCGCGCATGGCGGTCGGCGAAGCACTCACGAATCTGGCTTCGGCCCCGGTTCCCGGACTGGGCTTCGTTCGACTCTCCGCCAATTGGATGGCCGCGGCCGGTCAAGCCGGAGAAGACGCTCGCCTCTTCGACGCGGTCGAGACCGTGGGTCTCGATCTCTGTCCGGCACTCGGCATCGCCATTCCCGTTGGCAAGGACTCGATGTCGATGCGAACGGTCTGGACAGACACGGCCGAAGACGACGAAAAAGGCGGCGAAAAGAGCGTGACCTCACCGCTCTCTGTGATCGTCACCGCCTTTGCTCCGGTCGATGACGTTCGCCTCGCGCTGACGCCCGAACTCGATCGCGATCCCGATAGCGCCCTGCTCCTCGTGGACCTCGGCTTCGGCCAAAACCGCTTGGGTGCTTCGGCGCTCGCACAGGTTCACGCGACGACGGGAAGCGAGCCGCCCGACGTCGATGATCCAGAGAAGCTTCGGGCCTTCTTCGAGACGATTCAGACGCTGATTCGAACCCGGAAGCTGCTTGCCTATCACGATCGCTCGGACGGCGGTCTCTTCGCGACCGTGGTCGAAATGGCGTTCGCTGGCGGAACCGGTGTGGAGATCCAACTCGACGACCTCGAGGGCGCAACGATCGGCAAGCTCTTCAACGAAGAACTCGGAGCCGTGCTCCAGGTACGATCCGCGGAGCTCGAAGCGGTTGCCGACGAATTCGCCCGCCACGGTCTGCGGGACGCCCTCCATGTCATCGGACGTCCGCGCGCAGACGACCGGATCCTCTTCGAGGAAGATGGCCGACCCATCCTCGATGACTCGCGAGCCGAGTTCCGGCGACAATGGTCCGAAACGACCTGGCGAATGCAACAGCTGCGCGATGATCCGAGCTGCGCGGATGAAGAGCAGGCCGGGCGCTGTGACGTCGATGATCCGGGCCTGGTCGTCTCGATGTCTTTCGACTTCCTCGCTCCGACCCCGGTCGCCGGGACTGCGCGCCCGAAGATTGCGATTCTTCGCGAGCAGGGCGTGAATGGCCAAGTCGAGATGGCCGCTGCCTTCGACCGAGCAGGCTTCGATTCGATCGACGTTCACATGAGCGATCTGATGGCAGGCGAGACTTCCCTGTCACAATTCCAGGGGCTCGTCGCCTGTGGCGG
>CAWLAJ010000165.1:0-9617 GCA_963854795.1 Deltaproteobacteria bacterium UBA4427 | reverse complement strand
GTTGATCGAGACGCCCTCGCAGGCGGCCGACCAATTCGAGAATCGAGCGGAGATTGGTTCCCCCTGCGAGTGATCGCGCACTCGAGCGCTGAATCGTCGGGCCCTCTGCCATCGGGTCGGAAAAAGGAATTCCCAACTCGATGATGTCAGCACCCGCCTCCGCCATCGCCAGCACCAGGGCTTCGGTCGTTTCGAGATCCGGGTCTCCCGCCGTCAAGAACGGAATCAGCGCCTTCTCGCCTCTCTCTCGAAGCGTACGAAAGCAAGCGTCAATCCGACCTCCTGCGGCCGCCATCAATGAGACTTTCGACGCCGCGATTCGAGAACGGAACGCACTTCGTCGACATCCTTGTCCCCGCGCCCAGACAGGTTCACGATGATGATCTCCTCGGCGGACATCGTCTTCGCCAATTTCTGTACATGGGCCAGAGCGTGGGAACTCTCGAGCGCGGGAATGATCCCCTCACAGCGCGAGAGCAGCTGGAAAGCCTCGAGGGCTTCTTCGTCCGTCGCGACCTCGTATTGCGCGCGGCCGATGTCCTTGAGATAAGCGTGTTCCGGCCCCACACCCGGATAGTCGAGACCGGCGGAAATCGAATGCGCCGGAAAGATCTGACCATCGTCATCGGACAGCACGAGAGTCCGCTTGCCATGGAAGATCCCGGGAACCCCGGTCGTGATCGTCGCGCCGTGCCGACCCGATTGCAGGCCTTCTCCTCCGGGCTCCACCCCGATCATGCGCACACCGTCATCCTCGATAAATGGATGAAAGAGTCCGATCGCGTTCGACCCGCCGCCCACACACGCGACGAGGGCATCCGGGAGTCGGCCCTCGACAGCGAGGATCTGCTCGCGCGCTTCGACTCCGATCACGCGCTGAAAGTCTCGAACCATCGTCGGATAGGGATGCGGACCCATGACTGATCCGATGCAGTAGTAGGTCGTCTCGACGTTGGTCACCCAATCGCGCATGGCCTCGTTGATGGCGTCCTTCAGCGTCTGGGACCCGGACTCGACGGGAATACACTTTGCGCCGAGCAGTTCCATCCGAAAGACGTTCAGCGCCTGACGACGCATGTCTTCGGCACCCATATAAACCTCGCACTCGAGGTCAAGAAGTGCGGCGGCCGTGGCCGCAGCGACTCCGTGCTGACCGGCGCCGGTCTCGGCAATCAGCCGCTTCTTCCCCATATAGCGAGCAAGCAATGCCTGCCCGAGAACGTTGTTCACTTTGTGAGCGCCGGTATGGGCAAGATCCTCCCGCTTCAGATAGATGCGAGCTCCGCCCACCAATTTCGTCAGCCGGGCTGCGAGAGTCAGCGGAGTCGGTCGACCGGCATAGTTCGTCAGCAGGTCATCGAGTTCGGCCTGGTACTTCGGGTCAGCAAAAATCTTCGCCGATTCTTCGACGAGTTCGTCGAGGGCACTGATCAACATCTCGGGCACGAACCGCCCGCCATATTGACCGAACATGCCATGCTCGTCGGGCTGGCTCTTCAAGAGGGCTCACCTGATTCTTTTTCGGCCTCGACCAACTCTTCGCGCTGGCGAACGGCTTCTACGAAGGCGCGCATTTTCGCGGGATCCTTTCGATGATCCTCCCCCTCGACGCCAGTCGCGACATCAACGCCCCACGGCGGAATTTCGCCGACTTCCGCGAGCGCATCCGCCACGTTTTCAGGCGTGAGTCCACCGGCGATGATCACATCGAGTCCATGCGCGATCATGTCCTCGGCTTCCCGCCAATCCCAGGACTGCCCCTGACCCCCACCCTGATGCGGATGATCGAGCAGGAGAATCGAACCGGGATAGGTGTCCGCCGCCTCCTGATCAGCGCCGCGAATGGCTTTGATCGTCGGCAGATCGATCGCCTCGATCTCCTCCTCTGTTTCCGATCCGTGGAATTGCACGCGCTCGAAGGGAACGCGGCGCAGAATTCCGTCGATGTCATCCCAGTGCGCGTCTCGAAAGAGCGCGACGCGTTCCACGTCGTGGTCTTCGAGCGCTTCACAGATCTCGAGAGCCTGCTTGGCATCGACTTCGCGGGGAGAACCAGCAACGAAATTGATGCCGATGAGGTCCGCACCCGCTTCGACTGCGGCCAAGGCATCCTCCGCCGTCCGCACTCCACAGATCTTGATTCGTACACTTCCAGTCACAACGGCCTCCGCAACGATTGCAGCGCCTCGCCCGGATCGGGCTGACGCATCAATGATTCTCCCACCAAAAACCCCATGGCACCCGCGCGCTCGAGTCGCGCGACGTCCTTCGGGCTTCCGATTCCACTTTCCGCGATCAAGACAACTCCGGAATCGTCGATTCGAGCCGCAAGGCGCTCAGTGATTCCAAGGTCCACGTCGAACGTGCGCAGATCGCGATTATTGACGCCAATGAGCCGGGCTCCCATCGCCAGGGCACAGTCCAACTCATCGTCGTCATGGACTTCCACCAGAACATCCAGACCCAGGGCCAACGCATGATCGTGAAGATCGTTCAGCGAGTCCGAATCCAGAGCGGCGACAATCAGCAGAATCGCATCCGCGCCAGCGAGGCGAGCCTCGTCGATCTGGATTCTGTCGACCACGAAATCCTTGCGAAGGATCGGGATCGTGATGGCTTCACGAATCCGAGTGAGATCGTCGAGGGATCCGCCAAAGAAATGCTCGTCGGTCAAAACGGAAACGCATGCAGCACCCGCCGTCGCATAACTTTTCGCAATCGCGACTGCATCGAAGTCCTCACGAATCAGACCCTTGCTAGGCGAGCGCCGTTTGACCTCGGCGATCACCGCGACGCCCTCGATCACGCGAATTGCCTCGCGAAATCCGATCGGCTTTCGCGAACATTCTTTTGCCCTTTGCCGGAGGTGATTCACATCCTGGCAACTCTTTGCCTCCGCCACCTCGAGCCGCTTGCGATCCAGAATTTCGTCGAGGATCGTCATGCGGTCCGCTGTCTTCCTGAAGCGGCCCGCGACGTCGCGTCGCAGAGCGCATCGAGCTTGGTCTGCGCGGCCCCTTCGTCGATACTCTTCGCAGCTCGCGTGAGTCCATCCGCGAGCGTCGGAACCGCCTCGGCGACCCAGAGTGCAGCCGCGGCGTTGAGCAAGACGATGTCCCGTCTGGGCCCCTTCTCGCCAGCCAGGATCTGCCGAATCATGTCTGCATTCTCGCTGGCACTTCCGCCGCCGAGCACAGCCAGGCTGGCCTTCCCGAGACCGAGCGCCAGTGGGTCGATCGTCATGGCCTCGACCTTCCCTGCCGAAACCAACGCGGCGTGATTCCCATCCGTCGTCGTCAACTCGTCGAGGCCATCATCACCATGCACGACGAGCGCTCGCTCCGCTCCGAGTGCCAGCAGCGCAGCTGCCATGGGCCCGACCAATCTCTGGTCGTATACGCCCACGACCTGGTAGCGCGCGCCCACCGGCGAAAGCAGGGGACCCAGACAATTCAACAACGTACGAACGCCTAGATCGGCACGCACCTGGGCGAGGTGCTTGAATGCGGGATGGGCCGTTCGCGCAAAGAAAGGAGCGATGCCGATCTCGTCGAGGATCTCGGCGCAAACCGGGATCGGAAGATCGATTCGGATGCCCAGGGCCTCGAAGACGTCGAAACTTCCCGTGCGACTCGACGCGGCACGATTCCCGTGTTTAGCGACCGAGACTCCGGCGCCAGCGACGACGAAGGCAGCCGTCGTTGAAATATTGAAAGTATCGACTCCGGAACCCCCGGTTCCGCAAGTATCGAGGGTGCGCGGATCGCGCACGGTGGCTGTCGTGGCGCGCGCCCGCAAGGCCCTCGCGAAGGCCACAATCTCCTCCACCGTCTCGCCCCGCACTCGCATCCCCACGAGCAAGCCGCCCAACGTCGCCGGGGCCGCTTTGCCATCCATCATCTCCGCAACCGCCGCCGTGAGTCGTTCAGGAGACAGCGACCGACCCTCAACCAAATCCGAAATCGCTGTCTGCAGGTCACTCATTCCGTCGATCCATCCTTGCCGCGTGGCGCACGACACAGAGCGACGAAATTGCCGAGCAGCGCCTTCCCCTCATCCGTCATGATCGACTCTGGATGGAATTGAACGCCTTCGATCGGCAGTGAACGATGGCGCACACCCATGATCTCGCGATCGTCGGTCCGGGCCGTTACCTCGAGGACATCTGGGATCGTAGACTCTTCGAGAACCAGCGAGTGATAACGCGTCGCTTCGAAACGTGCGGGCAAGCCCTTGAAGACACCCCGCCCGTCATGGCCGATGGTCGAGATCTTCCCGTGCATGATGGATTGCGCGCGAACGACTTCGCCGCCGAACGCCACTCCGATCGATTGCAGCCCGAGGCAGACTCCGAAGACGGGTATCTTTGCCGACCCAAAACTCGAGACAGCCTCGACCGATATTCCGGCGTCATCGGGCGTTCCCGGCCCGGGCGAGACCACGAGTCCGTCGCCACCTCGAGCCATCAGCTCGTCGACATCGACATCGTCGTTTCGGACGACATCGACCTCGGCACCCAACTCCCCGAGGTATTGCACGAGGTTGTAGGTGAACGAGTCGTAGTTATCGATCATCAGCAGGTGCACCGTCGACGCGGCCATCTCAGTCCATGCCCTCTCGCGCGAGATCGATGGCGGTCAAGACAGCGCGTGCCTTGTTCACACATTCGTCGAACTCATATTTCGGATCGGAATCGGCGACGATGCCGGCACCGGCCTCCAGCGTGAGCTTTCCGTCCTTGGCGACCATCGTTCGGATCGTGATGGCCATGTCCATATTGCCCGAGTAGTCGAGATAGCCTGCGCAGCCACCGAAGAAGCTTCGCCGAACCGTCTCGAGTTCATCGATGATCTCCATGGCTCGAACCTTGGGGGCTCCCGAAAGCGTGCCCGCAGGAAACGTCGCCCGAAGAACATCGAGCCAATCGAGACCCTCTCGCAGGGTCCCATGAACATGCGAAACGATGTGCATGACGTGGGAATAGCGCTCGACGATCGCATAATCGTCGACCTCGATACTGCCGATCTTGCATACACGACCCGCGTCGTTGCGGCCCAGATCGACGAGCATCAAATGCTCAGCACGCTCCTTGGGATCCGCCAGTAGATCGACTTCGAATTGTTTGTCCTGCGCGTCGTTCTCTCCCCTCGGTCGAGTTCCCGCCATCGGCCGGACGTCCACACGTTCGCCATCGAGGCGGGCCAGAATCTCCGGCGATGCGCCGACCAGGACCGCGTCCTCCATGCGAATGAAGAACATATAGGGGCTCGGGTTGATCACTCGGAGATGCCGGTAGATCGAAAAGGGATCGACTTGCTCCGGCAGCTGAAATTGTTGGGCAAGCACGACCTGAAAGACATCGCCGGCTTCGATGTACTCTTTCGCCCGCTTCACAACGTCGTGATAGTCGGCCTCGCTCATGCTGCGGTCGACTTCCATGGGAACGCGGATAGACGGCTGGCGGGGTTCGGACGCCAGCGGCTCGCGAATCTTGTCCAGCATCCCTTCGATTCGCGCGGCCGCCTCCGCATACGCGGCGGCGCAGTCGTCGCCGTCCGCGACCTCCGCATGCACGACGATCAGCACCGTGTGGCGAATGTTGTCATAGACGAGCACGAATTCAGGCAGGACGAAAAAGGCATCGGGCAATCCGATTTTGTCGGGATTCGAATCCGGTATCTTCTCGATGAATCGGACCCAGTCGTAGCCGATCAATCCAACTGCACCGCCGATAAATCTCGGAAGTGTAAAGTCGGCAGGTTGAACCGCCTCGAAGGCACGAAGTCGATCCCGCAGGACCGTCAGCGGATCCCCGTTCTCGCCATTCTCGTCGCCGACGACGATGACTTCTGTTTCCCCATTCTCGACCCACTCGACGCGATTGCCGGTCGCTCGAAAGATCGCTCGGGCACCGACGCCCAGAAAGCTGTACTGAGCCCATTTCTCGCCACCCTCTACGGATTCGAGGAGAAACGAGGTCTTTCCGTCATCGATTTTTCGAAACAGCGAGAGCGGCGTATCGAGATCCGCAAGAACCTCGCGGACGACGGGAATGTGGTTTCCCTGTCTTGCGAGCTTCTCGAATTGCTCTGGCGATGTGCGGAGCACGGGTGATGATCTCGTCGCCTCCGAGTCTGCGAAACCGGAAGCCGTTGGGGACAGGGATGAAAAAGCCCTTCTACTCTAGGGCCTTGAGGATGAACCAGCAAGCGGAGGGAGGCTCCCGGGGCCCTTCCCGCGATGTCGGGCATTCGTCGTGTCCCGACTCGCCTAGAAATTCTGACCGATCGAATATCCGCTGTCGAACAGGTTGCCCGTGCCATCCCCGAGGCCGATGAAGCGAAACTCGATGCCGCCTCCGTAGCCCTGTTCTCGTTCGTGGGAAACGCTCAATCCGACTCCCCAGCAACGGCATTTCGAGACGTAGTCGAGGATCCCGCGATTGCGAATGAAGCCGCTGTCGTCCGCGAAGGAGTAGATCCCGGAATAACGGAGTCGCACTCGTTCGCTCAGTTCGACCCGCGCGGTCCAATCGAGTTGATCCAGCGTCGTGTCGCTGGTCTGGATACTGGTTGCCGTTCCGCGAACGCTTTCCGCGAATTGCGGGACGCGGCTCCGATACCGGTAGGTTGTCGAGAGCGTGGTCCGACCGAGTAGACCGCCCAACTCGTGCAAATGAAAGTTCAGACCCACTTCGGCTTCTTCGAAGACGGTGGTCTCCGGGTTGAAGGCACCGCGAATCCGTGAACTGAACGGTCCCGTCGGAAAGAGACGACCTTCTACGTAGAGATTGCCGAGTCCGCCTTCATCCGCGAAATCCCAATCGACCGCCGTCGTCAGATCAGCGCGCAATCGAGCCGCCCTGCCCTTGCGATCTCGGACGAAGAAGCGCTGAGCCAGTGACAGGACCAGTTGATTGACGCTCTCGATTCGATCGGAAGGATTGCGCGTCACGCTCTCGAGTGACAGCGCGCGCAATCGCGATTGATCCAGAAGTGGGTCTGGAACGAAGAGCGGATTGCTTCGCTGACGTTGCTGCGACACCAGCGCCCAGCCCAGCCCTGGCTCGAGGATATGGCGCAGCGCGCGACCGTCGTCGGCAATGTAGTCGCGTGCCAATCTCGTGCGAAGCCGCGCGCGAGCGGTGAGTAATCCGCGCTCGGCGAATTGATGATGCTCGGTCCGATAGAGTGTTTGTTGCCAGCCGACTTCCGGCGTGAACTCAGCGAGGCCGCCAAGTTGAAATGGACGCGCGAGCCGAGGATGGATGATCCAGCGCACGCCACGCTCTGCCAGCGGTTCGCCCGGCTGAAACGAGCCGTTCGAAAGAAAGTCCACACCATCGTCGACTCCGGCTCCCGGCGGCGACGGAAGATCGTCGAAGAGTCCATCGACTCCGAAGTCGTAGAAGCGACCGTCGTTTCGACTCTCCGTCGGGTCGAGCGACGATGACCCGAACCTCGACTGGTCCGAGCGGACCGCTGAAAAGTAGATCAGTGCCGAATCGAGCCTCATCTCGATGCCGCCGGGCGCCACGAGGGTCCCCGGTTGGATGTCGGAGCGCGCTTCCGCGAAGCGCTGAAGAAGAACATCGTCGCGATCATCGAACGAGGATCCTTGAACGTCGTCGGCGTAGCGAGCGGCGACCATCGCCCCGAATCCACCGCTTCCACCGAAATCGCGAGCCACGTTGCTCGTCGACTCGATGAATCGAAACGTCTTGTATAGACGTAGCTCCACGAAGTCGTCGCTGTAGAGATTGTCCGAGAAAAGGTTCAGATCCGTTTGCCAGCGCCAGTCTCCCGGCAATTCATGATCGTGCTCCCAGAGAAGAGCCCAGCGCTTTGTGTCGGAGCGGGTCGAGTCCTGGTATTGACGATCCTTGTAGAGCCCAGCGAGGAAGAGCCGCCCTTCCGATCTTTTCCCGAAGACGTATTCCAACTCGACATCCTGCTTATAACCCCGTTCGGCGAAGTAATGGGGCGTGAGGATCACATTGAGTTGCGGCCGCGCCGTCCAGAAAAAGGGCAGTCCGACATTGGCACCGCCACGTCCCCCGAACGCAACGGTCGGCGGGAGCAAGCCGGTCTCGCGCTCGCTCTTGATCGGGAAGAAGGCCCACGGCACCCACAACACCGGCACCCCCAGGACGTTGAACGTCGCATTCTTGACCGTTCCGTAGCCGCCGATTTCGATCTCTGCATCCTGCGACCGGATCTCCCAAGGGAGCCGTTCTCCGGGATCGCAGCGGCAAGTCGAAAAGACTCCATCTCTTACGGTGAACGTATTCTCGCCCGTACGAACGAGTTCCTTCGCCCGAACGTGAAAGCCGGATTTCCCGGATTCCATCGAGCCCTGGAAGAGCATGCCATGGAGTGTGTCGACATCGAAGACCATGAATTCCGCATGCAGTCGATCGGGACCGTCGACCAACTCGACATCGCCTTCGGCCACACCGATTCGGGTCTCCGTACTGAACGCGAGCCAGCGGGCCTTCATGCGTCGACTCGCCTGATCGACGCGGACATGACCTTCGGCCACGTAGAGGTTCCGCGCGTCATCGAAGTGGATTCGGTCAGCGGTGATTTCGAAGGGTTCATCCATACGCGCACGCTCATCGGCGGCGGCAAGATTCGCTGCGCACGCGATGACGATCGTGACGACGATGGCGATGAACGCCGATCCGATGACCCGCTGGAGTCTGATCACGTGCCCCCCGAAGACGCGGGGACGCTACCTGAGGGGTGCCAATCGAGCCAAACCGCTCCTGTGGATGACTAGCCGGCTTCCGCGAAGCGCGTCATGGCGGTCGACAAGGCGGCGGGATCCGGAGCGATCAATTCATCGCCGACCAGACGGATCAATTTCTGGTCCATCAATTGATGAAGGGCCTGGTGCGTTTCCTGCAGCGTCAGCTTGCATCCCGAGGCGAGTTCACGGAGCGTGGTCCGCAGGCGCAGCTCTTCGTCGAGATCGTTCGCCGCTCGCACCCACAGGTAGCGAACCATGGGTCCAACCAACTCATCGAGACCGAGTGCGGCCAGTCGTCGCTCCGCCCCGATCAATCGGATCGCCAGTCTCTGAATCATGCGAATCGCGATCTCCGGGCGCTCGATGCACATCGCCTCGAGCGTCTCGCCATCGAGTTCGAGCAGTTCCGTTCGGCCGACGGAAACCGCACGCGCCGTTCGCGCTTCACCGAGCACCACGCTCATCTCGCCGAAGAACTCACCCGGACCCAGCTTCGCGACGACACGTTCCCCGGCAGCACTGCTGCGGCTGATCTGGACCTGGCCGCTCTGGATCACGTAGAGATCGATTCCGGCGTCTCCTTCGTCGAAGATGATTTCGCCGTCTCCGAAGACTCGCTGGAAGGCCTGATTGACCTGGATCTGCGTCGTTTCGCCAGCGCTCAGAATCGCTCTCCCCCGGATCCCGAATCCGCGACTGCATCCTCGGGGGCCGGCTGCGGACTCGAATCGTGCCCGCGCTCTGACGTTTTCGTCCGCTGGGGAGGCTTTCTTGAGAGAGCCCTCAGCGTGAATGAGCCCTCAGCGTGGATGAGAGCCATCGGCCCGAAGAGAGCCATCAGCCCGAAGAGAGCCATCAGCCTCGAG
>CAWLAJ010000164.1:0-9619 GCA_963854795.1 Deltaproteobacteria bacterium UBA4427 | reverse complement strand
TGGTTTCGTGAATCCGAGCCACCCAATCGATCGTCGCCTGGTGTTCCATGACCGCGCCGACCGCACTGCCGGGTCCGCCCGGGATCATGAGTACGTCCGCGGACTGGATCTGATCGATCGATTCTTCTGCCAGAAAGGTCAGCATGCCCGTGTCGGCGGTAATCGGTCCCTTTTCAGCGGCCACGAATCGCAACCTGGCCTCGGGTAGCCGTGACAAGAATTCATAAGGCCCCATCGCGTCGAGGGCCGTCATGTTCTGATACGCGAGAATGACGATGTCCATGGGTGATCTCCTCGGGCGGTTCTCGTCGAGAATCGGTGATCCCCCTCGCGTCCGCAATGACGCGCATCCCTCAACAACGGCCAAATCTGCGTTCGCAGCCAGGACTGAATTCGGTCCTGCTTCGGTTTAGTCGAAGCCCGGCGGCAGGTCCTGACATTGGTCCAGATATTTGAAGAGGATCCCGAGCACCATCTCTTCCGCTTCGGCGTTCTCCTTCGGATAACCGCCGTAGATGGCGGCCGAACGGGGCGTTTCGCTCGGCGGATCGAGGGCGTAGGCGACCGCCTTCTCGAGATCCGTCGCGAATCGCTCGACCACGCCCGGCTGCGTCTGGGGACGCGTGACACACATATGGACGGCGTTCGGAAATTGCTGACCGTTGAAGCGCCAGCCGCGCTCCTTCATGAAATCGTTCACGTGGTAGATGTCGAATTGGTCGGAGGTAAACGAGAAACAGAAAGTCGGATTGCCCATCATGCGTAGCTCGGGGTGGAGCTTGACGATGTCCTGCATGGCAAAGGCCGTCTCGAAGATCGCTTTCGCGTACTTCAAATAGCCCTCCTGGCCCAGACTCACCATCGATGCCCAGGCCGACGCCATCAAACCGCCGGATCGACTGCCTGCGATTCCGGGCGAGTTGTATTTGCCGCCTGGCCATTGCGGGGTCGCGAAGTATTGATGGTGTCGGAGTGATCGCGTCCGGCAGAGCAGGACCGACGTTCCCTTCAATCCAAATCCGTATTTGTGTGTGTCGGCCGAGATGCTCGTCACGCCGGGCAGTCGGAAATCAAAAACTGGAATGTCGTAGCCGAGTCGTTCTCCCCAAGGAAGAATGAACCCGCCCAGGCAGCCGTCGACATGGAGTCCGACGTTGTGTTCGAGCGCGATCGTCGAAAGTTCTTCGATCGGATCGATGGTGCCGTAGGGGTAGTTGCAAGCGGAACCCACGATCATCACCGTATTCTTGTTGATGCTCTTTCGTACGATGTCGAGGTCGACCAACGTCGTTACGGGATCGACCGGAATGCGCACGACCTTCAGGTCGAAGAGATGGGCACCCTTTTCGAAGGCGGGGTGTGCGGTTTCGGGAAGGATGAGTTCCGGCTCCCGGATACCCTGCTCCTTGCGGGCGCGATCGCGGTACATCAGGACCGACGTAATGATGCTCTCGGTCCCTCCGCTGGTGACCGAGCCGCAGGGGCGTTCGTCGGGATCGCTGCCACGAGCGGCATCCGCATGCATGAGATCGAGGGCCATCGCCGTGATCTCGCCTTCGAAGCGCGTTGCGCTCGGACAGATGTCGCGCTGAAGAGCGTTCACATGCGAGTAGTTGGCGTAGACCTCGTTCAGGAACGCGTAGTGATCCGTGTCGCCACAATACATGGTTCCCGAGCATTGCCCGGTCTGCCAGAAACTGTCTTCCTCTTTGGCCACTTCACTGAGCTCGCTCAGGATCTCCTCACGCGGTCTTCCCTTTTCCGGGAACTTCGAGATCACGCCGAAGCGCTCTGCATAGGGATAGAGGCCACCGACGGGCGACTTGTCTTTCTTGGTCATGATCGGGATTCCTTTTTCGAATGCGGTTGAGTCGGTTCTGACGCTTGCACTCGCATCGGCGAGTTCAAGCATTCAAGAGGTCCAGGGCCTTTCGGTGAAGAGTTTCGTTGGCGGCGGCCAGGATTCGTCCGCCCGCCATGGCGGAGTCGCCCTGCCAATTCGTGACGATCCCGCCCGCGCCTTCGATGATCGGGATCAGGGGAATGATGTCGTAGGGCTCTAGTTCGCCTTCCACGACGAGATCGATCATTCCGTAGGCGAGTAGACAATAGGAATAACAATCTCCGCCGAAGCGCATCATCCGACTCGCCCTCGAGATTCGATTGAAACGCTCCCGGTCCTCGTTCCTTGGAAACATCGATGGATGCGTGCAATAGGCGACGGCTGCAGACAGGTCCGTGGTCTCGCTCGCGCGGATTCCCTCTTCTTTGCCGTCCTTGCGAACCGCCGCTCGGCCGCCACCGCCGAGAAATGTTTCGCCGAGATAGGGCTGGTGCATGACACCGGCGAGGCAGCTTTCATCGAAGGTCAGGCCCAATAGGATTCCCCACGCCGGAACACCGCTGATGAAGGCTCGTGTGCCATCGATTGGATCGATGATCCAGCGATAGGGCGAATCAGATTCGACGGCTTCCTCTTCCTCGCCAACGACTCCGTGATCGGGAAAGAGCCGGGCGAGATCGGCCCGGATCGAAGCTTCGACCTCGCGGTCGGCTCGCGTCACAGGATCGAAGCCCGCGCCCGCTGACTTGTCCTCGACTTCGATTGGACGCCGAAAGTGTGCGAGCGCAATCGGTCCGGCGTTCTCCGCGACCTGGACTGCCACATCGAGGTATTGCCCGACGGTGCTCTGGTCCTGTGGTGGGTCAGCCGGGTTCATTGAGGGCCTCGAAGATGGGTCGGTTGCGATCCCAGGCGGCGACGAACTGTTCAAAGAGACCGTCATAGCGTGCTCGATGTTCGGGTCTGGGTTCGTACGTCCGTGCGATTCGGCAGTGTTGATCGATGTCGGTCAGCGAGGCGAGACCGAGTTCATGGAACGCGAGGAAGGCGGTTCCGCGGTTGTTGACGAAGCGCGGCTGCGCGAGTTGGTGGACGGGTCGATTCATCGTGTCGGCCATGATCTGCGACCATTCATTCGAAACCGCCCCACCCCCGGAAAACTGCAGCTCGTGAATTTCCTCGCCGATGAATTTCTCGACGGCCGGGAGGACCCAGCGCAGGCTGTTGCTGACGCCTTCGAGAACGGAGCGAAGCATGTGCACGCGATCCGTCTCCAGCGAGATGTTGAGAAAGCCCCCGCGCATGGCCGAGTTTGCCCGCGGAGACTGCGAGCCTGCGAGCCAGGGGAGATAGAGAACGCCACCGCTGCCAGCCGGCGTCGAGGCGAGCGCCTTTTCGACGCTGGCGAAGGGATCGTCGACGGAGTGATCGGCGAGCTCGTCCTTCGCGAAAGCGATCTGTTTGACGAAGTGTTCCAGCGGTTTTCCGCCCAGTCCGACCTCGGACATCACCATATAGCGATTGCGAATCGGGCTCGGCATGCTGAGGATCCAGTTCTCGAGATCGGTTTTCATGCCGTCGACGAAGGCGAGGATCTGACAAGTCGTTCCGATATTGAGCGCGCCATGTCCGCGACGAAAGACGCCGGTTCCGACCGCCGCTGCATGCGTGTCGTTCACGCCGGTAAAGACCTTGGTCGTCGCGGCGAGCCCGATTTCGAGCGCGATCTCCTTGCGCAGCGTTCCCTGGCATGCACCGACGGGAACCAGGTCCGGCAGTTTTTCCCGATCGATGCCCGAGATCTCGACCAGCTCATCGTCGTAGTCGACGGAATCGAGTCTTCGGTTGTCAGTCAGCAGTTGGGCGAACACGGTACACGCGTTGCCGGCGCAACTTCCGGTGAGTCGGGCGGTGACATAATCCGAGGGTTCAACGAGTTTCGCGGCTCTTTCATAGATCTCGGGACGATCGTGTTTCAAGAAGAGCATGTGTGAGAGCGAATCGTTACCGGAAGGCAGCGGCGGCATTCCGGTTCGTTCGATCCATTTCGTCCCCAGCGTTGGGTGGGCCTGATAGAGAGCCGACGCATGGGATGCCCCGCGCCCATCCATCCAGGGGATCATGGGTCCTACCGGCAGCCCCGCTTCGTCGATGGGAACGATCGAGAAATATTGGCTCGAGCAAGCGATTCCCAGAATCGTGGCGGTGGGCACCTTCGCTTCCGCGAGGACCTGCTTCATCGCACTGAGGATGGCGTTCCAGATTTCCTCGGGATCTTGCTCGGCGGCGTCGGGTCCGAGGAAATTCGTCGTCACGGGTCGGAGTGCGGAGGCGGCAATCTCGCCATCGGCCGCGACCAGCGCGACTTTGGGTCCACCCGTTCCGAGATCGATCGAGAGAATGAATTGGGGGGTACTCATTCTGGATTGCGCCCTGCGCCTTCGGCCGGGTACGAGTCCGGGGTTTTGTGCCGCCTCTTGAAAGTGGTACATATGTATCATATTAAGAGAGCGGTCGGCAACCAGACAATAGACAACCGGGCAGGGCGATCAGGATGGCGGCAGTCGGGGACCAGACACGACGGGGCCATAAGGGGGTCGCCGTCCGAGACGCCCGCGGCGATCGCCCGCGTGGGCGCTACGCCCGCGGTGTCGAACGGCGCCGACGGCTGCTCGAGGCCGTGCTTCGCATCGTGACGCGCGAGGGTGTCGCCGCCGTCACCCATCGCGCCGTGGCCGCCGAATCCGAGGCCTCGCTGCGCGCGACCACCTACTACTTTGCGACCAAGGACGACATGATCCGCGAGGCCTTTCGCTTCTTCTGCGAGCAGTCTCTCGAACAGATCGACGCGACCAGCGAGGCCTATCGCAATCGCCCGGTTCGGCCCGGCGACGCGGTGGCGATGATCTTCGAAAACGTTCTGAAGGAATGGGACAACCCGAATACCTCCTGGGTCGCCGAATTCGAGCTGATTCTTGCGATCGCGCGGGAACCGTCCTTTGCACCCGAATATCGAGCGTTTCAGGAAAGGCTGGATGCGGGCCTTGCGCAGACGATGGAGAAAATCGGGTCCCGCGAACCCGCCCGAGATGCACGGATCGTGCTGGCCTTTCTGCGCGGCTTCGAGCTCGAGCAACTCTCGAGACCCGACCGCAAGGCCTGGCAGCGGAAGATGCGCTCCGACCTTGCCGGGCTCGTCGACGCTCTCCTCGCCCAGTAGAGCGGATCATTCCCGAAAAATCTGCGCGGCCGGTCGAAATCCAGTTGACAGTGTCTACAAGGTTCTGTAGACACTGTCTACATCATGGCCCGCGAATCGAATAAAGACCCGGAAACGCTGCGCGATCGACTGGTCGAGGCCGCGCTCGAAATTCTCTCGGCGGAAGGCATCGAGGGGCTCACGCTTCGTTCCGTCGCCCGCCGCGTCGGGGTCTCTCACGGCGCTCCGGCGAGACATTTCCGAAGTCTGTCGGACCTGCGGGCCGAAGTTGCCGCGGTCGGGTATCGAAGCCTCTCGGAATCGATCGAGAAGGCGTGTGCGCAAATACCGGCGGAGCCCAGTCCGGATGGACCGCTCGAAGGCGGACCCTTTCCCCGTCTCCCGGCGGCCGGCCGCGCCTACCTCGATTGCGCCCTCGCGAATCCCGGTCTCTTCGCCTTGATGTTTCGGCCGGGAGATCTCGATTTCGAGAACGCTTCGCTGGCTCGCGATTCCCAGTCGGCCTTCAACCAACTCCATGAACAAGTTCGAATCGCGCAGTCCGCGGGCTGGAAGCCGACGCATCCGTCGCGGCTCGTCGCCGGCGCCTTGTGGGCGTCGATTCACGGCCTGGCGACGCTGTGGGTTCAGGGCGCCTATCAAGGTGTCAATCCCAACGTTTCGATTGATGAGGCGGTTGCGACTTCGTTCGCCCTGTCTGCCCCCGACCCGGTCTCGTTGACCGACAAGGAGAATGAACATGAGTGAGAATCTCTTTTTGACCGGCAATTTTGCTCCAGTGACGGAAGAGGTCACCCGCTTCGATCTCGACGTCACGGGCGAGATCCCGCGTGAGCTCGAGGGACGCCTCCTGCGAATTGGCCCGAATCCGATCGACGCGATTTCAGAAAGTCATCATTGGTTTCTCGGAAACGGCATGGTCCACGGCCTGCGACTTCGAGACGGCAAGGCGCTCTGGTATCGCAGCCGCTACGTGGTCGACGACGAGGTCGTGGAAAAGAAGGGCCTCCCTCCGGTCGAAGGACCAGACCGAGCCGATCAGCTTGGCGGCGGTGTCGCGAATACGAATGTCATCGGGCATGCGGGGAAGACTCTCGCGATCGTCGAAGCCGGCAATCTGCCGGTCGAATTGAACTACGAGCTGGAGACCGTTCGCCGAATGGATTTCGACGGGACGCTGCCTGCTGGGCTTTCGGCGCACCCCCATCGCGATCCCGACACCGGAGAGCTCCATACCGCCGTCTATTCTCCCATGTGGCAGGCGATTCAATACGTTGTCGTGGGTGTGGATGGTCGTGTTCGAAAGACCGTCGATGTGCCGGTACCCGGTGGTCCGATGGTTCACGATTGCATGATCACGAAGAACTACTTCATTCTGCTCGACTTGCCAGTCATCCTGGATCCGGAAGTGATCGCGCAGGGTTTCTCCTTCCCTTACAAATGGCATCCGGAGTATGGCGCTCGCGTCGGACTGTTACCGCGCGAAGGAAACGCCGAGGATGTGACGTGGCATGAGGTGGATCCCTGTTATGTCTTCCATCCGATGAATGGCTACGAAGACAAGGATGGTCGAGTCGTACTCGATGTCATCCGGCATTCCAAGATGTTTGACACGGATATGAAAGGGCCCACGGATGGAACCTCGACGCTCGATCGCTGGTTGATCGATCCGAAGGGCGGACCCGTCAAGGAGAGCCGAATCGACGATGCGATCCAGGAATTTCCGCGCATCGACGAGCGATTGACGGGGAAGCCCCATCGCTATGGCTATACGGCGGGTCTGGGGGCTGAGCTGTCACCGGACGGGCTCAAGAAATTCGACTTCAAAGAAGGCCGTTCGGAGATTCATAGCGAAGGCGACCATCGACTCTTCCTGGAGCCGGTCTTCGTTCCCAAGTCGCCGACGGCTGCAGAGGACGAGGGTTGGATCATGGCCTACGTCTACGACAAGACGACCGACAAGAGTGACGTCGTCCTCCTCGAGGCGCAGGACTTTGCGGCGAAACCGATTGCTACGATTCACCTGCCGCAGCGCGTACCGTTTGGATTTCACGGAAACTGGGTTCCCGACGAGGCTTGATCTCGACCGACCCGAAGTGTGTGCGGTTTTGCGTGCGGCGTGTCGAATCGTCGAACGAATCCGGGTCAGGGGACGCGGATTCGTTCGACCAGTGCGCGGACTTCGGCCGAGGGGGGCGCAGTCACCGCGCAGACGCCGAGTGCGACGGCGAAATTCAGAAGCGCGCCGATCGTGCCGATTCCCTCCGGCGAAATTCCCAAGAACCAATTCTCTGCGACGTTCTCGGTGAAGGGCCCAATGAAGAGTCCCTTGAAGTAGATGATGTAGCCCAGCGTGAAGCCGAGGCCGCATAACATGCCGGCAATCGCGCCCTGTCGATTCATGCGGAACGAAAAGATGCCCATCAGGATGACCGGGAAGAGGGAGGAGGCGGCCAACCCGAAGGCCAGGGCTACGACCTGGGCAACGAAGCCGGGCGGGTTGTATCCGAGATAGCCGGCGAGCAGGATGGCCACTGCCGCGGATATTCGACCGGCCATGAGTTCGTTTCGGTCGGAAATACCCCGCGCGAAGACTCCCTTCAAGAGATCGTGTGAAACCGCCGCGGAAATCACGAGGAGGAGTCCGGCGGCCGTCGAGAGGGCGGCCGCGATTCCACCGGCGGCGATCAGCGCGATGACCCAGTCCGGAAGTCCGGCGATCTCCGGGTTGGCGAGAACGATGATGTCGTTATCGACCGAGAGCTCGTTGCCTTCCCAGCCATGGGAGGCTGCGCGGTCGGCAAACTCGAGATTCCGGTCGTTGTAATATTGGATTCGACCGTCACCGTTCTTGTCTTTGAATCGGAGCAGTCCTGTTTCTTCCCAGGTGCGGAACCATTCCGGGCGATCTTCATAGACGAGATTTCCGTCTGCCGCGCCGACCGGACCCGTCTGGATGGTTTCGGTGAGGTTCAGACGGGCGAGGGCACCGACCGCCGGCGCCGTCGTGTAGAGAAGGGCGATGAAAAGGAGCGCCCAGCCTGCGGACACTCGCGCATCGCGAACACGTGGGACGGTGAAAAAACGAACGATCACGTGGGGAAGACCGGCCGTTCCGATCATCAAGGCCATCGTGATCGCGAAGATGTCGACACGACTCTTGGTGCCAACGGTATAGGCGGCGAAACCGAGGTCCGTCACGACCCGGTCGAGACGCGTGAGCAGAAATTCGCTGCCGTCGGCGATCGTGCTGCCGAAGGCGAGTTGTGGAATCGCAATGTCCGTCACCTGGAGTGAGATGAAGATGGCGGGAACCGTATAGGCGAAGATGAGGACGCAGTACTGTGCGACCTGTGTATACGTGATGCCCTTCATTCCTCCGAGCACGCCGTAGAAGAAGACGATTCCCATTCCGATCAATAGTCCGACCGAAATGTCGACGTTCAAGAACCTGGAAAAGACGATTCCCACCCCGCGCATCTGGCCGGCGATATAGGTGAAAGAGATGACGATGAGGCAGAGAACCGCGACGACGCGGGCCGTCCGCGATTCATAACGTTCGCCAATGAACTCGGGCACCGTGAACTTCCCGAACTTTCGGAGGTAAGGTGCGAGCAGCAACGCGAGCAGGACATAGCCTCCTGTCCAGCCCATCAAATAGACCGAACCGTCGTAGCCGAGAAACGCGATCAAACCGGCCATCGAGATGAACGAGGCCGCAGACATCCAATCGGCGGCAGTGGCCATGCCGTTGATCACGGGGTGGACATGACCGCCGGCGACGTAGAATTCGCCGGTGTTGCGAGCTTGCGTGAGGAACGCGATCGCGATGTAGAGAACGAAGGAGGCGCCAACGACGAGATAGGTCAGGGTCTGGAGCTCCACGATCAGTCGTCGCCCCCGATGCGGGACTCGTCCGTGGACGGCGCATGATGCTTGTCGATCGACGACATGCGCCATGCATAGAAGAAGATGAGAGCGACGAAGACGTAGATACTTCCCTGCTGAGCGAACCAGAAGCCAAGCTGAAAGCCGCCGATCTGGATCTGGTTCAGCACGTCGACCCAAAGGATTCCAAAGCCGAAAGAGACCGTGAACCAGATCGCCAGGCAGACTCCGACGACACGCAGATTGTCCTGCCAATAACTTCGCTCTTTCATTCCCGGCTCCTTCTCCTCGAAATCTTCCAGCAGACTCTAGCCTGAAATCATCTCGCGATTCGAGCGCGCGAGAGAGTGTTGAACAGGGATTCGCTTGAAGGCGAAGACGCTCGGCGCGACTCTTGCTCAGTCGAGTGGCGGTCGCGAGGCAGGAGAGTGGTCCGAGAGTTGGTGTAGGCTCCGCCCGCTGAGTACGCGGCGAAGCCCCCGGCGGCTTGCCAGGCTCGATCCGAAATCTACTGCGCGCCTCTAACATTCCGGAAAGGCTCGATATGTCCTACCGCTCCTTTCAACTCTCCCCAAGCCCTGATGGCCAGACGCCGGTCGTGCACTGTTGGCAGGGCGAGGATTCGATTCGAGGCGTCATCGTTCTCGCGCACGGGATGGGCGAACACG
>CAWLAJ010000163.1:0-9672 GCA_963854795.1 Deltaproteobacteria bacterium UBA4427 | reverse complement strand
AAACATGTTTTATATTCCAACAGGGTCGAGATTGGTGGTCGACGCGCCGACGGCTCTACTCGACGAGAGCGCCCTCTCGAGCTGACGAAGCCGCATAGATATTTGTTTTCAAAGAAGAATCTGGAATGTTCGAGTTCGAACGGTTCTCCGACGCTTGCGGTACGAGATAGTACGCCGGTGGGCGGCCAGGATCAGTCAGGCAGCTGGTCTTCGGGTGATTCAATTCCAAGTTTGTCCATCTTCAGCTTGAGAACCCTTCGCGTCAGGCCCAGGGCGTTCGCGGCGCGTGTCTGATTCCAACGATGACTCTCGAGACACTCACGCAGGATATCGGTTTCGAATCTCACGACGGTGTCTTCGAAGCTTCGCTCTCCCTGACGCCATTGTTCTCGGAGTGCCTCGGCCTGCCCCGCCTTCCCGACGCCGATCGGAAGATCCTTCTGGTCGATCGTGTCACCGTCGCAGAGTGCCAGGCCGTGCTCGATGGCGTTCTCGAGTTCGCGCACGTTGCCCGGCCAGTTATATCCTTCGAGCGAACCCAATGCTGCGGCTGTTAGTTTCTTGGCGCTGTCGGCGCGTGCAAGAAAACTGTGCGCCAGGAGTCGAATATCTTCGCGTCGTTCGCGAAGGGGTGGAAGCACGACCGGTACGACATTTACGCGGTAGTAGAGGTCCTCTCGAAAATTTCCCTCGGCCACTTCCTTTGCGAGATCGCGATTGGTTGCCGTCACGATACGGACGTCGACGGAGATCGTCGTGCTGGAACCGACGCGCTCGAATTTTCGTTCTTGCAGTGCGCGCAAGAGTTTCACCTGGACGGCCGGGTCCAGTTCACCGATCTCATCGAGGAAAAGCGTACCTTCGTTGGCCGATTCGATGCGTCCGATGCGTCGATCCGTGGCCCCCGTGAAGGCACCCCTTTCGTGGCCGAACAGCTCGCTTTCGATCAAATCACGTGGAATCGCGGCACAATTGACCGCTATGAAAGGGCCCTTGCTGCGGGGTGAAAGATCGTGAATGGCCCGCGCGACGAGTTCCTTGCCGGTTCCGCTCTCTCCGGAAATGAGAATGGTTGCCTCGGCCTTTGCAATTCGTTCGACGCTGCGAAAAATTGCGCGCATGACCTCGCTCTTTCCGATCATGCCGCATAGCTGTTGACGGTCCTCGACTTCGTCGCGAAGTCGTTCGACCTCCTCCTGGAGTTCGCCCTGCTCGATCAGCTTGCGAACCTTGATTCGAAGCGCATCGAGCTCGAAGGGTTTCGTGATGAAATCAGTCGCCCCGCGTTTCATGGCTTCGACGGCAGCGTTCACGGTGTTAGTCGCCGTCAATACGATGACGGGTGCCTGAACGCCGCGCTCGCTGAGTTCGGCGAGTAGATCGAGACCGTCACGCCCGGGCATCACGAGGTCAAGCAGGATCAGATCCGGCGTGGCGAGGACGACTTCACGGAGTGCCGAGTCGACATCGCCGGCGATCATCACTTCGCCTTCGGATTTCAACAACATGCGCAGGGATTCCTGCACGCCCGGCTCATCATCCACGACTAAAATACGCGCCATCGGCCTAGGTTATCACGAGGGGCGGGTCGCGATAGCACTGCGCTTTCGCGATCTTCTCGCTGCGGCCCTTTAGCTGGGAGGGGGGCTGGGAGGTTGATTCGTTTAGCGGCCTAGATCGGGGTTTGGAGGTCGATGAGGATCAGGGTTTCCTCGGCGTCGGTGGCATCGATGGTGAGGGTGCCGCCGGTCGAGGCGACGACGGTTTCGGCCAGCACGTATTCGAGAATATTGGATTGCGGATCGAGTTCGGGGAGGGCTGCCGCGCCGTGATTGCTCGCCGTGGGGTTGTGGTGGCGCAAGAGGATCCGGAGTTTGGCCCTTCCGTCCGCCCCACGGTCGAGGTGACGGGTTGCGACGAAGAGGTCCCCTCGTTCGGGCAGCGATTCGAGGGCTCGATCGAGCAGGCCCGCCAACACAATCTGCAGGCCACGTGCGTCTGCCCAGGCGAGAGGGGCGTCGCGTTCGAGCTCTCGGAGCACGAGAAGCCTTCCACGTGCGATGCGTTCGCGCCGTTCTTCGAGCAATTCCTCGATTAGCGCCGACACGTCGACGGGCTCGGCCTCGAACTTTTCCCTCTCCGCGATATTCGAGAGGCGCGCCAGGACGTTGCTGATATGAGCGACATCGCGGCCGACGAGCTCCGTAAAGCGCGTGCGAAAGGTCTCGTCTTCGAAGTGTTCGGGCAGGAGTTCGGCAAACGTCCGGATCGAAACGAGTGGATTTCGAATCTCGTGGGAGAGGCTGCGCGCGAGCCGTCTCCAGCCGAGCCCGCCTTCAGAATCGGGGGCCCGCGAAGTCGTCACGGCGGAGCGCGAGAGATCGAAGGAGCTGTCGGCCAGACTCGTGCTCTCGTCCGCCGAGGTTTTCGACTGCGCGGGTCCTCTGCTCGACTGAGAATCTTCGAAGACGGCGATGTCCAGATCGCCCGCCAGGTCGACGGCCGCCCCCTCCTCTTCCGCCTCGACTTCGATCAAGGCGCCGATGGCGTCGAGCGCCCGGCTGCCTTCCGATCCATCCGACGCCCCGAATTGTTCGATCGGAACCTCTACCGATTGCGGAGGGACCGGGGAGGGGATTGGCGACGGGAATTGGGAAGGCCCTGGAATCGGGATTGTGGAAGTCGTTCCCGCCGGCTCTCGGTCCGCTTGGATGTCGTCGGTGGGGAATGAAAATCGAAGGTCGACATCTTCGAGGACTTCGCGACTCGATGCAGCGAGACTCGTGCGCAACACCGCCTCGAGTTCGGCTCGATCCCCAGTCCAGGGATGGGTTTCGAGTGTCAGCAGGGCGCTGTCCGCGAATTCCCGGGCGACTCCACCAACCGATCGGGTCCAGTCGCGGGAGACTTCGAGGGCGAAGGCGGCCAGGGTTTCCGGATGATCGAGCAGAGAAGGGACCTCGACCTGAAGCGGAGCGAAGGCCTGTTCAATTCGGGGATCGAGTCCGTTGCCGAGACCGGTCGGTCCTGCGGTGGCGATCCAGCGGAGCTTCGACGTGTCCGTCTCGACGGATCCCAACGAGAGGCCGCCATGCGAGATCAGCTCCGCCAGCGATCGTTGTTCGGTCGCCGGGAGCGAACCGATCTCATCGATCCAGACCGAGCGGAGCCCGCCCACCGTCTCGGCGTCGGCCATTGAGATGCGCCGTACCAATTCTTCGCGGGTCCCAATTTCCGGGCCTTGGAGGCGTAGGGTCGGACCTCGTGCCGCGCGAAAAATCTCTACGTAGTGACAAAGGAGTGATCGCCCGCTTCCAGGCACACCCCGGACGAGCAGCGGTAGATGCGCCAGGGACGGATCGAGCGCACGCAGCAGCCCGGGGACTTCGACGCCGCCCAGCCAGAGGGAGAAGCGTTCGCTGATCCGCTGGCGATATTGGCGTTCCGCCAGACTCGCGGCGTCTCGCCTCGAGGCGGCGGCTGCGATGAAGGCACGAAGGGTCCGATCGCTTGGGGGACTGTCGAGGATCTCTGGGCCGACCGCCCTGAATAGCCTGGCGGCTTCTTCCGCGTCGGCGGCCGTTGTGAGCAAGAGCCAACGCGTGTCTGCCAGGTGGGCGCGATGGCGATGAACGAAATCCAGTTCGAGCTCGAAATCTCCGTGCAGACCGAGTATCACGGCCGCCGGGGCCTCCCCGTCGCGGGTCTCCGTCGAAGAAGCGAAGTCGGGGTCGTGGGGGGCGCCCTCGACGAACTCCGATTCGTCGAGCCCGGACAGCCGTGCGAGGGTCGCGCGTTGTTGCGGGTTGCGATGAACGATCCAGAGCTTCGGCATGACTTCCAACATGATGTGAGTGCCCAACCGGGACGGCGTCGGCACGAGAATTGACAGCTACAGCGGGAGCCCGATCCGCAGATTACCCCGTTCCCCATGGCGCAAGCCACGTGCCAAGCGAGAGCTCCAATCCAGGCACCTCATGCGAAGTGCAGTTCGTGGTTTAAGCTCCCGAATTACGTGGTGTTCCGGGCTGCCCGCCCGACCACACAGGAACGTTGGCCCGCCCGCCAAGGGTCCTGTCTGGTGAGAAAGGGACGTCATAGAGGCACGGGCTGGGAAAATCTTTTCCAACCGTGTCAGCGGACGGGGCGCTGGCAAATGAGCCGACAAGGACTATCAAGGCCAATCGAAGTCGAATGGATCCAGCGATGACGACGGCGGAAGACGCGAGCGAGACGGGACGAGTGCGGGTGGCCCGGATGCGGGAAATCGATCGCGTCTCCGCGCTCTGGGCGCTGATCACCGAACACCACGCGGCCCTCGATCCGCTCTATCGCATGCGCCGCGGCCCGGTGGCCGAGGGCGAGCTGCGGGAATTGCTGCGCGCGCTGCATGGAGACCCGGACGCGGAGATTCTCGTCTACGACCGCAATGGCACGCCCGAAGGCCTCTGCATCGTACGCATCGATCGCGCACCGCCCATTCTCGAAGAAACCGAGCGCGCAGAGATCACGGATCTCGGGGTTCGAATCGGGATGCGTCGACGGGGGATCGGACGCAAGCTCGTCGAAGAGGCGCAGGCCTGGGTGCGCGATCGCGGCGTTGCGCGAATCGAAATTCAAGTGGCAACGGGCAACGTCGAGGGCCAGGCCTTCTGGCGCGCGATCGGCTATGCCGACCTGATGGACGTGCTGCACAAACGGCTGTAAGTTCCGGCGCCGACGTGCGCAGATGGCTCGCTCACGCGACCACAAAACCCGATTGTCCCTCCAGTGCCAACAAGAGCCCCCTAACAGAGTCGACTCCATGTCCCCATCCGCGACCCCTGAAGAAAAATTGAATCCGATCGCCCAGGCGCTGCGCGAAAAACTCGAAGAGGCCGCGCCCGAAGTCCTCTCGATGCTCTCTGCCTATGGCCGCCGACTCTACTTCCCGAAGGGCATAATCTCCCAGACGGCCGAGGCCAAGCAAAAGGCCCATCGCTTCAACGCAACCATCGGGATCGCCACCGAGGCGGACGGCCCGATGTCGCTGCCTTCGATTTCTTCACAGCTGGGCGAGGTTTCAGCGGCGGATGCCGTGACCTACGCGCCGCCGGCAGGGCGACCGGACCTGCGGGTGCGTTGGCGCGAAAAGCTGTTGGCTGAAAATCCGTCGCTTGGGGACAAGAATTTCGGACAACCCCTGGTGACCAGCGCGATCACACATGGTCTTTCTCTTGCGGGGGAACTCTTTCTCGATCCCGGCGACGTCGTTCTGACGCCCGACAAATTGTGGGGCAACTATCGATTGGCCTACGAAGTTCATCTCGGGGCGAAGATCGAGACCTTTGCCTTTTATTCCGAAGCCGGCGGATTCAATACCGAGGGGTTCGCTGCGCGACTCGCGGAATTGGCAGAGGGCCGCGACAAAATCGTGGTGTTGTTGAATTTCCCGAACAACCCGACCGGCTATATGCCAATGCCCGAAGAAGGGGAGGCATTGGCGGCCGCGCTCGAAAGGCAAGCCGAGCGTGGCACGCGTCTCGTGGTGATTTGCGATGACGCCTATTTCGGACTCTTCTATCACCTCGGTGGCGAATCGATGACCGAATCGCTCTTCGGGAAGCTCGTCGGTCGGCATCCGAATCTGCTCGCCGTGAAGCTCGATGGCGCGACCAAGGAACTCTTCGTCTGGGGCTTGCGCTGCGGATTCATCACTTTCGGGCCGGGGCGGCCCGAGACGGCCGAAGTCGTTTGTGAAGTACTCGATGCGAAGGTTCGCGGGGCGATTCGTGGTGGCGTTTCGAATGTGCCGCAGCTCTCTCAGACCCTGGTCGAGCGTGCGCTCTCGTCTCCGACTCTGGCGGCCGAGCGAAGAGAGAAATGCGCCACGCTCGCGGCGCGCGCCGAGCGCGTCTTCGAGGTTGCGAACGCACCTCGATTCACTGAGAGCTGGAAGGTCTACCCCTTCAACAGCGGGTATTTCATGTTGGTGAAGATCGAGGGCGTCGATGCAGAAAAACTGCGGTTGCATCTACTGGATGAATTCGGCGTTGGGCTGATCGCGACGAGCCCTACGGACATCCGCGTGGCGTTCTCCTGTCTCGAAGAGAAGGACGTCGAGCCGCTTTTCGAAGCGTTGCACGAGGCGATCCAGTCGCTGCGCTAGGCCTCCGATTTGTGTTAGGCGTACCGTCGTCGGCCGACGAAGCGGGTCGAATGGACTACATTCCGTTCAAAGAATCGACGCAGAGAAAACCCGTCATCGAACCTGAATCGCTGTGATAGCGTTGGGTCCATGAGCTGGAAAGCTGAAATCGACGAGATCGAGCGCCGACGCGCCCGCGCCCTTGCGATGGGGGGAGCGGAGTCCGTCGCGAAGCATCGCCAGCGCGGGCGAATGAACGCGCGCGAGCGCATCGAGGCGCTCGTCGATCGTGATTCATTTTCCGAGCGCGCCCGGATCGCTGGCGCGAGTGAAGAGACGGACGGCTCCGATTTCGCACCGACCGGCGTCGTCCTTGGCCAGGCTCGAATCGCGGGTCGCGGGGTCGTGGTTTGCGGAGATGATTTTACGATTCGCGGCGGCGCCTATTCCCAGGCCGGTTTGCGGAAGGGACTCTACGCCGAGGAACTCGCGATCAGTCGCCGAGTCCCCTTGATTCGTCTGCTCGAAGCGGGCGGCGCGTCGATTGCGGGAACCGGCGGCGGAGCGCGCGGGCGTTCGGGATATGACTGGACGACGCCACCCATGGCGAACATCCTCGCCATGAGGAGCATGCAATCCGTGCCGGTGGTTTGTGTGGCGCTCGGGCCGGTGGCCGGCTTCCCCGCTGGACGCCTCGTGGCTTCCCACCTGTCGATCATGACCAAAGAGGGCGCGCAGGTCCTGACGGGGGGACCCGCGATCGTGGCGCAAGCGACGAAAGAACAGCTCACGAAGGAAGAACTCGGCTCGGCGAAGGTCCATGGGCGAAACGGCGTGGTCGACAATGTGGCCGAGGACGAGATGGATGCGCTGCGCCAGGTCGACCGATTCCTCTCCTACCTGCCGAGTCACGCCGGAGAGCTTCCACCCTCTTTCGACGTAGGCGACTCCCCGGATCGTCGCGCGGCAGAACTTGCCTCGATCATTCCCCGTGATCGTCGACAGGCCTTCAAGATGCGGAAATTGATCGGGCATGTGGTCGACGAGCGCACATTCTTCGAGATCGGTGCCGGTTGGGGGCGGAGTCAGATTACGGGGCTCGCACGGATCGCGGGAACCGCTGTCGGATTGATCGCGAACGACTGCTATCACGATGGGGGTTCGATGACCGCCGACGGCGCAGCCAAGCTGCGTCGCTTCATCGAGATGTGTGACCTCTTTCATCTTCCGATCGTTTCGTTCGTCGATGAGCCGGGTTTTCTGGTCGGAAGCGCGGCCGAAGAAGCCGGAACGATCCGCGCCGGAATGAACGCCATGTTCGCTGTGTTGCAATCGAGTGTGCCGTGGTTCGCCTGTGTCGTGCGGCGATCTTATGGGGTCGCGCAGGGTCTGCATCTCGGCCCTTCCGAAATTTCCAGTGGAGCGAGTGCAACCGTCGTCGCCTGGCCGAGTGCCATGTCCGGGGCGTTGCCGGTCGAAAGCGGTGTCGCACTCGCGTTTCGTCGTGATATCGAGGCGGCCGACGATCCGGACTCTCGACGCCGGGAACTCGAAGATGAAATGGCGCGGGCGCAGTCGGTGCTGCCCCGTTCAGAAGAACTCGGCGTTCATGATCTGATCGATCCGCGCGAGACCCGTCCGCTGCTCTGCGAATGGATCCAGGAGATCCGGCCCGCGCTCGAAGAACACGCGCGGTCGGGACCCCCGACCTACTCGATCCGGCCCTGAAAGAAGATCCCGCGACGACCGCGCCTCGCGCGGATCGGACACCGGTAGAGAATCCTTGTGGGCGAGATTCAGCGTCCTCGAAAACGCGGCGCCCTCTTCTCTGCGAACGCGGCGACCGCTTCGGTGTAATCTTCGCTCTGCGCTCCGCGGACCATCCGATCCGCCTCGTAGCGAAGACAGGTTTCCAGGTCCTCTTCGAGGGCTCGATTCAGATTCGCCTTCATATACCGTAGGGCGATCGGTGGACCTGCCGCGATCTTCGCGGCGAGCGTAAAGGTCTCTTCGGCCAAAGCCTCCTTTGGAACGACACGATTGAAGAGTCCCAGTTCGAGGCAGGTCGCGGCGTCGACGCGATCCGACGTGAAGTAGATCTCGCGTGCCTTGGCCGGACCGACGAGCTTGGTCATGAACCAGCTCCCACCGTAATCGCCCGACAGGCCGAGCTTCGCGAAAGAAGTCACGAGGAACGCGTCTTCCGACGCGATGCGAAGGTCGCAGGCCAGAGCGAGGGAACAGGCGGCACCCGCAGCCGCTCCCGGCAGGGCCGCGATCGTTGGCTTGGAGGATCGGTGGAGCATGCGAGGCAATTCATGCTCCCAGCGCAACTGGCGCTGGCGATCTGCCATGACCGGAGGCTTCCCTTCCTTCTGCATCTTCTTCGTATCGCCGCCGGCCGAGAAGGCACTCCCAGCGCCGGTCAGAACGAGACATCCGACTTCGTTGTCGCGTTCGAGATCACGAACCAGAACGTAGAGCGCCTCCTTCATGTCCATCGTGAGCGCGTTCTTCGCGTCGGGCCGATTGAGCGTAATCGTCGCCACGCGATCACGAACCTCGCAGAGAACTTCCTTCGTCCCGGTTTCTCGCGACACGCCTAACGCCCCCGATAGGAGGGATCGCGTCCCTCGCTCCGGGCCGCCTTCATCTCCGCGTAATCCTCGGTCTCATAGATCGTCGTCATCGCCATCGACTCTTCCTGCATGGTTCGGGTGACCAGGGGATGGGCAATGCGCCCGAGCGTCCGCCGAAACATCTTCACTGCGAAGGGCGGGTTGGCTGCAATTTCCGCACAGACTCTTCGAGCAACAGCATCGAGTTCCTCGTCCGGTACGACCCGGGAGACGACGCCATGGCGCAGTGCCTCGTCCGCGTCCATGGTTCGGCCGGTCAGTGCCAGATCCGCGATCAGTCCGTGTCCCGCGATCTGAAAAAGTCTCGCCGTACCGCCCGAGTCCGGTACGACGCCGTGTTTGATTTCGGGCAACATCATCTTGGCGCTCTCGCCGGCGATTCTCATATCGCAGAGCAAGGCACGTTCTAGGGAGCCGCCGATCACCCAGCCTTGCATGGCGACGACGATCGGTGCCGGGCAGGTCAAGAAGAGTTGTGTCCGTCGATGGCCGCGCTCGATGAATTCGAAATTGGTGATGTCCTCGCTTCGCACTCCGAGTTCACTGGTGTCGCGGCCGGAAGAAAACGACGGACCCTCGCCGCGCCAGAGCACCGCACGCAGATTCGCTCGCGCGTGAATTTCCTCGAGGGCGTCGAAGAGTTGGCGATCCATCTCGTCGTTGGCTGCGTTGTGTTTTTCGGGACGATGATTCGTCACGATCGCAACGTTCTCTTCGAACTCGAGCCGTATTAGAGAGTCCGCCATGATCCAATTCCTCTCGTCGTTTGTCCTGGCACCAACCCTTGCGCAATCGCGGTCCCAGCGATCGGACCCGATGAACCCGATCTCCCGTCGCGTTCGGGGAGGCTATCATGGCCGACCGAATCGTGCGGCCCGCGTAATCGACCGCGCGTTGGCAGAACGA
>CAWLAJ010000162.1:0-9756 GCA_963854795.1 Deltaproteobacteria bacterium UBA4427 | reverse complement strand
GCGCCGGGTGGCGCCGGATCTCCGACCGGCCGGATTCCCCAGGACCGATCCTTGGTGCCGTAAACCCTCTTGGGATCGATCTTGATCGATCCACCCGGATAACGAATCTCACCCTGCCAACGCCCGAACTGATTGAAGCGGGTGGCTTCCATATGTCCCCGGCTTCCACTCGGCGTGCGCCTCGTCCGCTGATGGTCTTCGGCGAAGCTGGCGGTCCGCGGAATCCAGAGCAGCTCCGCTGAAATCCCCGTCTCGTTCTCATCGAGTGTGACCCGCAAGCTCTTCATCGGTTCGATGATCTCGATGCGAAACGGGCCGACTTCGATCTCGCTTCGTTCGTCGGGTGCGCGACGAGATGCGTGGAAGGCATGCTGCTGGCCATCGTGTACGACGCTGAAACCGCAGTCGAGAATCCCCAGATTCGGATAGACGGCCGCGCCGATCGCAAAGTAGAACTCAGCATCATCCTGATAACCGTTGAACCAATACCGGTCATAGGCATGCCGATCGGTCGTCTGGACGATCGCGAGTGGCTCCGTGGTCTGATGAATCGGATAGTCATCCATCTTGGTCAGCATGCTGGCTCCTCGTTCCCGTTTCGCTTCGCGCGCTTCGATTCCCGGCGCAGATTCATAGACTACCTCGTCGTCGCCAACGTCGATGTCGTTTTTTGGGGTCCGCGGGCGACTCTCGTGAGATAGAATTCGCAGCATGGCCCGAAAGAAAGCCTGGGAAAGCGCATCGACCCAGGAACTCCTCGATTGGCGCCTCTGCGACCTCGACATCGAACTCTCGGGCAGCTGGCTCGAGGCCCCGATCGACAAATTGCATCAGGAACTCGCCGCCCGGGCCCTGCGCATTCGCCCACATTGCTGGCTCTCGGACGAGTGGTTCTCGCCAGCCGGCGTTCCCGGGATCGCGATTCCCTTTTACCTGGTTCACCCACGCCTCCGGCGACTCGAGCGTTCCCAGATTCTCGAAGTCGAAGGCGCCACGCGAGCGGAATGTCTGCGCCTGCTTCGACACGAGGCCGGCCACGCCCTCCAACACGCCTTCAATCTCCACCGGAGGAAGAAATGGCGAGAGCATTTCGGCTCTTCGGCAGAGCCCTACCCCGACTACTATCGACCCAATCCTGGAAGTCGTCGCTATGTCGTCCACCTTCCGTATTGGTATGCCCAGAGCCATCCGGATGAAGACTTCGCGGAGACCTTTGCCGTCTGGTTGGCACCGGGATCGACCTGGAAGAGCGACTACAAAGGATGGCGTGCACTCAAAAAGCTCCGCTACGTCGATGAATTGATGCGGGAACTCGCCGGCCAACGGCCGCCCATAAAGAGTCGCGCCCGACCCGATCCGATTCATCGTATCCAGACGACGCTTCGCGAACACTACGAAGCCAAACACGCTCGCTACCAGGTCGTGGCCGCCCGTCCCTCGGATCAGGATCTACTCCGACTCTTTACACGGCCAACGAACGGATCCCCGCGTGGTCCTTCTGCAGCGGCCTTTCTCCGCAGCCATCGCAGCGAAATCCGCCGGATGGTGGCCCGATCGACGGGAAAGCAGGAACTCGCCCTCGATTGCGTCCTGGTCGAAATGATTGCGCGATCCCGCGAACTCGGACTTCGCGCGGTCGGACGCAAGCGTCAGTTGATCGTCGACATGGCTATCCTGCTCTCCGCGCGTAGCGCGGTCTTCGGGACTCGTGGGAAGGATTGGCTCGCACTATGACCTCCAAAGCGACCTCCAAAGCGACTTCCAAGACATCCAGCAAGAAGCCCGCCGCGCAGAGTGCGAGGAAACCGCGGCGGCGTAAGACGGTGAGGCGAAAGAAGCTGCGTGTCCTGGTCTTGATGCACGAGGATCTCGTGCCTCCAGAAGACATCAGCGCGCTCGCTGAGAATGACTTCCATCGCATCAAGACCGAAAGCGACATCCTCGGCGCGCTCGCGGATCTCGGTCACGAAGCCAATGCGCTCGGCGTTCGCGACGCCGTCCGTCCGATTCGCAATACCATCGAAGAGTGGAAGCCGGATATCGTCTTCAACCTGCTCGACGAGTTCCAGGGCGAGGCCATCTACGATCAACACGTCGTCGCCTACCTGGAACTTCTACGTGTGCCCTACACCGGAAACAATCCACGGGGCCTCGTACTGGCGCGAGACAAGGCGCTCTCGAAGAAAGTGGCGACCTATCATCGAATTACGGTTCCCCGATTCTTCGTGGCCCGAACGGGCCGTCGGGTACATCGACCGAAGCGAATCGAATTTCCGCTGATCGTCAAATCTCTCGTCGAAGAAGCCTCGATGGGCATCTCCAAAGCATCGATCGTACGCGACGACGAAGCATTGGCCGCACGCGTTCATTTCATGCACGAGCGAATCGGCACGGACGCGATCATCGAGGAGTTCATACCCGGACGCGAGGTTTATGTCGGCGTGATCGGAAACGAACGGCTGGTCGCACTCCCTCCCCGCGAACTCATCGTCGACGAGCTCGAGCCCGGCGAAGATCTGATCGCCACCGAGAGTTTGAAACACAATGTGCTCTATCAAAAGAAACATGGAGTCCGAATCACGGGCGCGCGAAAATTCCCCGACGGTGTCCGAGCGGCCCTCGAACGCACGAGCAAGCGGATCTATCGAATGCTTTCGCTCGAAGGCTACGCGCGCATCGACTACCGACTCTCGATAGACGGCAAGATCTACTTCCTCGAGGCGAATCCGAATCCGGAACTCGCCAACTACGAGGAGATGGCGTCGGCGGCGCGTGAAATCGGCCTGTCCTACGAGGACCTGATTCAGCGCGTCCTGAATCTGGGTCTGCGTCGATAGGCAGCGCCACGAACGGATAGGCAGCGCCACGAACAGTAGGCAGCGCCACGAACAACAGGCAGCGTCGTGAACGCCCGCCAAAGGATCCCGTCAGCGAATACGCTGCCCAGGCTTGGCTCCGGAGTCCGGCGACAGAATGAAGATCTCTTCATCGCCCGGCCCGGCCGCCAAGACCATGCCTTCGCTCACCCCGAATTTCATCTTGCGTGGCGCCAGGTTCGCAACGACGACGGTCAACCGCCCCACGAGCGATTCGGGGTCATAGGCTTTCTTGATTCCCGCGAAAACCGTGCGCCGTTCGCTGCCGCCGAGAGAGAGTTCGAGTTCGAGCAGCTTGTTCGCCTTCGGAACCTTGCGTGCCGCGACGATCTCGGCGACGCGCAGATCGACTTTCGAGAAATCGTCGATCGTGCATTCCGCCTCGAGCGGCTCCCCCGCCAGGGCTTCGCTTCCCTGTGAAGTCTGTGCGTTTGCCTCGACATAGGCTTCCGCCGTTTCCCGACTCGCTTGCGTCATCGCTTCCACCCTTTCGGGGTCCACCCTCTGCATGAGATGTTCGAATTTCACTACTCGCCGACCCACGACCGGAGTCTCCGCATCCTTCCAGGTCGAAGGCTCCTCGATCGAAAGCAATCGCGCCGACTCGTCTGCGAATCGCGGTAGAACCGGCGCAAGATAGATCGTGATCTGGCGAAAGAGATTGAGCGCGATCGAACAGACCTCGAGCAACTCGACTTCCTTCTCCGGATCCTTCTTCAATTTCCAGGGGGCACGCGCCTCGACGAATTCGTTGGCCCGATCCGCCAGCGCCATGATCGCTCGCATCGCCCGACTCGTGTCGCGAGCCTCATAGGCCGCCGCGATGTCCTCTCCCGCCAGAACGCCGGATTTGAAGAGCCCTTCATCCTGACCCTCTGGATAGGCTGCCGGCAGCTCTGCGCCCTTCACGAAGCGCGCCGTTCGACTCGCGAGGTTGACGACCTTGCCAACGAGATCCGAATCGATCTTCTGCTTGAACTCATCGAAGTTCAGATCGATGTCATCCACGCGCGCCGAAAGTTTGCTTGCGAAGTAGTAGCGGAGATACTCGGGAGAGAGATGATCGAGGTAGGTCCGGCCGAGAATGAAAGTGCCCTTCCGCTTGCTCATCTTCTCCCCGTTCACGGTGAGAAATCCGTGCACGTGGATCGAGGTCGGTAATTCAAAATTTGCGACCTTCAACATCACCGGCCAGAAGAGCGTGTGAAAATACGCGATGTCCTTGCCGATGAAGTGATGGATTTCGCAATCGGGATTGCGCCACCAATCATCCAGACTGGCACCATTCGCGTCGCACCATTCTTTTGTGGACGCGATATAGCCGATCGGGGCATCGACCCAGACGTAGAAATAGTTCCCGGGTGAATCCGGGATTTCGAAGCCAAAATAGGGCGCTGGGCGCGAAATATCCCAATCGCGCAATTTATCCGCAAGGAAGGTTCCGCGAAGCCAGTTCAGTGTCTCCTGCGGCATTCGGCCCGGCGTTCCAACCCATTCGTCGAGAAATTCGTGAAAGGGCTCGAGCTTCACGAAGAGATGGGGGTGCGATCGCTCCTCGGGAATGGCACCCGAGATTGCACTCTTCGGATCGATTAACTCACTCGGGTCGTAGGTCGCACCGCAGACCTCACAATTATCGCCGTATTGCCCTTCGGCCTTGCAACGAGGACAACCCCCGACGACGAAACGATCGGCAAGAAAGATGCCGGCCTCGGGGTCGAAGAGCTGGGTGACGCTGCGCTCTTCCACGTAACCCTGCTCGCGAAGAGCCGCCCAGATCTCGCCGACGAGCTTCTCGTTGGCCGGTGCATGGGTGCTGCTGTAGTGATCCTGTTCGATGCCGAACGCTGTTAGGTCCGCGACGTGCTCGACCTTCATCGCTTCGAGCAGTTCTTCGGGATCGCGGCCTTCTTGTTGCGCGCGCAACATCGTCGCCGTTCCGTGCGTGTCGTCGCCATGGAAGTACCGACACTCATGGCCGCGCAGCTTCTGAAAGCGCACCCAATAGTCCGTTTGCAAGTATTCGACGAGATGGCCCAGATGAATTCCGGCATTCACGTAGGGCAGACCGCTCGTTGCGAGAATCTGGCGTCGCTTCATGACTGAATCCTCCGCGGCGAGTCCCACTTCGTCGCTGCGCTGATGCGGGCCGGGTTCGACGAGCGCCGGAGAATAGACAATCGCGTCGATTCGCCCTCCCCATCCTGCCCTTCGACCGGAAGCTCATCCGCATCGACAATGAACGGGGCCATTTGCCCGCGACCCTCTTCGCGCACCAATCGGCCGATCCAACGCCCGAACCGGAATTCTCTCTAGCTTCCCCTCACCGAGCAGATACACTGACCGCCGAGAATTGAACGCCTTCGGGGAATCCCGAGGTGTCCATCGAATCAGGGACCAGAGGTCCGGTTCGACCGGAAATTCGCCACGAAAAGGGGAAATCAACGATGGATCTGATCACGAGCGGCAACGGCATCGAAGTTTTGCTCCGCTGGTTCCACGTCTTGTCCGGCGTCACCTGGATCGGGGTCCTCTACTACTTCAATTTCATCCAGACCCCCTTCTTCGGCAGCGAGCTTGGCGGCACGGCCAAGGGCGCGATGACCCGTGGCCTCGTCCCGAACGCCCTCTGGTGGTTTCGTTGGGGCGCCATGTTCACCTTCCTCACCGGTTGGCTGATCGTGATCTACCGCGTCATGTCCCTCGGCATCCCGCTGACCGATGGCTACATGACCAAGGTGCTCACGGGCGGCCTGATGGGCACCCTCATGTGGGCGAACGTCTGGTTCGTAATCTGGCCGGCACAGCAAGTCGTCATCAAGAATGCAGAGCAAGTCGCCGGTGGAGGCGAACCGATTCCCGAGGCGGCCGCCCGCGGCGGCAAGGCGGGAATGGCATCGCGAACGAATACGCTCTTCTCGATCCCGATGCTCTTCTTCATGATCTCGGCCGCGAATCTGCCCGGCTTCCTCTCGGGCACCAACGACATGGTCTACTGGCTCGTGGCCGGGGGTCTGATCCTCGCCGTCGAAGTCAATGGCTTGATCGGGCCGGGCGCAGCGACCCAGAAGCCACTCACGACCGTTTCCGGCACGATTCAAGGCGGCCTCGCCCTCTGGCTCGTTCTCTATCTGGCCGGCGCGTTCTTGAACAGCTGAACGCAGTCGGAGGCGCGCCACTGCGCGCGCGTTTCGACCTCTAGTCGAGCGAGTTCAGATAGGCTTCGAGTTCGACGAGCCGCGCCTCGAGGTGCGGGAGCGCGACCATGACGCGGGTCGGGCGCTTGGGCGCGTAGCCTTCCGGATATTCGGATCGCAGTACGCGCGCCTCGAGCAACGCGAACGAGGATCCCGCGATCGGCGGACCCAGAGCGCCATCCTTCGTGGCATCGATGTTATGGCAGGCAATGCAATTGGCGTTGTAGGCGGACCGACCGGCCTCGATCAATTCTTCGTCGGTGAGAACGACCGGAATCGTCTGCTCATCGGGGACGGCCGCGGGCAGAATCGGCGCGGCCCCCGGAGCGGCATTCCCACCGCCTTGCGCTCCGCTCTCCGAGGTCGTTCCAGCGTCTCCGCATCCGACGCTGAATCCTAGAATGAAGAGCGTCCCGAGGCTCGAAGCCCACCGAAATCCCTGCCGTTTCACTCGCACCGTACGCACCGCCTCCTTACCCTGACCAATCGAGCGGCGGAGGATATCGGGCGCCCCCGGCTACGCCACCGAGTTCGCACCCGTTTGCGCCAGAGCGGCCGATGGCCGAACGATCCAGTGGTCCCGGTCTCCGCTGAAACCAACTCGCCACGTCCACGTAAGGGGAACGGGACAGAGTCTTCGATTCCCGCGAACCCGATGCATCCGCCCGCTGGAGTGGACAATCCATCGCGTGTTCAGAACCATCGAGATCCAATGGAGTCCTCCGAAATGTCGAGTCGTCCCTGCAGCGCATTGCGCAGCGCCCTCTCCCGATCGCGTAAAGGCCCTCGCATGGCGACTTCTCTCGTCGCGGGCCTTGCCCTCACGAGCCTTTTCCTTTCCCCACCGGCCGCTTCCGCCGGCGAGAACCCGATCGATCTCGACCTCTATGGCAAACTGCTCGAAGAACACACGCGCGTCGTCGACGATCTGGCGGCGACGCGGGTCGATTATCGATCTCTCCGAAAATCAACGGATTGGAAGCGCGTCGTCGACCAGGTTCACGCCGCAAAGACCTCTCGATTCTCACGCGACGGAAAACTCGCCTTCTGGATCAACGCGTACAACATCTTGGCGATCGATTTGATCGTCCGGCACTATCCGATCGACGGCATCAAGGAACTCGGATCTTTCTTCTCGCCGGTCTGGGATCTCGAGGTCGCAACCATCGCGGGACGGGAGGTCTCGCTCGGCGGGATCGAACATGACATCCTGCGAAAGATGGACGAGCCCTTCATTCACGGCGCGATCGTCTGCGCATCAGCGTCCTGTCCACCGCTGGCTCGCACGCCCTTCCGACCCGACCACCTGCGCGAAGACCTCGCGGCCGCGATGCGCAATTGGCTCCGTCATCGGCAGAAGGGCATCGCGCTGGACAAAGTGGCGAAGGTCATCCACCTATCGAAGGTATTCGATTGGTTCGAGGAAGATTTCGAGTCTCGCGGCGGCGTCCTCGAAGCGATCGCCGACCTGCTCCCACCCGAAGACGCAGCCTGGATTCGGCAAGAGGCCGGGAACGCTTCGATTCGCTATTTCGACTACGACTGGTCGCTAAACGATCTGAGGTAGCGGGCCCGACGGTCCCTGTCGCGAGCCGTTCGGAGGTCAGATTGCGGCGGCCGGATTCGCCAGGGCGATCAGCGAATGTTCGAGGTCGCCCGTCGTACGACAGGTGAGTCCACCACTGCGACGATCTTGTCCAGGTCTGAAGGTCGAGAACTGAATTGATTCGACGCGCGGACCGAATTTCTCGACGGGTCCGATCGCCTCGTCCGCGTCTCGCGGCATCACGACGACGCTGCCCGAGACTTCGATCGATACTTCGTAGCTCGCCTTGACCGTGATGCGCGTGCGACGTTCTCCCTCTGGCTGCAGATAGAGCGTGGTTCTCGCTTCGAGTTCAATACGGCGGCTCACGTCGCTCACGCGAAACCCACCGGCCACCGCGCTCACCTCCCGGTGCTGGCTCGAATCCGCAACCGCATACTCGAATTGCTCCGAGTCGCCATCGTTCAAAAATGTTCGCGTCGTTCGCCCGCAATCGACATAGCGAGCCGGACGATTGGCGTTGGTGGCGAGATCGCTCGAGCGTCGGAGTTCGATCGAAACGAAGCGTGACGCCTTCTCGAGTGTCGAAACACGAAAGGAGCTCTCCGACAATCGGCGGATCAGCTCGTCCCAGGCCCGATCCGAAGGGAGTTCAACGACCGTTTCGACGACCACGCGATGGGTAATCGGAGGCTCGTAGCTCACGGTCGACTCCATCACGCGTTCGCCGCCCCCGCAGCTCGCGATGAAAAGCGCGGAAATCGTCGTCGTGCGCAGGGACCGAGAAGTCGTCATCCAGCGCGTTCGTGAACCCTGGTGCAAGCCATGCTCCTCACAGATGAATTCTGCTCCGGCAGGCCGACATGATTCCAGAAGTCGGCCGGCGGGGCTAGACGCTGGATCGGCACGGTGCACGGGCTTTGAGGACTGGCGGCCGAGAAGCGCGGCCTACCTCTGCCAGGACATCCATCTTTCGAAGAAGCGTTTCACGGTAGGCGTCAGTCGCGTTCGCGTATAGGCGCCGGCTGCGCGCTTGATGGCCTCACCCTGCGTCGGGTAGGGGTAGATGATGTTCGTGAACGCGCCGAGTCCGATCTTGTGTTGGATCGCCATCGTAAATTGGGTGATGAGATCGCCGGCGTGCGCGGCCACCACGGTCGCGCCGACGATTTCATCCGAGCCACGGCGGACATGAACCTTGATGAGCCCTTCTTCCTGGCCATCGGTCACGGCTCGATTGGCCTCGGCGATCGAAACCTGATAGCTGTCGATGGCGACGCCGGCGGCTTCCGCATCGCGCTCGTAGAACCCTACGTGAGCGATCTCCGGCTCGGTATAGGTACACCACGGCATCAACAGAGCCGAAAGCTTCTTCCGGCCGATCGGACCGATCGCGAAGAGCGCATTCTGAACGACGATTTTCGCGGCTGCATCGGCAGCGTGGGTGAACTTCCACCGCATGCAGACATCCCCTACGGCCCAGATCCGTGAATTCGTCGTCTGCAGCGAGTCATCGACCTTCACTCCGTTGCGCGAGTCGAAATCGACACCCACGGTCTCGAGACCCATGTTCTCGACGTTAGGCGCTCGCCCGGCACCAACGATAATTTCGTCGACCACCAGCTCGCGACTCCCCTTCTTTGGACAGCTGAGATGAATCACGCGCTCACTGCCTCGCCTTTCCACGCGATCGAGATTGCATTCGAAGATCATCTCGACGCCCTCTCGAACGAGAGCGTCCTGGACGATCCGGGCGGCGTCGGGATCCTCTCGCGTGAGAATCTGGTCCATGCGCTCGAGAATGTGGACTTCGGATCCGAGCCGTGAAAAGGCCTGCGCCAATTCGCAGCCAATCGGCCCGGCACCGATCACGGCGACACGTCGTGGGCGCTCGGTCAGACTGAACACCGTCTCGTTGTCGAGATAGCCCGCGTCGGCCAGCCCTTCGATCGGCGGCGCGATCGCACGCGCGCCTGTTGCGATGACCGCCTTCTTGTAGTCGAGGGTCTCGCCATCGACTTCGACTTTTCCGTCTCCGATGAACCGGGCGTCGCCGAGGTAGATATCGATTCCGAATTCGGTCGAATAGCGCTCGGCCGAATCCTCCTCGCTGATCCGCGCACGAATCTCGCGCATT
>CAWLAJ010000161.1:0-9792 GCA_963854795.1 Deltaproteobacteria bacterium UBA4427 | reverse complement strand
ATCACGAGGGCGAATCGCCGGGCGGCGTCTACGGCGACGTGGTCGAAGATCTGGATCGCAGTACCGGTCGGCTCCTCGCTGCCATCGATCGCCTGGGTCTCGCGGACAACACCGTGGTCCTGATCACCAGCGACAACGGAGCGGACTACAACGGCAGTCCGGGTTTCTTGCGCGGGCGGAAGGGGGAGGTCTACGAGGGGGGTCAGCGGGTTCCCATGATCGTTCTCTGGCCCGGGCGTGTCGCGCCGGGTCGTATGACGAAGGAAATGGCGATGAATATCGATCTCTTCCCGACGTTTCTCGCCATGGCGGGTGTTCCCTTGCCGACGGATCGGGAGATCGACGGCAGAGACCTCAGTCGCCTGATTCTGGATGAAGGGAGCGGTGGCAGTGGGCAGAACGCTGGCAGCCCCCACGAACGGCTCTTCTATTTCCCCGTGATCCGAGGCGATCAACCGGTTGCCGTGCGCAATTCGCGTTTCAAATATCGGGTCGCGACCGGGGATACCGGGCGCGACAAGCCCACGCTCACCGACGTTCATCGCGATCAGGAAAATCACAACCTGATTCGCAGGTATCCGGAGCAAGGGGCGTCTCTAGCGAGAGCGCTCGAGTCTTTCTCGCAAGAACTCGCGGGCAATCCGCGGGGTTGGCGTTAAGCCGAAATCGCGGCGGCGTTAGCGGTCGTCTTCGAAAGTACGAGCCGGGATGGGCGCGAGCAGCGCGAAGAGAAAGACCCCGATCGACATCACACAACAAAGCAGCAGACCCTCGCGATAGGAGCCCAGGTAGGTCTTCGACGCGGCGAGCAGTGCCGGCCCGACGGCGCTGGCGGCAACGATCAAGCTCATCTGGATACTCGAAATTGCGCCGAGATGGAGTCGCCCGAAGAAATTCGGAATTGCGACATTGAGCAAGGTCGCGAAGAGCCCACCCGCGCCGCCCCATCCGACGATCATCATCAAGAGGAAGGGAAACTCTCCGAGTCGTCCAGCGCCGACATAGGCCGTGGTCTGCAGCCCCAGAAATACCAGAACGAGCACTCGAACCGGAAGGCGATCCGCCGCAAAACCGGAGGCCAGACCCATCGTCGTGCTGACCAGGGCGATTGGGATGAAGAGCTTCACGGCTTCACGGCCGCCGATCCCGGTTTCGATTCCGAGATCGACGATATGAAAGGTGACACCCGTGAAAACCAGGGCCTGGAGCGCAATCGCCAGCGTGACGACCCAGAAGCGCGCGGTTCGCAGGGCTTCATCGCGAGTGAATGCGGGTTCTTCCGGCCTGGGCGCCTCGTCCGGCGAGGACGTGGATAGCGATTCGAGGCCATGCCCGTCCATCCGCAGACCACACTCCTCGGGATTCTCCCGGAAGAAGACAAAAATGACGAGACTCATCCCGATCCCGACCGATCCCGCCAGGATCCACCAGGCACCACGCCAGCCGGCAACATCGATGAACGATTGCAGGACCAGTGGCGCGATCGCGAAGCCGCCGGAGACGAAGACTCCGGAGATTCCCGAAGCGAGGCCCCGCCGCCGTTCGAACCATTTGGCCATCATCGTTCGCGCGGCCATGGTGAGCATTCCCTGCCCACTGAAGCGAAGCATCATGAAGCCGAGTGTCAGGACGACGGCCGCCGCCTTCGTCGTGGCCGCGAGGCCGAATAGATCGGCGAGTGTCCGCGAGATCGAATCGAGCCCCGTCAACACGGCCAACGTCGCGGCCACCGCCAGACAGGCGACGATACCCGTCCAGCGCGCACCATGACGATCGAGGAAGACTCCGCCACGGGGCAGCAACAGGCTGCTGCCGAGGGTTCCCAGCATATACGTGTACGTGAGTTCGAGTCTCGTGAGTCCCGTTATGCGAATCAGATGATCGGTGAACACACTCACGCCCATCGTCTGGCCGGGAACACTCATCACGATGGCAAGCGTCGTCGCGGCGACGATCACCCAACCGTAGAAGAAGGGGACACCGCTGGGGGCAAATGGAAAATTCGGAGACAGGCGGTTCATTTCGGGCGAGGCTAGCAGGGTGCGAGTGGGTCGATGCGGTTGCGACGAAACAGGATCAGGCCGTTCGCAGAAGCAGGACGGCGAAGAGATCCTCAGCGTCCGTCCAGGAGTTCTCGAGAATCCAGCCCGACAGAGCGGCCAGGGACGCGAAGCCATCGATGCTGAATTTGTAGGAATGCTCGGTACAGATCCGTTCGCCCGTCTTGAATCGAAACGACTCTCCATCGACTGAGACGACTTGATCGATCCTGCTTTCAAGGTGCATTTCGATTCGTGAATCGACGTCGTTGAACCAGGCTCGATGCGTGAATCCGTCCACCTTGAAATTGGCGCCGAGTTCGCGATTGATGCGCGACAAGAGATTCAGGTTGAAGCGAGCCGTGATGCCCAGAGCGTCGTTGTAGGCGGCTTCGAGGCGCGCCTTCTCCTTGATCAGATCGATGCCGATCAGGAGTTGTCCTCCCGTTCGCGTCAGTCTGGCCATGCGCCGGAGTAGAACTTTTCGGGCCTCTCGATCAAAGTTGCCGATCGTTGAACCCGGAAAGAAAATCAAGTGCGGGCGGGTCTCGAGTCCGTGCTCGGGGAGCTCGATCTCTTCATTGAAGTCGGCACAGACCGGCCAGACCGGCAATCCGGGATAGCGATCGGCGATGCGCTCTGCGGCGTCGGTGAGATGATCCCGGGAGATATCGATCGGGACGTAGCCGGATGGATTGAGCATCGCGTCGAGCAGGATATGTGTCTTGGTGCTGCTGCCACTTCCCAATTCGATCACGACGGCATCTTCGCCGACTGCGCGGGCGATTTCTGGCGCACGCGAATCCAGGATCCCGATTTCTGTTCGAGTGGGGTAGTACTCGTCGAGTTCACAGATGCGATCGAAGAGTCGTGATCCCTCGCCATCGTAGAAATATTTGCAGGGCAGGGATTTCGGACTCGCGCACAAGCCCTCTACGACTTCGGCGAGCAGGTCGTCGGGTTCGGGATGCAGGTCGTGAACGGGCATGGCTCTGGCAGCGGATGAATGAGAGATCGGTCCTACTCCTTGGCAATTCGAATTCCGGTAAATTGCCAGCGATCGGGCGCGTAGAAGAAGTTGCGATACGTAGCGCGAAGATGCGAGCGTGCGCTTGCACAGGATCCGCCCCGCAATACGAATTGATCACACATGAACTTGCCGTTGTATTCGCCGAGCGTGCCGTCGTCGGGGCGGTAGCCCGGGTACGGCTCGTAACTGCTGCGTGTCCATTCCCAGAGATCTCCGAAGAACTGTCGAGCCTCGTTCGGCTTCATTTCGCTCGCGGGACTCGGGTGATAGCGCGCAGAGTCCGCGAAGTTTCCCTCTACGTTGCGCCGGCCGCAAGCGACTTCCCATTCCGCTTCGGTGGGAAGTCGCGCGCCCGCCCAGCGTGCGAAGGCGTCGGCTTCGAAGAGGCTGAGATGTGAGACCGGCTCTGCATCGCAGAGTTCCCGTTCTCCTCCGAGAGTAAATTCGCTGTAGCCGTCGGGTCCGCCATGCCAGTAGAGGGGCGCCGTCCAGCCTTCGCTCTGTACAACCGACCAGCCCTTGTCGAGCCACAATTCGGGTTTTTCGTATCCGCCGTCCCGAATGAAGTCACGGTATTCCTGATTGCTGATCAGTCGGTCGGCGATCTGACAGGGCTCGAGGAAGACTCGATGAGCGGGGCGCTCGTTGTCGTAGCTGAAGCCCTCGGCTGCGTGCCCGATCGAATGGATTCCTTCCGGGATCTTCACCCAGCCGAGACTGTCGGCGCCGTGGGTGCTCGCCTCGAGAATCGGACGGTACGCGGGCCGCAGTGGATTCTGTGCGAAGAGATGTTTGATGTCGGTCAGGATCAATTCCTGATGTTGTTGCTCGTGGTGCAGGCCGATCTCGATCACGCGGTCCGACTCTGCGGCCGTTGGCCGACCCGAAGTCGATTCAGCCTCGAGCAGCGTCCGCACGTGATCATCGACGTGCGCCCGATATTCCAGGATCTCGGTCAGCGTCGGTCGTGACAGGAGTCCTCGTCGGGGCCTTTCGTGTCGCTCGCCGGCGCCGTTGTAGTAGGAGTTGAACAAGAAGCCGAATCGCGGATCAAAGCCTTTGTAGCCCGGGACATGAACCTGCAAGACGAAAGTTTCGAAGAACCAGGTGGTATGTGCGAGATGCCATTTCGTCGGACTGGTGTCGGGCATCGACTGCGCGAGGCAATCCTCTGGATCGAGGTTCGAGGCGAGCGTTTCGCTCCGACGTCGAATGTCGCGAAATTCGTCCGCGCGTCTGCCGGGGGCGAGCGCGGGGGATCCGGACGGGGGCGGAAACGGGAATCGGGTCTGGGGATTGGCCACACGCTCTCCTCGATCAAGTCTAGACAATCTTAACGGCAGTCGGCACCACCGGTCCTGGCTTCTTTCGATCGGTTTCGAAGCTCGGTCGTGTCGTTACCGCCTCGGGATCGCGAGTCCCCGCGACAGTTCGTGCGCGACCTCGTCGACGGGGCGGTGATCGAGGTCGACGCGACGGTTGGCTTCTCGCATCGCACGATCATCGAGGCTGCCGATCAGCGGACGAAGTGCGTTCACGAGGTCCGGGCGGGCGGCCGCCGATCGAGAAAGAAGCAGGACGCCGTCATAGGGCGGCAGACTCTCTCGGGGATCGTCGAGGACGACGAGGTCGAAGGCTGCTATGCGGCCATCGGTCGAAAATGCGCTGATCACGTCCACGTGTCCCTCAGAGACGGCCGTGTACATGAGAGTGGAGTCGAAGCTTCGCTGCTCGGCAAATTTCATTCCATATGCGTCGCGAACGGCGATCCATTCCGGTCGCGAGAAGAATTCGTAGTCACCGCCCACGGAGAGTGAGCTTGCGTGCAAGGCAAGATCCAGAAGCGTTTCGATTCCGAGTGCTTCGGCACGATCCCGCCTCATGGCGAATGCGTAGGCATTTTCGAAGCCGAGCGCGCCCAGGGAGAGAATTTGATGCTCCGCGAGTAGCCAGGTCTTGATTTCGGCCAGGACTCTCTGCGCGCTCGCAGTCTCCTTGCGTTTCAGCTGGTTCGCCCAGATCGTGCCCGAGTAATCCACGTAGACGTCGATCTCTTCGTGGGCGAGTGCCTGGAAGACGACGGTCGATCCCAATCCGTCTCGGATGGTGGCCTCGAAGCCCGCTGTTTCGAGACGATCGGCGATCAGTTCGGCGAGGATATATTGCTCGGTGAAGGTCTTGGCACCGACATTCACTCGGGGTCGCTGACTTCCGCCTAGCAAGTTCCCGGCAATCGGAGTGGTCGCGAGAACCACCGCCGCGATGAATAGAGCGAGAGAAGTCCAGGCCAGTCGTGCATCGCGCCTTGCGGCGGCGAGTTCGGCCATTCGGATCAAGCCGTCGAGGGCGATCGCCAGAATGGCTGCGCCGAGGCATCCGAGGAGCACCGCGACCGTATTCTGGGTCTGCAATCCGCTGAAGATGAAATTGCCGAGGCTGGTCGCGCCGACCGGTGTCGAGAGGGTCGCCATGCCGACGGTCCAGACGGCCGCGGTCCGGATCCCGGCGACGATGACGGGTGCCGAGAGCGGAAAGCGGATTCGAAGAAGTATCTGGTCGTCGGTCATGCCGACCCCGCGTGCCGCTTCGATGACGTTGGCATCGACCTCGAGTGCGCCGGTCACGGTATTTCGCAAGATCGGCAGCATGCTGTAGAGGACCAGTGCGACGAGCGCGGGAACGACACCGATCCGCCCGAGCAGTGGAACCATCAAGGCGAGCAGGGCGAGTCCGGGAATCGTCTGTACGACACTCGCGACGCCCAATAGCGGTCCGGCGAGTCCGGGCCTGCGAATCGCGACGGCGGCCAGCGGGAGCGATAGCGCGATGCCGAGTACGAGAGCGCCGACGGTCAACAAGACGTGGTTTGCGAAATAACCCGGGAAATAGGCGAGCTGATTTTCGAGCTGAGCGGAGTTCATGAGTCGTCCCGACCGCCGGGAGGATCTGTTCCGCGCAGGATGTTCTGGATTCGCTCGGACTGACGGCGCGGCATGTCGAGAAGTCGCTCGACGTGTTCATTGGCTGGAGACGCGAAGAGTTCGGTCGGGGACGCGATCTGTTCGATCCGCCCGTGATCCATCACGGCGATCCGATCCGCGAGCAGCAGCGCTTCCGTAACGTCATGCGTGACGAGTAGGATGGTGAGTCCGAGTTGCTCGCGCACCCTGATCAATTCCCGTTGAAGTCCATCGCGCGTGACGGGATCGAGGGCGCCGAAGGGCTCGTCCATCAACAAGACCTTTGCCTCGGCGGCCAGCGCGCGGGCCACGCCGACACGCTGTTGCTGACCTCCCGAGAGTTCGTCGGGACGACGTTCGCGATAGTTCTCGGGCGGGAGGCCGACGCGTTCGAGGAGCTCATCGACGCGGGCGCGAATCCTTCCCTCTTCCCAGCCCAACAGGCGCGGCGTCGACGCAACGTTGTCGGCGACCGTCCAGTGGGGAAAGAGCCCGATGCCCTGGAAGACGTACCCGATTCCGCGGCGAAGCAAGACCGGGTCCATCCCCTTCGTGGCGCGTCCGTCGACGAGAATTTCGCCCGAAGTCGCCTCGACCAGGCGATTGATCATCTTGAGCGTTGTGGTCTTACCGCAGCCAGAAGCGCCGAGTAGTACGACGGTTTCGCCGGCAGCGAGTTCGAGAGAGAGACGGTCGACGGCAAGCTGGCCGCCCGGGTAGGTCTTCGAGACCTCTCGGAGTGAGAGCATTGCGCGACGGTAGCCCGTCGACGGCAACTCAACCGCGTGCATCTGCCTTTGTCGGGAACTTTGGCTGGCGTATGCTGTGCTTCGTGAAGAGCGAGCCGCCACGCCCTTTCTCGTTCATCGACTGGACGTCTCTTTCCGATCCATTCGAAGATGCTCGCTTCGAGTCGCTTCAATCGTTCATGCTCGTGGCGATGTTTGCGCATTGCGGTGTGCTCTTCCGGGACGATGGTGAACTCGGCTGGTATGCGAGGGCGATCTTCGGACCGATCTTCCTGCTGAGTGCGTTGGTGGGTCTCCGCTATCCGGTCGCCAAGTCCCGCTGCGTGATGGTGACTCTTGGCGTGACCAGCCTCTGGCTGGTGATCGCCTGGCCGAATTTCGCGAATCACCTCTTCCTCGAATGGTCCGTTCTGCTCTTCTTGACGCTCTGTCGTCAGGACAAGAAGCTGGGTTTGAACGGGCTTCGGTGGTTGGTCGCAACGATCTTCTTTTACACGGGCTTTCAAAAATTCCTCATGGGGCAGTATTTCGAAGGCCAGTTCTTCCTGGTTCGCGTCGCCACATCGGAGAAATTCAGAGTCGTCTTCGAACTCGTCCTGCCCGAGGAGGAGGTCGCCCGCCTGGTCGAGATGGGCGCAGGGTTTGGGACAGGACCCTACGAGACGAGCAGCACTCTCTTCTTGGCGATGTCCAATGCGGTCTGGATCGGAGAGATGGGAGCGGCGATTCTGCTGCTCTTTCCGAAATGGCGAAAGCTCGCGCTCTTTGCGGGGATTGCGCTGGTGCTCGGAATCGAAGTCGGAGCGCGCGAGCTGGTCTTCGGCTGTGTATTCACCATTTTGCTTCTGATCTTCTATCAGGGGAGAAATGCGATCGCTCTGTGGCCGGCCTTCGCGGCGGTACAGATCTTGTCGGTGGCTTCGAGATTGCTGTTCCCCGATTTGAGGTTCAATTGAGCGCGCGGGCGAGAAAAATTCTCGTCGGCGTGCTGCTCGCGGCCTATTTCGTCTGGCCCCTCGTCCATCATCAGCTGGTCCTTCGCTATCGCATCGATCCGTGGAAACTCGCGGGTTGGGCAATGTATACGACGTCGGCGGCTCGAATACGGATTTCGCTGTTGGGCGTGGACGAGTCGGGTCGCCCGGTTCGAGTCCGGCCACGCAGCACGCCTCGACTGCAGACGATTCTCTCCGACTATGTCTATCGTCGACGCACGCTCGGCCTCTTCGCCCCGCCCGACAGCGTTGTCCGCGAAGTCGCGGACATGCATCCAGACTACGCCGAATGGGCCGTGACCGTCGATGAGATCGGGCTGAACGCGGAGAACTACTTCGCGGTGATCCATCGATCAATTTATCGCTATCCGAATATAGACGGCGCGCCGGGACCGGCCGAAATCAGCTATCCAACACCGAATCCGACTCGCGCAGATCGAACGCGCTGATCCGTGTATTCTATCCGCCATGGATGAAATAGAGACGCGGGACGAAGCGATCCTTCCCATCGAGCGACTCGTTCTCGCTCGCGGAAGCCTCGAGTTCAGTAGCCATACCTGTGGAATGAAGGGAAACGAGTCTGGGCCACTGGTTCTCTGTCTACACGGCTTTCCGGACAACGCGCGTTCGTTTCGCTTCCAACTACCCGCCTTCGCGAAAGCCGGCTACCGGGCGGTCGCCCCGACGCTGCGGGGATACGAGCCCTCGTCCCAGCCCGAGGATGGGGACTACTCCTTTGCAACGTTGGCGCGCGACGTGATCGCGTGGGTAGACGATCTCCAAGAAGAGAAGGTTCACCTGCTTGGTCACGACTGGGGCGCCGGTATTGCCTACGCGGCGTGCGCGCTGGCCCCGGAACGATTTCATACGCTCACGACGCTGGCCGTTCCTCATGCGGCCCGGCTCCCCGACGGCATCCGCGAGGTGCCGAGTCAGCTGAAAAACTCGTGGTACATGATGTTCTTCCAGCTGCGCGGGATCGCGGAGTTCGCGCTGGAGCGAAACGACTGGTCCTTGATCAAGAAGCTCTGGAAGGACTGGTCTCCGGGATTCGACTTGCCGGAGGCCGAATGGAATTCCCTGCGCGAGACCTTCGAAGCGCCCGGCGTGAAGCGAGCCATGCTCGCCTATTACCGACAGAACGCTTCTCCCGCCGTCTTGTTCGGCCTGAAGAAGACGGAAGCCGCGTCGCTCACGACGGTGCCGGTTCCCACGCTGGCCATCACGGGCGAAGACGACGGCTGTATGGATACGCGGCTCTACGATCATGTTTTTCGGGAGGAAGATTTTCCGAGGGGGTTTCGTGTCGAACGCATTGGGGGCGCCGGACATTTCGCACATCAAGAAAAGCCCGAAGAAATCAACCGACTGATTCTCGACTGGATGTCAGGCTCCTAGCCTCGGCTAGAAGAACCAGTCCACCAATAGCTGTACGAGCGGTTCGGAGGCTCCGTATTGAGAGCGTCGCGGGCCCGCGAAGAGCTGGACGCCCAGGGTCAATTCGACGCTGTCCAGAGGCGAGTAGCGGACATTGGGAAAGAAAGCCGCGCTGCCTCCGTCCAGGTCGATCAGCGTCACGAAGTCTCCGCGCATTTCCGGTGTCAGGTCGTAACCGAATTGAAGGCCGACTTGATGTTCCGAGTTGGTGATGATGCGACTCGATCCGAAAATGTCGCTCGAAGCCGCGGTGGCGTTCGGGGCGAGGGGACCTGGTGGAACATCTGTCGCCTCAAAGAATGGGAGCAGCGGTCCAGCGCGTCCACGGCCGAAGCCGAGCGCGTTTCCATTGTAGAGGTACTCCGTCAAGACGTAGAGGCCGCTGCCGAGATCGAGATTGATGTCGAAAGAGACGACGACCTGCCAATACGCAGGGAGTTCTCTAGGGCCCGCAGCTCCAATCTTCCAGACTTCGCGCTCGGGAGAGGTGTAGACGGCCTCGAATCCGATCGCGCCTTGAAAGAGGTTGCGCGCGAAGTCGATGCCGATGGTCGGCGCCCCTTCGAAGACACCGCCCATGGC
>CAWLAJ010000160.1:0-9875 GCA_963854795.1 Deltaproteobacteria bacterium UBA4427 | reverse complement strand
ACGCCTTCGCACACGAAGCCGGCATCCATCAAGACGGTGTGCTGAAGGCGGCGATCACCTACGAGATCATGACACCGGAGTCGATTGGGCGTGCTTCGAACGAACTCGTCCTCGGAAAGCACTCCGGTCGCCACGCGTTCAGCGATCGACTCCTCGAACTCGGTTTTTCGATCGAAGGAGAGGATTTCGAGCGTGCCTTTCGGCGTTTCAAGAGCCTCGCGGATGCCAAGAAAGTCATCTACAACGAGGATCTCGAAGCGATCGTGTCCGACTCCGTGCATACGATCGAAGACCGTTTCGGCTTCGAGTCCCTGGTACTGACTTGCGGTAGTGGCCAGCCCCCGAATGCCCGCGTTCGACTGTTCCAAGATGGCGGCGTTCAGGAACGCGAGGCGACCGGCGTGGGTCCGGTCGATGCAATCTTTCGCGCCATCAGCGAATTGACCGATACCGGGAGCGAACTCATTCAATATCAGGTCCATGCCGTCACCGCGGGCCTCGACGCACAGGGGGAAGTCTCCGTGACGATCGAGGAAGAGGGCCGACGCGTCATCGGCAACGGCGTGCACGAGGACGTCATGGTGGCCAGTGCGAAGGCCTACGTGCATGCCCTCAACAAGCTCGAATGGCACAAGAAGAGGCGCGACGTGGACGCGCCCCGCGGCATCTAGCCCGCCCGCCAGACGATTTTCGCGATCCCAACAACCCCATGCATCGAAAGAAGAGAAATTGACAGAGCGAATCGTATTGTTGCCCGGCGACGGGATTGGACCCGAGGTGACGGAGCAGGCGCGGCTTGTGCTCGTGGCGGCCGGAAAGCAGGCCGGACTCGAGTTCGAGTTCCAGCAGGAGTTGATCGGCGGGGCTTCGATCGATGCCCACGGTACGCCGCTTCGCGATGAGGTGATCGAAGCCTGTCGCGCGAGTCGGGCTGTGCTGTTGGGCGCGGTTGGTGGCCCGAAATGGGACGACCTGCCAGTCGATGTGCGACCGGAAAAAGGTCTGCTCGGCATTCGCAAGGCGCTTGGACTCTTCGCCAATCTGCGGCCCGCCTCGGTCCTGCCGGCGCTGGTCAACGCCTCGTCGCTTCGGCCCGAGATCGTCGAAGGCGTAGATCTGCTGGTCGTGCGTGAACTCACGGGTGGGATCTACTTCGGGGAGCCGCGCGGCCGTGAGGGCGAGAAGGGCAACCGCAGCGCGCTCAATGCGATGGTCTATGACGAACACGAAGTCGAACGCATTGCGCGCGTCGCGTTCGAACAAGCCCGGCTTCGCCGAAACCACGTAACGCATGTCCACAAGGCGAATGTACTCGAGGTTTCTCAGCTCTGGGTCGAGGTCGTCGACGAAGTGGCGAAGAACTATCCGGATGTCGAGTTGGCCCACCAATTGGTCGACTCGTGCGCGATGCTGCTCGTCCAGGAGCCGAAACGCTTCGACGTGATCGTGACCGGCAATCTCTTCGGCGACATTCTCTCCGATGAAGCAGCCATGATCACGGGATCGCTCGGCATGCTGCCCTCGGCGAGTCTCGCGGTCGGTGGCTTCGGACTCTTCGAACCCGTTCACGGTTCGGCACCCGACATCGCTGGCAAGGATCTCGCGAATCCGCTGGCTGCGATTCAGAGTGTCGCGATGCTGCTCGAGACGGCGTTCGAGGCGAAGGACGCGGCCGGGGCGATTCGACAGGCAGTGGCCGCGGTGCTCGAGTCCGGGCATCGAAGCAGTGATCTACTGCTGCCCGGCGAAACGCGTGAAACCGTGGGCTGTCGGCGCATGGGCGAACTGGTCCTCGAGGCGCTCGAGAGCGCCGCCAACGCTTGACCCGTCGTCGCGACGTGGAAACAATAAAACGGAGAATGAGTTCATGAGAGAGGCTGAGCCGAAGCGTCTGGTGGTCTTCGGGGTGACGGGTCATCTCGGCCAGCAATTGGTCGAAAAAATCGCCGAGGGCGACTGGCCGATTGGGGAACTGATCGGTGTGGCCTCGGCCGGGTCGGCGGGCGCGGAATTCGAATTTCGCGGAGAGTTTCTCGACGTGGTCAGCGAATGGCCGGTCTTGAAGGGCCGCGATCTCGTTTTCATCTGCACGCCGCCGGCCGAAGCCCTCGAGATCGTTCGCGAGGCACTGCGCGCCGAAGTGCCCTGTGTCGATTGCACGGGGGCGCTCGGAAATCAGCCGGACGTGCCAATGCCTTCACCGACGGACCTTTCGGCTGCGGCCGCGGACGGCGATCACCTCGACGAGTGGTCAAACGCGCCGCTTCTCGAGATCCCGTCGGGCACGAGTCTGGCCTGGGCGCCCGTTCTCGAGGCACTCTCGGTCTCGCGCGTTGTCGGCACCGTGCTGTGCAGCGCCTCGGCTCTCGGGCAGAACGGCGTATCGGCGCTCTCGGGTGAGTCGATCGCGCTCTTCAATCAGGTCGACGAGCCCGAACTCGGACCCGCAGCACAGGCGGTGGCCTTCGATGTCATTCCCGGCAGTGGGATCGACTGCGAGAGGGTGCGATCGGACCTGTCGCGACTGCTTGGCAGAGAGTTGAGACTCGATCTGGCCAGTGTCCTGGTGCCGACCTTCGTCGGCGAGGGCGCATCGCTCGCGTTGGAACTGTCCGATCCCGCGAACCGGGAAACCGTCGAAGCCTGCCTCGAGGCGACCGAAGGGATTACGATCGTCAGAGACGGGCTGGGTTCGCGTGGGTTGGTGGCAGTGGAAGGGGATCTCGCGGCGCCGATCGGTCCGACCCTTCGCGATACGATCGGATCGGACGAAATCCTGATCGGCCGAGTCGAGCCCGATAGCTCATTGCCGGTGGGCGTGGGTTGGCGGCTTTGGCTGGCCTTTGATCCGCTTCGCTTGACGGCCGACCACGCGCTGCGTCTGGCCAGGCGCCGGCTGGGTCTGGGGTGAGTGGCGCGACCCGGTCGCCCGAGGAACAGACGTTTCGTCTCGTTCTCGAATACGATGGACGCGACTTCGAAGGCTGGCAGATCCAGGCGGGCGAGCGTGTGGCCCGCACGATTCAGGGGGTATTGACCGAAGCGGTCGAGTCCGTGACGGGGTATTCGGCCCGTGTTCGGGGCGCGGGGCGAACCGATGCGGGCGTTCATGCGTTCGGGCAGGTAGCGAGTGTCCGGGTCGTCACGGCCATGTCAGCGAAGGCGCTGGCTCGCGCACTCAATGGTCGGCTACCCGCGGATCTCGCGGTGCGCGAGAGTGATCTCGTGCCGCTCGGCTGGGACGCGCTTCGGGAGGCCCAGCGCAAGCATTATCGCTATCAGATCTGGAACGGGGCCCGGCGTTCGCCGCTGCGAGTCGATCACTTCACCTGGCAGCGCGACCCTCTCTGCGTCGAGCGTATGCGCGAGGCGTCTCTGTGCTTCATCGGGACCCACGATTTCGCCGCGATGGGTGCAGCGGGATCCTCGGTCAAGACGACGATACGGACGGTGAACGACCTGCAGATTACGGGAAAAACCGGTGGCGAAATTCTGATCGATGTCGTGGGAGAGGGCTTTCTGCGCCACATGGTGCGAAATCTGGCGGGAACCCTGCTGGAAATCGGCCGCGGCCGCTGGGAGGTCCCACGGGCGGCTGAGATTCTCGCATCGCTCGACCGTGGCCAGGCGGGTCCGACCGCACCGGCTCGCGGCCTGGCACTGATTTCGGTTCAGGATCACTGGATCCCGCCCGTCGCCAATGCCGCTGAGGTCGTCTCTGGAGGCTCCTCGGTTGACGAGAGCAGTCCTGTTGGGTAAACAATCGCGGTCCCGGAGGCCCCCTCCAGGACGTTGGTCGTCGTTTGCGCCGAAATCGCTCGGTTGAATCGTGGAACGAACCAGGGCAGATCATTAGGTAGACGGTCGCGGTCGCGACGTCTGTGAGGAGTAGACTACTCGAGATGGCCAATCGAGCTTTTGCTGCAACGAGAAGCGTGAGTAGCGACCAGGTGGAGCACCGCTGGTTTGTCGTCGACGCCGAGGACCTGATCCTGGGCCGGCTGGCGACGCGAATCGCGACGGTGCTTCGTGGGAAGCACAAGCCGGAATTTACTCCGCACTCGGATACCGGTGACCATGTGATCGTCGTGAACGCCGAGAAGGTCGCGCTCACTGGCCGCAAGCGAGAACAGAAGACCTACTACCGCCACTCCGGTTATGTCGGCGGAATCAAGTCCATTACGATCGGCAAATTGCTCGAGTCAGCGCATTCAGATCGCGTCGTTCGCGCCGCCGTTCGCGGCATGCTGCCCCGCAATACCCTCGGGCGACAGATGCTTTCGAAATTGCGGGTCTATTCTGGACCCGACCATCCACACGCCTCCCAGAAGCCAGAGGAGCTTCCCCTTGTCTGAAGTGACGCAAGCAACCGGAAAGCGAAAGAACGCCGTCGCGCGAGTTCGACTCACATTGGGTTCGGGCCAGATCACGGTCAATGGTCGAAGCATGGACGAGTACTTCCCACGTGAAGCACTCCAGATCATGGTTCGTACGCCGTTCGACAAGACGGAGACGCTCGGCCGATACGACATCGATGCCACGATCGGGGGTGGCGGCGTTGCCGGCCAGGCCGGGGCGCTTCGCCATGGCATCGCTCGCGCTATCGAGAAGCTCGACGGTGCCCAGCGAGCGACGCTCAAGCAGGCCGGCTTCCTGACCCGCGATCCTCGAAAGAAGGAGCGCAAGAAGTACGGTCAAAAGGGCGCGCGCGCGCGCTTCCAGTTCTCGAAGCGCTGAGTCGCTGCGAGTCTGGCCGCTAGGCCGGAAGAAAATCGCTTTTGCCACACGGCCGACTCTTCGACGAGTTGGCCGTTGGTGTTTCGTGCGCCCGATGCGCACGCTCACTCCGCCTGGCGCGACGAATCGGGTCTCAGGCTTTCGCCCGGGTGATTGACGCGCGGAGTTCCATCGGGCTATACAAGGCTGAACCCCCTGATCGAAGTAGGTGTGACTGAATACGAAACTGGCAGCGAGCGCGTCGCTGCATCTGCCCTTTGTGTTGACACAGACGTCGGCCGCCTCGATTGGATCGAGTTCCGAATGTCCTTGGCGGAGTTCCCCCTTTGACCGAAGCGACCTCCAACCTTATCGGTTCCGCTTCGTTCCCGGCCTCGCCGCGGTATTTCGCCAGTGACCCCACCGAACTCGGGCTTTCCGTTTCCGCGATCGTCTGGCGGGGCGACGAAATATTGTTGATGCGTCGGTCCGATAACGGCCATTGGGGGCTTCCTGGTGGATTCGTCGAAGTCGGAGAGTCGGTCTCCAATGCGGCGCGGCGCGAGGTCTTCGAGGAGACCGGGTGGCGCGTCGAGCTGGGCGCGTTGATCGGGGTCTACTCGGATCCGGCAACCCAGGTCGTGGACTACCTGCCTGCGGACGCGTCTGGCCCCGAAGAGGCGCCCGCCGGCTCCAGCCGGGGTCGCGTGCAGGTCGTGAATTTGTGTTTTCGGGCGGAGGCCGTGGAGCAGGGCGAGCCTTCGACGCCCGAGGAGACGCTGGAGCTGGGTTTTTTTGCGGCGGATTCGCTGCCTACGCCATTCGTGCCGATTCACAGGGTGCGGCTCGAGGATGGTTTGGCGGGGCGAGACGCCGCGACAGTGCGCTGAACGAAAAGAACGAGAAACCGAGATGCGAAGCCGCTAGGTTTTTCGCCAGGGAGAGTTGGGAATGAGTCCGAGGCAGACCAAGTACATCTTTGTGACCGGCGGCGTGATGTCGTCTCTGGGAAAGGGTCTGGCTTCCGCTTCGATCGGCGCTCTGCTCGAGGCGCGCAATATCGGCGTGACTTTCTTGAAGCTCGATCCCTATTTGAACGTCGATCCGGGCACGATGAATCCTTTTCAACATGGCGAGGTCTACGTCACGGAAGATGGCGCCGAGACCGATCTCGATCTGGGTCACTACGAGCGCTTCACGAATGCCAAGCTCGGCAAGGTGAATAACATGACTGCCGGCCGAATCTACGATTCGGTGCTCTCGCGCGAACGACGCGGCGATTATCTCGGCGGAACCGTGCAGGTCATTCCTCATGTGACGGACGCCATCAAGGAAGCCATCAGATCGGCGGCAGAAGGTGCCGATGTAATCCTCGTGGAAATCGGCGGCACAGTCGGCGATATCGAATCGCTTCCCTTCCTCGAAGCCATCCGACAATTCCGAGCCAGCGCCGGTCGCGAGAATTGCTGCTTTATTCACGTCGCCCCCGTTCTCTACCAAGCGACGGCGGGCGAGCTCAAGACCAAACCGGTCCAGCATTCGGTGAAGGAGTTGCAGTCCGTCGGGCTGGCACCGGACATCATTCTGTGCCGCACCGACCGGTTCCTATCGAAGGCGATCAAGGCCAAGATCGCGCTCTTCTGTAATGTCGACGAAGACGCAGTCATTACCGCCAAAGACGTCGAGTCGATCTACGAAGTTCCGCTGGCCTTCGCCAAGGAAAATCTGGACGAGAAAATCGCCCAAATCCTGAATATGTGGACGGGTCGCCCGGATCTCCGACATTGGGAGCGACTCGTCAACGCGCGTCGCAATTCCGATCGTGTGATCAAGGTCGGAATGGTCGGAAAGTACGTTGACCTGACCGAGAGCTACAAGAGTCTGAACGAAGCGCTGTATCACGGCGGCTTCGCTTGTGCCGCCGATGTGCGAATCGAGTATTTCGATTCCGAGAAACTCGTCGACACGACAGTGTTGGCCGGTCTCGATGGGATTCTCGTCCCCCATGGCTTCGGTTCTCGCGGAGTCGAAGGCAAGATTCGCTCGATCCAATACGCGCGCGAAAACGAAGTTCCCTTTCTCGGAATCTGCTACGGCATGCAGCTCGCGTGTTGCGAGTTCGGAAGGAATGTCGCCGGCCTCGAAGGTGCCAACTCGACGGAAGTCGATCCCGAGACCCCTCATCCGATCATCGATCTCCTGCCCGAGCAGAGGGACATCGAAGACAAGGGCGCGACCATGCGGCTAGGCGCTTACCCCTGCGTGCTGGAGCCGGGCTCGCGATCCGCCGAGGCTTATGGGGAGACCGAAATCAGCGAGCGGCATCGACATCGTTACGAATTCAATCCCGAATACCGCGATCGCCTGGAAAGCGCCGGACTGCTCTTCTCGGGCTCGAGCCCGGACGGTCGCCTTGCAGAAGTCATCGAACTCCCAGAACACCCCTTCTTTGTTGGATCGCAATTCCACCCGGAATTCAAGTCCAAGCCCTTCAATCCGCACCCGCTATTCGAGGCCTTCGTGCGCGCCGCGTGCAAGAAGCAGGCGTTGAAACCGCCGGCTACCGGGGCGGCATCCAAGGAATAGACGCGCTAAAACCTTTGATCGCGTGGGGCGTTAGCTCAGCTGGTTAGAGCGCCGTGTTCACACCGCGGAGGTCGGTGGTTCGAGTCCACTACGCCCCACCATTATTTTCGCGTACGCCCGTCGATGTGGATCGGCATGTCGGTTCGCCTGCGAGTGCTTTGAATTCCGGTATTGCTCCTGCAGCGGACGCGATGCAAGCTGGAAGAGGCGGATCTGCTGATTCGTTACGCGCATTGGCTGGATTGTTCACATCGTTGGTGTGTACCGACGATCGTGGCCCGGTAGCTCAGCTGGATAGAGCACTAGCCTCCGAAGCTAGGGGTCGCGCGTTCGAATCGCGCCCGGGTCACCATTCAATCAACTACTTACGGCTTTTAGACTGGCCCCGTGGCCCGGGTTGTGTCCGTCGGCCTCAATGACGGAAAACCGATCCACCTCTTCGATCTACACCCAGATCCGCTCGAGCTAAAGAATCTGGCGCATGAGTACCCCGACGTGACACAGAGACTCACCACTGAACTCGAACAGTGGCGTGCAGTCACGCAACTTTCGAAACCGACCGAGGTTCTACAACTGGCACCAGAGCTGAAGGAGTCCCTCCGGAGCCTTGGGTACGTCGAATAGCGGTTCAGACTCCCTCGTCTGGCCCTGCCCTCGACAGGCTCGCCCCCGAGTGGGTCGGAAGAAGAAAGGCGAATTCGGTATGCGTGATCGTATAAAATCTCTCGAATCGGTTCAGGTCCGATCGAGAGTTCTGGGGCGGGGCCCAAGTCGTCGAAATCATAGGCGCGCCTGGCACGACTCGAATGTGCGACTCCTGTGCCTTTGCGCTCCCATCCGACTACGAATGAGGTGTAGAATCCCGCCGGATCCGCGGCCGGGCGGATGTTGCCAGCGGCACCGGCGAAGCAGGTCCCGGACGGCCGACATGCAACGGCGACGAAGAGGGAAGACGAATTGGCGAAGACGAGCACTCACGTGGTTGCCGGCGCGTTCGGCAATATTCTGGAATGGTATGACTTCGCGGTTTTCGGGTTCCTGGCCCCGGTCATCAGCTCGCAGTTCTTCCCCGCCGATGATCGCTTTGCCGGGCTGATCAAGGTCTACGGCGTCTTCGCGGCCGGCTACTTGATGCGACCGATCGGGGGCATGCTCTTCGGCCACCTCGGCGATCGTTTCGGTCGGAAACGCGCGCTCGAGCTGTCGATCCTGATGATGGCCTTGCCCACATTCCTGGTGGGATGTCTTCCGACGCACGCCCAGATCGGAACCAGTGCCGCACTCCTGCTGATTGTGCTGCGTCTCGCACAGGGAGTCTCGGTCGGCGGAGAGCTGATCGGTTCCATGTCCTACATCGTGGAGACGGCGCCCCCCGGAAAGCGGGGTCTGTACGGGAGCTGGACCCTGTTCACCGCGATTGGAGGCATCCTGGTCGGATCGATCGCCGTCACGTGGCTCCGAAGTGCACTCGACGCTGAGGCCCTTGCGGCCTGGGGCTGGCGGGTTCCATTCCTGTTCGGAGTCACCATCGCCGCAGTCGGGATCTGGCTGCGTCGCAGCTTGCCCGAATCGGAAGCCTTCGAAAAGGCTTCGGAGGAGGATGACTCGTACCGATCCCCGGTCCTTCGTGCAATTGCCGAGGCGGGCGGACGCATCGCCCACCTGAGCGCCCTGCTGGCGCTGTATGGGACGAGCTTCTACATGCTCTTCGTGTGGATGCCCACCTATTACACCGACATCCTCGATCCACCGATTCCGCACGCGTACATGGTCAACACCGTGTCGATGGTGCTGCTGCTCGCCCTGCTGCCCGTCGCCGGCGCCCTGTCCGACCGCTTCGGTCGGCGACGCGTTCTGCTGGTCGCAATGAGCCTCAACGCACTACTCGTCTACCCGCTCTTCATGGCCGTCGATACCGGCCAGGTTGCCTTCGCGCTGGCAGCACAGCTTGGATTTGCGGTGCTGGTCGCCTCGATCCAGGGGCCGATGCCGGCCTATATGGCCGAGATGTTTCCCACTCGGATCCGCGCCAGCGCACTCGGCATCAGTTACAACGTCACTTTGGGCCTGCTCGGCGGAACGGCGCCGCTCGTCGCCACCTGGCTCATTTCGTCGACGGGCGACATGGCAGCTCCGGCTCTCTATCTCGTGTTCCTGTCCGCAGTCAGCATCGTCGCCCTGCTCACGCTTCGGGTCCGGGAGGGTGGCCCGCTCCCCTAGCTGTAACCCGTCAGCAGGATTCGGACTCCATGGCCCTCTAGGCTAAGAGACACATCGCGGGGATTTCGTCCCCGAGGAGAGTGTCTTTATGGCGACCAGAAAGAAGCAAACGAGTGAAGCGGCAGTGCGCGAGATCCGACGGAAGACGCGCCGCAGGTTTGCTCCCGAAGAGAAGATCCGCATCGTACTCGACGGCCTTCGACCAGGCGGATGATCTCCATCTTCTTGGAGGCGGTGCGTCTCACGAAGCGTCCTGCTCGCCATGAAATGACCCATCAGGCTTTTTTGAGCACACGGTTCTTGAGCCGTGATCTCAGCGACAACTTCTTTGAGTTCTCGGTTCTCGCTTCGCA
>CAWLAJ010000159.1:0-9875 GCA_963854795.1 Deltaproteobacteria bacterium UBA4427 | reverse complement strand
GGAACCGGTTTGCCGCGGTCGCCGAGCTCGCTTCGCCGAGTGCGCTCGGCCTTACCAAAGCGACTTCAGGCGAGATCCAGAGCTCGCTGAACAGGCAAGCGAGGGCTAACCCCAGCGGTAAAGTGACAACCCAGCCGCGTCTGCCCAGACCGAACGCGCACGCGGCCGCGACGAGGGCCGCGAACACGCCGCCGTAGTGAAGAACCGTCAATAGGGCGCCTGCCAGGTCTCCGGCGACGCCGCCCGGGAGAATCTGGAAGACGATTCGCGAGACTACGAACGCGAAGAATCCCCAAGATCCGACCCAGGCGCCGAGGCTCGTCCAGAGCCCCATACGAAGAATACTTTGTGAGAACAAGGATCGACTCCGTAGAGGGCCGGTTCAGTCAGGGGGCCGCCTGTTCATCCAGACGCTCGAGGGTCTCGGGATCGAGTCGGTCGCTCTGCAGATGTTGAGCCGCGTCGTCGTCCATCAAGTCACTATGACAGGCGGCCTTGCGACCGGAAAGGCCCATCGACTCCCGGGTCTTCGATGCCAGGCGATGGATTTCTTCGGGAGAGAGCACGCCGCGCTGCGCGAGGATTTCTTGTTGGACCGGGGTCAGGGCCGCAGAAATTTTTGGCTTGTCCCATTGATAGGATTCGTCCTTGCCCGAAACGAAGAGTGAAATCTCTTTGCTGATTCGCACCGAACACCAATCGTGTCCGCACATCGCACAGAAATCCGTGTCGACGTCGAGGTCCTCGTCGTGATAAGCGCGAGCCAGATCCGGGTCGAAGGAAAGTTCGAAATGCTTTTCCCAGTTGAGCGCCGCACGGGCCTTCGTCAGTTCGTCGTCGCGATCGCGCGCGCCGGGAATTCCGAGGGCTACGTCGGCGGCGTGCGCCGCGATCTTGTAGGCGACGCATCCCTGCTTCACATCGTCCTTCTTGGGCAGTCCGAGATGTTCTTTCGGTGTCACGTAACAGAGCATCGAAGCGCCGTGATAGGCGGCCGCCGTCGCGCCAATGGCACTCGTAATATGGTCGTAGCCGGGGAAGATATCCGTCACGAGAGGACCCAATACGTAGAAGGGCGCGCCGTGGCAGAGCCTTCTCTGCAGCTTCATGTTGAACTCGATTTGATCGAAGGGAACGTGTCCGGGACCTTCGATCATGACCTGACAGCCGTGGCGCCAGGCGCGCTCGGTCAATTCGCCGAGCGCTTGGAGTTCCCCGAGCTGAGCGAGGTCCGTGGCGTCCGAGAGGCCGCCGGGACGCAGTCCATCCCCAATCGAGAAGGTGACGTCGTATCTGCGAACTAGTTCGCATATCTCGTCCCAGATCTGGGTCATCAGATTTTCCTGCTCGTGATGGATCATCCATTTCGCAAGCAAGGAGCCGCCGCGACTCACGATTCCGATCAAGCGGTTGGAGACGAAGGGCAGGTGTTCTCGGCGAACACCGGCATGGATCGTGAAGTAGTCGACGCCTTGCTGCGCTTGTTCCTCGAGGCGATCGAGTACCGTCATCGGGTCGAGCTCCTCGATCTTCCGGTCGAGGATCATCGAGTAGATCGGTACGGTACCGATCGGCACCGTCGATGCTTCGCAAATGGCTCCGCGAGTCGCCGTGACATCGCCGCCCGTCGAGAGATCCATGACGGTGTCGGCTTCCCAGCGCGTGGCCCAATGAAGCTTTTCGACTTCTTCCTGTGTACCACTGGAGATGGGCGACGCGCCCATGTTCGCGTTGATCTTCGTCTTCGAGGCGCGACCGATGGCCATCGGATCGAGTCCGTTTTCGAGATGGACCCGGTTGGCGGGGATGACCATTCGACCCGCGGCAACTTCGTCGCGGATCTCTTCCGGGGAAAGGTGCCCTTCACGTTCTGCAACGCGGCTCATCTGCTTCGTGACGAGACCCATTCGGGCACTTTCGAGCTGAGTAATCGGCTGGAAGCCTTCCGGTGGAGCGAACGCATACGCATTCGCGGGAGAAAGATCGGGCCGGGCAGGGGTGGCCAGGCGCTCGCCCTCCGGCAGGGGTCGCCAGTCGGGGGGCATGAAATCCCAAGCGGTCTTGTCCGACGGCTGAGGCATGCCGGGTGTGTCCGGCGAAGAAAAGGCTCGACTGCCGCCAACCTCCGGCGGATTCGCAAAGCTCCCCGGTGTCGTTCCCTCGTGCCGGGTCGAGGGATTGTTGCCGAGCGAGGGCAATCCATACTTCGCATGAAGCTCGCCCTCAGCGACCGGCGAGCCGGAATTTGGTGTCGTGGCTGTCGAGTGGGACGAATTGGACGGATTCGGTGTATTGGACGTATTGGATGTAGTCATGGTATGGGCCTTCCCTATGCGCGCATCGGGCAGCGGCGCGGCGGTCCGCGCATGTCCATGCGAGATCAGGTTCGAAGGGTCTGCTCTCAGGTCGCCACTCGAATCGAGTGTCGACCACCCCCAGGCAATCAGCGAACAAGCAGTTCAGGAAGCCAGCGTATCACGCTGGTGGCAGGGCTCAATCGCGAAGCTTGGACTTCGCGCTGGTTCCGGGGAGATCGCTCACACTCGAAGCCGAATCCGAGACCCTGTCGAAGTTCGGGGCCGCCGGTTTCTCTCGAATTCGGCGCCACAGCGGCGGGCCCTCGTTCGAATCGATCGAGCGAACGACTTCACCATTGCGGTCGAGCAGGCGATGGACGCCGACAATCTCGTCGGCCTCGACGTGTGTTTCGCTCTTGAGCCGCCCCCCGGCGGCGCTTGGATAGAAGCTTCGGGCGAGTCCATCCTCGCGGCCGGCCTGGAAGCGCGTTTCGGATTCGAGCGCGCCATCGGGATAATGGGTCCGCAGGGGGCCTACGAGGCTTCCCGACCGGAATTCGGCTTCGAACCAGACGGCACCCGTTTCATGGAAGATCTCGAGACCCCCACTCCATTCGCCGTCTTCGAGAAACCCGCGCAAGAAGAGACTGCCATCCGAGTTTCGAATCGCGATCGGTCCGGCCAGCATCGAGTCGACGTAGTGGCCGTCGACCCGGCGAGCGCCGTTCGCGTAGAACTCCCGATAGAGTCCGCGGCGTTGCGTGGCTCCGGTCTCGTCGTATCGCTCGCACCAGAACGCGCGGATTCCCTGCGAGGCTTCGCGCGAGAGTAGATTCGGATCGGGTGGGCCACTCGCGAGGGCCGCGCCGTCTTCGCAGACTACGTTGTCGCTGTCCGCCTGGGCTGGCGCGACCTCGGGATGCAGGGCGATCGCCCCGACGACGAGCCATAAACCGGCGATCCACGTTCGGGAAGGTGCGACGGATCGACCTCGAGCGGAACGGCCGTGCAACAGGGGCGAAGAGAATCGTCTCACTGGCCGTGATACGGCCGATCACGGCGCTCTCTTGACGCTCAGGATCGAGGGTTCATGGGGGTTCGGGGCCTGTTTCAGACGCTGATTCACACATCGCTTCACCCGTTGCCCCGCGCTGCTACCGTGCGGCGCATGCCAGACCTCTCACTCGTCTTCGTCCGACCGCGTTGGCCGTCCAGCGATCGTTGGTCAATCACTACAATTTTGCCGGTCTTCCTCTTTCTTGCTCTGATCGGGGTGTTGGCAAGCGGCTGTGATCGCAATATCGAAGGCTTTCAGCCCGGCGAAAAGGCGAGTGAACCCGATCTCGCGCGGATCTTCCCCGGCCCGGCCGCGGTGGCCGCCCCTTCTTCTGAAAATGAGCGTGGCAATTCGCGGGCCCCAGACCGGGCGGCGCTGCCGCCGAGTCGGGCCGAGGGTTCCGAAACAGCGACGACGACGGGGGCCGACCCGATCGAAGGTACGATCGAGTTGTCGGATCAGCTCGGCGAGTCGAGACCAGCAGGTGCGGTGCTCTTCGTGATCGCGAGGCAAGAGGGCGTCACTCGTGGGCCGCCTCTCGCCGTTTTGCGAATCGGAGATCCCGAGTTCCCCTATGCGTTCAGTATTGGCCCCGACAACGTCATGATTCCGAGCATGCGTTTCGAGGGCCAGATCTCGCTCTCGGCGCGCCTCGATGCGGATGGCAACGCGATGACGCGGAGTCCCGAGGACATTTCGAGCCCGGAGCCTCTATCGGTGGCTCCCGGAGCGCGTAGTGTCCTATTGGTATTGAGCGACCGGCGCTAGGCGCATCAGGGAAGAGTCGCATGGGTATAGTCGGAACTCGACGATGTTAGTCGTCGATCCGAGGCGGGGGCTGCGCGCTCAACGCGTCGAGCATGTCGAGCGCCTGTTTGGTTCCTGCAACGATGACGGTGTCGCCTTCGACGAGAACATCGCCGCCATGGGGAACACGAAGATGGCGACCCCCTTCCGGTTTTCGTGATCGGACGAGCAGGACCTGGACGCCGACCCGTTCCCGCAAGGTGAGCTGTCGGAGCGAGAGACCCGTCACGTGGGGCGGCGCCATGATCTCACGAAGCTGATAGCCGTCGCCAAGGTCGACGGTCTGGCCGGTTCCTGCGGCGCTCATGCTCGTCTGGAACCCACCGGCGAGATCGCGTCGGAGCTGTTCGCGATTGCTCGCCTCGATCACGTCCTTCTCTCGAACGGTTCCGACGAGTCGTTTGGCATCGTCCGCGTCGACGACCGCGATTTCGTCGACGAGACTGGCGCTGAAGATCTTCATCACGACGGAGAGATCGACGTCGTCCGTAACGGTCGGGTGTGAACGATCTACGAGATCGCCGGCGACGACGACATGCTGAAGCGTCTCCTGTTCATAGATCAGGCGACGCAATTCGAGCAGGGAGATGGCGCCCAGGTGATCGCCGTTCGGACTGGCCACATAGAATTGAGAATGCGGGCTCTGGACGACGAGATCGAGCACGGTCTTGAAGTCAGCGGACGCGGGCAGAACTTCGGGATCGGGCACGATCACATCTCGAACGAAGAGACCCTTCAAGACGTTCGGATCCTTGGTTTCGAAGATGTCGATTCCCTGACGACGAAGCTTCGTCGTATAGATCGAATCGCGATAGGAGAGCTGGGAAACGAGCGTACTGATCACGCAGGCCGTCATCAGCGCCGGAATGATGTCGATGGTCTGAGTCAGTTCGAAAATGATGATGATGGCCGAGACCGGGGCGTGGGTCGTGGCGGCTACGACCGCACCCATCGTCACCAGCGCGTAGGCGCCAGAGGAAGCCGTTGCGCCGGGAAAGTATTGGACGACGAGATGGCCGACGACCCCCCCGGCCATCGCACCCATGAAGAGAGAGGGGGCGAAGATACCGCCGGAGCCACCCGAGCCGATCGTGACCGAGGTGGCGAAGATTTTCGCAACGACCAACATCGCCAGTAGCGCGATTGGCAGCGACCCGGAGAGCGCGTCCGAAATCGTCGTGTAGCCAACGCCGTAGACGTTGGGCAGCCAGATGGCGACGGTTCCCACGATGGCGCCGCCGAGGGCGGCTTTCGACCATTCCGGCATCGGGACCCGGTCGAAGAAATCTTCCGCCAGATTCAGTGAACGGATGAACGCGACGGCCACGAGTCCGGCGATGACGCCCGCGGCCATATAGGGAAGGAGTTCGAAGGGACTGACGATCTCGTAGTCCGGTACCAGGAAGGCCGGGTGATTTCCAATCGCATAACGTGTGATGACCGACGCGACGACCGAGCTGATTACGATCGGCGTGAACTGTGTGACGGCAAAATCGCCGACGATGATTTCCGCCGCGAAGATGGCGCCCGCGATGGGAGCGTTGAAGGTCGCCGAGATTCCGGCGGCTGCGCCACAACCAACGAGCGTTCGGACTCCGGCCGCGTTTAGTTTGAGCCATTGCCCGACAGCGGACCCGAAGGCCGATCCGATCTGGACGATCGGACCCTCGCGGCCGACAGACCCTCCGGTTCCGATCGTGAGCGCTGAAGCGAGCGCTTTCACGCCGACAATTCGTGCACGAATGACACCACCGCGAATCGCGACCGCCTTCATGACTTCGGGGATGCCGTGACCGCGTGCTTCGCGCGCGAAGAAATAGATCAGCGGACCGACGAGCAGGCCGCCGATTGCCGGAATCGCGATGCGCCAATACCAGGCGAGTTCTTTCGCGGCCTCGAGGGGATCATGGGTTTCTGCGGCAATGCCTTCGTCGATCAGCATCGCGACGGCATCGGGTCCTTCGAACGCCAGTGCCTGGACGATTCGGATCAGCAGTCGAAAGAGAACGGCGCCAAGCGCGCCCGCGAGTCCAACGACAACGGCCGCGACCACCATGAAGAGGTGGCCTCCGCGATCGAAGAGTTCGCTCTTGTCAGATGTGGTCGCATCGTTGCTGGCGCGATCGGCGTTCTTGTCTCCGGGATTGCTGCCCGCACTGTCATGGGTGGTCGAGGTCAAGGATGGCGCCTTCGATGAGACGCGCGAGCTTAGCATCCCCTCTGCGTTTGCGTGGTCGGTTCGCGTGGTAGGCTCGGGCCATGAGCGAATCCATTCGAGAGTCGAAACTCCGTCCATGGCGCGAGATCGCCAACGAGCATCTCCAGCATTGCAAGGTCTTCGATGTTCACCGAACGACGATGGAATCGCCGACGACGGGAAGGAGTCATCCCTTCTATCGGATCGAGTCGCCTGCGTGGGTGAACGTCGTAGCCCTGACGGCCGCCGACGAATTGGTGATGGTTCGGCAATTTCGACAAGGTACGAGGAGCATGACGCTCGAAATTCCCGGCGGTCTGATCGATCCGGGCGAAACGCCGGCCGAGGCGGCGGGGCGCGAATTGCTCGAAGAAACCGGCTACCGCGCGGAACGCCTGATCAGCCTGGGTTCGATCAGTCCGAACCCGGCGCTCTTCGCGAATCGATGTCACATGGAGGTTGCCGAAAACTGCGAAGCGGTCGCTCCGATTCAGAACAGTGCAACGGAAGAAACGACGGTCGAATTGCTTCCTCTGTCGAGGCTTTCGGAAACGTTGCGGAGCGGAGAAATCGACCACGCGTTGGTCGTGGCCGCTCTCTATACTTTTTCGCTTTGGCGATCCGGTGGCGACTGAGCATCCATTCGATCGATGACGATCTGGACGATTCGTGGATCCTGACCCAGCGTATCCGTCGCGTGGATCGGAATCTCCGGAAATCGCTTTCGCGCGCCTTCGATCAAGGCCGGCAGTGTTTCGCGCACGTGATAGCCGTCGCCCAGAAAATGCAGATGAACCAGGATCTCGGTTGCCCCGCGCGAAACGAGCTGGTCGATTGCGGTCTCGAAGCTCGGAGTCGCCAGTTCCATATGCCCATATTCGACGAGCCAGGTCGCGCGCGCTTTGGCAATCGAGCTCGCGAGTTTCTCGAGCTGCTCGTTGGATTCCGGGTTGCGCGATCCATGATCGACGATCAATAGCCCCGGTCCCGATGGTTTGGATGGACTCATTCAGACGATTCCCGAGTGACTCGGCAAGCGAGCCGATGTCCCACTACCAATACGGTGCTCGAACCGTCAAGTCGCCTGACGGTCGAACTCGACAGGCCAGACGCAACGCCGGATCGATTCGATTTCGCTCCTTGATGATCCGCTCGCGGTCGGTCTCTGGCTCGAGATTCTCCGGGCCCTCGACGATTTCGAGACCGCAGCGCGCGCACGTCCCGTTTTCTCCGCAGGCACTCGCGATTGGCAAATCGACCGCTCGCGTGGCTTCGAGTAGCGTCATTTCGTCGGCAGCGATTTCGATCGTGCGGCCCGATGGAAGAAAGCGAATCTCGCATGTCATGACGTCTGGAAGTCTAGGCAAAACGCTGTCTTCTCGGTGTTCCTCTGGGGCAACAGGGGGGCTGTGAACTCGGGCGCCCCTCGGAAGGACAGGCCCCGCTTCGACGGTCTCGCGGCTGCGTTACGTTCTCGGAGATGACCTCGGCGGCCCTTCTCGTGATCGGCAATGAAATCCTCTCCGGGAAGGTGAGAGATACGAACTCTACCTATCTCGCCGTCGAACTTCGTAAACTCGGTGTCGACCTCGAACGAATATTGACGATTCCCGACATCATCGAGGTCATCGCGAGCGAGACGCGTGTGATGTCCGATGCCTACGACTTCGTCTTCACGTCGGGTGGAATCGGGCCGACCCACGATGATCTCACGATGGACGGGGTCGCGAGCGCATTCGATCTGGATATCGTGCTCAACCAATCGATGGTCGATCGAATGGCGCGCCACTCGAAGTCGCCGATCAATGAGGCGATGAAGAAGATGGCGCTGATTCCCAAAGGAGCGGATGTCCTCGACGTCGGCGGGCTCTGGTTCCCGGTCGTCGTCGTGAACAATGTCCACATCCTTCCGGGCATTCCCGAGCTCTTCGAGAAGAAATTCGATTCGATCCGCGACCGGTTCTCGGGCGTACCGTTTCAAGTTTCCAAGATCTACGTGCGAGAGAACGAAAGTGAGATCGCGGAAATCCTGAATACCCTGCTTCGAGAATTCCCAGAACTGATGCTGGGTTCCTATCCGAAGATCAACGAGGAAGATTTTCGGGTGTTGTTGACGTTGGAGTCGCGTGACCCGGATTATCTGAAGCGCGCGACCGAGACTCTCCTGAGTCGACTACCCACGGACGCCATCCACAAGATCGAATAACAGGTGAACACGGAGATCATGGACGACGCGGGAATTCTTCGTGTGCTCGCCTTCGTTCACCCGGTCTGGATGGTGACGAGCCTCGTCATGGCAATCTTGACTGCGCGACTTGGTCTCGAGATTCGCCGACGTCGCATGAATGGCAAACCAATCGGTGCCGAGCTGCGCCGCCGCCATCTTCGCTTCGGCAAGCGAACTCTCTGGATGGTGGGGTTCGGTTTTCTGCTCGGGCCGGCCTCCATGGTCTTTCTTCGTGACCGGGAGCTGCTGGGTAGTTTTCACGGAATTCTTGGTGTGATCATCCTCGGACTCTTCGCCTGGACCGGCTGGAGCGGTCGCGCACTCGAACGAGGAAACCGTGAGGCCCGCGATGTTCATCGGATTGCAGCCGCTTCGAGCATAGCCGTCGCAATGTTCTCGGCCGTCGCGGGTTTCATTCTTCTGCCCTGACGACCCCGCAGCCTTTTGCTAGAAGTCGTCCTCGGCGACCCGCCGCAACGTCTTCTCGCCCATCGCTGCGTGGCGGGGATGATCGACCAGACCCGTGTCGAGTAGCAGCGCTCCAAAACTAACGGCCCAACCGCGAGCCCGACACAACGTGGCGTCGTCTGGAGCGTATCTGTCGATCGCGTCGCGCCGAGCACGGGCGTCTTCGAAGAGTCCCCAGATCGCAGCCAGATCCGTCGCGACGTCGCCGGAAGTGATGTCGCCCCAATCGATGATGCCGGTGATCTTTCCGTCCGACACGAGCGTATTGCGGGCATGGATATCGCCGTGAAGCCACATTTCCTGCGACGAATCGGGAGCCGACTGCGCCGCACGCCAGACGCGCTCGACCTCGTCGCCGATCAGATCCGTCTTCACGCGCAAGCGCACCAGGCGATCGTCGATGGTCGGCGCTCGCACGGCGAGAGAACATCCGCGAAAGGGATTTTCGGGAGCGTCGTCGGACGCGGGTTGATGAAGCGCGAGGAGAAACTCCGCGAAGGGAATCGCCTGCTCGGAGGTCGGCGGTTCTTCGTCGGCCGCCCTTCCCGGTAGCCAGGGAAGCACGCTCCAACACCAGCGGTAGTGATCCGAGGGAACGCCCGTTCGAATCGGCGCCGGAATCGGCAAGGGTAACTTCTCTGCTAGCCACGGTAGCCAGCGCTGTTCATGCTTGATCAACTCGGAGGCGACTTCATGCCGAGGGAGACGAACGGCGAGATCGTCACCCAGGTGAAACATGAAGTTATCGAAGCCGGGTTCGAGGACAGAGAGGGGCAGATCGGCGAGATCCGGATGCTGATCACGGAGCAGTCCGCGAACGAG
>CAWLAJ010000158.1:0-9913 GCA_963854795.1 Deltaproteobacteria bacterium UBA4427 | reverse complement strand
GGGCGGCTTTGACCTCGTCGGACTGCGACGTCAGCTCGAAGAGCTAGACGTCGAGATGGCGCGACCCGATCTGTGGGATGACCGGGAAGTGGCTCAAGCCGTCGGTCGTCGCAAGGCTGCCGTCGAGTGCGAGCTTGCCTTGTACGATCGAGTCGAGTCGTCGCTCGACGATGCGGAAGTGCTGCTCGAGTTGGCGGAGGAAGCCGGAGACGCCGATACCGCCGTGGAAGTCGCCGAGAAATGCGATGAAGCAAGTCGCCTACTTGCCGACGCCGAAGTGCAGCAACTGCTGGGCGGCGAACACGATGCTTCGAATGCCCTCCTGTCGATCAACTCCGGTGCCGGCGGAACGGATGCTTGCGATTGGGCCGAGATGCTTTTGCGAATGTATCTTCGTTGGGCGGAGCGACACGAATACAAGACCGAGATCCTGGATATCCAAGCCGCGGAGGAGGCGGGGATCCGAAGTGTGACGCTTCGAGTCGAGGGCGATTACGCCTACGGCTATTTGAATACCGAGCAGGGGATCCATCGTCTCGTTAGGATCTCCCCCTTTGATTCGAATGCTAGGCGACATACCGCTTTCGCCAGCGTGACCGCGGTTCCCGAAATCGACGATGAGATCGAAATCGAAATCAACGAAAGCGAGTTGCGAGTCGATACCTATCGATCGAGCGGTGCAGGCGGGCAGCACGTGAACAAGACCGATTCGGCGGTCCGCCTGACCCACCTACCGACCAACATCGTCGCGCAATGCCAGAACGAGCGGTCGCAGCACAAGAATCGAGCGACCGCGATGAAGATCCTGCGAGCGAAACTCTTCGAACGCGAGAGGCTGGAACAGCAACAGAAGATGGAACAGATCACCGGTGAGAAGCGCGAGATCGGATTCGGCAACAAGATCCGTTCCTATACCCTCCACCCCCAGCAGAGGGTGAAGGACCATCGAACGGATCTCGAAGTCGGCAGCGTCGAGGGCGTCCTCGACGGGGATATCGATAAGTTCATCCGTTCACTTTTGCTGGCACAGGGCGCCCGAGTCGGTGTGGAAGCAGCGGGGTCGTCGGATCTCTAGATGAAGGATTGGCTACCGGAAATCGGATCGGGTCTTCAGATGCTGGGCGGCGGAATCGCGGTTGCCTTCATCATTGTCTTGGCGGCCGGGATTCTCGCGATGACCCTGGTCTACCTTGGATCGGCGCTGCTCGTACTCGATCGCTTCGCCCGGGTTTCCCGCGGCTGGTTCGGGCCGGTGGTTTCCGGACTCGTGGTGTCGATCTTTCTCGCGACGCTCGCGACGCTGACCATCATTCCCTCCGATTCGGTTTTCACCTGGGCGACCTGGCGAGCCGCCTTCTTCGCACAACTCGGACAAACACTCGTGGCGAGCGCGATCTTCCTGTCCATCGTGAGTCTGGTGACGCGTTTTCTCTCGCAGCAGACGTTCGCATTCGCAGGCACGGGGTTGGCCGCCCTCGCTGTCGGACTTGCCCTCCTTGGAACGCAGAACTCAAGTCTCGCGCCGACTGCGTTCGCGACCGCACTCGCTCTCGCCGCCGCGTCCTGGGCCCTTCGGAAAGTTCGCGAACTCGGGGCGGTCGGAACGACAGAATCGCTGATCTGGGTGGCGGTCGCCGGGCTCTTGCCGGGTGCCGCGCTGGCTCCCTTCGTCTCTGCGGCGCGAGATACAGCCGTTGGGATCTCTGCACTTCTGATGGCTGTGCTGTTCGCCGCCGTTGTTCTGGGACTGATTCCACTCGCGATTGCCGGCTTCGTGCGAATGAGAAAGTCGGTCGAGTGGTTCATCGCGATTCGCTATCTGGTCGCCAAACGCCGCCAGGTTTTCATCTCCGCGATCTCGGCAATCTGCGTGAGCGGCATCGCGGCCGGCGTCTGGTTGATCATCGTCGTTCTCTCGGTCATGAACGGGTTCGAACAGACATGGCGCGACGAGATCCTCGGCAACAGGGCCCATTTTACGGTGCACAATAGTTTCGGCCCCTTCGTGGATCATGAAGAGATTCTCGAAATGGTTTCTTCGGTGTCGGGCGTCGAGGCGGCGAGTCGCTATATCGACGCCGAGGGCATGGTTCGCGGCGCACAGGGCCAGATCGCGAGTGTTCGCCTTCGAGGCGTCGATCCGACATCCGTCGGGAAGGTGACCGACCTCGAAAACGATCTGCGCTTGGTCGAGGGCGAGGAAGAGCCGAATCTCGCTGCGAGATTCGCATCCCTTCCTTCGGACTCGAGGGCGCCCGGCATTGTCATCGGTGGACACCTCGCCGTGTCGATGGGATTGGGTATTGGCGATCGATTGCTGCTGATCTCGCCCTTCGGCGGTCCGCCGACGCCACTCGGGCCCGGCCCCAAACTGAAGCGTTTTACCGTGGTCGGCATATTTCAGTCGAGTTTCTATCAATACGATGAGGCCTTCACCTATACGACGCTCGAGGCCGCTCGTGATTTTCAAAAGACCGGCGATGTTGTGGATGGCATCGAAGTTCGAACCACCGACCACTACCGCTCGCAGATCGTGGGTACGCGGGTTCAGCAGGCTCTGGGCTATCCGTTCTACACGCGCGATTGGAAGGAGGTCTTCCCTGCCTTCTTTCAGGCACTCAAGACTGAACGCGTGATGATGTTCTTGCTGCTGACGATGATCATGGTCGTGGCGGCTTTCGTGATCGTCGCCACGCTCGTGATGATGATCATGGAAAAGTCGAGCGACATAGCGATCTTGAAAGCGATGGGCGCGGAGGACTCACTGATCGAACGAATCTTCGCACTCGAAGGGACCTTGATCGGTCTGGTCGGGACGATCATCGGAGTCGCTTCGGGCATCGCGGTGACCGGCCAACTTCCCTGGATCCAGGACATGATCGAGAGCATTACGGGGATCGACACGCTACCGGCGAGCGTCTACCAGTTTTCGGAATTGCCTTCCCGGGTCGAGCCGAGCCAGGTGGCCGGCGTCGCAGCGATCGCGATGATTCTTTCCTTGGGCGCGACGCTGTTGCCGAGTCGGCAGGGAGCGCAGATCGATCCGGCCGCGGGGCTGCGACATGAGTGACGAAACGACTCGTGGCCTCGGCGTCTGTAGTGACCCGAAGACCAAGGGACAACAAGATCGCCACGGCGGCGATCGGGTGGCGGATTCGCTCGTAGAGATTCGGGATCTGGCGAGGTCCTTCGAGACGGGGGGTGGACGGGTCGAAGTCTTGCGCGGGCTCGACCTCGATATTGCCGAAGGCGACCGCGTCGCGATCGTTGGGCAGTCCGGGGTCGGCAAGTCGACGCTGTTGCACATCCTGGGCACCCTCGATCATCCGACCTCAGGAACCCTGCGTTTTCGTGGCGAAGATGTCTTCGGCCGCACGCGCGAAGACCTGGCCGCATTGCGCAGTCGATTCCTGGGCTTTGTCTTCCAGTTTCATCACTTATTGCCCGAATTCAGCGCCGTCGAGAATGTCATGATGCCGGGGCTGATCCAGGGAATCGACCCGGCGGAAATGCGCGTTCGCGCCGAGATCATGCTTCAGGACGTCGGATTGTCTCATCGCGCCGAACAAGCGGTTGGGAAATTGTCCGGCGGCGAACGACAGCGCGTCGCGGTCGCTCGCGCCCTGGTTCTGGATCCACCCCTGATATTGGCGGACGAGCCCACCGGGAATCTCGACCCAGCGACCGGGGATCAGGTTGCGGAACTTCTCTTCGAGATGAATCGCACTCGCGGCACGACGCTAGTCGTCGTGACTCATAGCAAGCGCATGGCCGAGCGATTGGGGCGGATTCTCGTATTGAACGAGGGGCGACTCCATACCGGAGATTTCGACTCGGCCGTCGCCTGATCCGGAATCTGGGAAGGTTCTGACGAGTCGGGAACTGATCTTGGACACCGCGTTCGAAGCTCCGGTTTCAGCTTCATCGATGCGGACGAGCGACCGGCGAAAACGCCGCTAACTCCTCGTGCTAGCGATGTTTATTGGCTCGATTGCGTCTTGAAAGCGGTCTGTCCGTCACATACCCTTGCGCCGTTGAAATGCCGACCTGGGGGAGATGGATCCCAAACGGGATGGTCTTGAGGTGGGTTTGGCGCGACCGTCCTGCCGCGGTTGCACGGTCAAGAATTCGTAACGCCACGATGTGTAGCGCCGGGAGTCGAATGATTCTTGGTGGCGCTCGGGAGATCCCTTGCAGTCGAGCGATGGAACTGGGAAGCAGTTTGCGCTGGTCGTCGCATTCGCGTTGGTCCTTGCCGCCACACAAGCGCGTGCACAGGAGTCGACGGGGCCAGTCGAATACGGCGCAATCGATGAGCCGACGACCGCCTCGATGCGCATCGCCGTACTGCCCTTTCGCCTTCACAGTGCCGCCTCGCTCGGGTTCTTGAGTGGAGCGCTCGACGAACTCCTTGCCGAGCGGATCGAAGCGGGTGGGGAAGTGAGCGCTGTCGCATGGCAAAGCCTGACCGCCCAACCAGACGGAGCAGACCCTTCCGATGCTTCCGATGTCGCTCGAGTAGCGGGTCTCGATCTTCCTGACTCCGGTGGTTCCGATCGGGAACTTCGTCAGCTGGCCGAGCGCGCGGGACTCGACGGCATCGTATCCGGTAGCCTGACCGAACTCGCGGGACGATTCAGTCTCGACGTGCGCGTCACTCTGGCCGATCCCGGAGTCGCGAGCGAGAGTCTGGTGCTAGCCGTGGACAGCGACCGGGAACTACTCGATCGACTTGGTGAGCTTGCCGAACGGATCATTGCTGCCGTGCGCGGGGGTCCAGAAGATCGCGTCGTCGACGTTCGTTTCGAAGGGGCGGGACCGCTCGAGGCAGAGCTCGACGCGCTTCTTTCGTTGCGCGCTGGAGCGATCTTCGAGCCCGTGCGGGTTGAGGCCGATCGCCGCAAGCTGGCCGCCGATCCGAGAATTGCGACCGTGAGTGTGCGATCGCAGGCCGCAGAGGGCGGCGTCATCGTCATCTACCGGGTCTTGCGTGCGGAGCGCATCCTGGGGGAGGGGCCCCGCGTCGGCGCCGAAGTTCGGGTCGCAGAAGTCTTGATACGTGGCCATTCGCGTGTCGAAGAAGATGCCATCCGAGTACGGATCCGCACGACGGCCAACCAGCCCTATGACATGGGACAAGTCGCTCGCGATGTGCGATCGCTCTTCGAGCAGGGGTTCTACCGAAATATCCGGGTCTTCGTCGAAGAGACACCGGTCGGCGTGCGCGTCATCTTCGAAGTCGAAGAGAGTCCCATCGTGCGAGAGATTTCCGTCTCGGGCAATGAAAACATCGACGGCGATGAGATTCGTGATGCGCTGACCCTGACGACGGGGGCGCCTCTTGACCACCCGCTCTTGCGCGAGAACGCGGAGCGCGTGAAAGCGCTGTATCGCAGCCAGGGATATTACCTGGCGGACGTCGGCTACGAGATCGAGGAGATCACCGAGGGCTCCATCTCGATCAGTTTCGATGTCGAGGAAAGGGAAAAGCTCAAGCTTCGGGAAATCGAGTTCGTTGGCAACGAGGCCTTTTCCGATGCGGAACTTCGTACTGGGTTCGCGACCAAGATCTGGCGTTTCTATTCTCTGCTCACGAGTTGGTATGACAAGACAGGCACCTACTCCGAGCCGATCTTCTTGCGCGACTTGCGCTTGATCGAAAAGAAATACGCAGACGATGGCTATGTCCAATCACGCATCGGCGAACCCGAAGTCAAGGCGAACGAAGATGGGCTCTTTTTGAGGGTCGAGATCGTCGAGGGGACCCAATTCAGTGTCGGTGAATTGTCGATCGAAGGCGATGAGACGATTGATCTCGAAGCGCTTCGAAAGAAGATTCGCCTGAGCGAAGGAGAGATCTTCAATCGCTCGGACTTGACCTCGGACATCGAGATCCTCGAGGCGCATTACACGGACCGGGGCTTCTTTTTTGCCAACGTGAATCCCGTTACGCAAACGAACCAAGAGGCGAAAACGGTCGACGTTCAATTCGCCGTAGAGAAGGGCCCACTCTATTTCGTTCGCAATGTCGACATTCGTGGCAATACGCGCACGATCGACTCGGTCATTCGCCGAGAGATTCGTCTCGTCGAAGGTCAACTCTACTCGGCCAGGGCGCTACAGGTCAGCAATCTCCGAATTCGCGGTCTAGGCTTCTTCGAGGACGTCGCCTTCGAGCCGAATACGACGGAGGATCCGTCTCAGCTCGATCTCGACGTGAACGTCGTCGAACGACCAACGGGCGCGTTTAGCTTCGGAGCCGGATTCTCCTCAGCCGACAGCTTCATCTTCACGGCATCGCTGTCTCAGTCGAATCTCTTCGGACGGGGCTATGGAGCGAATATCTCGGCGGATATCGGTGGGAGGTCGAGCCGCTTCTTCATCTCGATCACCGATCCCTATTTTCTGGGCTCGACCTTCAGCTTCAGTACGACGGCCTTCCTGACACAGGTTCGCTTCGACGACTTCGAACAGGACCAGCAAGGCGTCGAGCTTCGAATCGGCCATCCACTCACGATCGACAATCGGGCATCGATCTCCGTGCTCTACGGTTTTTCGGAGCGGCGCGTGACGCAGAACGCCAATATCAACGCGTTGGCTGCGCCGATCTCCCGTCAGGTCTTGCAGGGCCGCCAGAGTACGAGTCGGGTTGGAATCGCCGCCGGCATCGATACGCGCAACGACCGCTTTGCGCCGACGGCCGGTTACGCCGCGCGAGGTTCACTCGAGTACGCGGGTCTCGGTGGATTCTCGAATTTCCTGAGCCTGGACGGGCGTGCCGGCATCTTCTTCGGTGCGCCCGACTGGCTGGTCGAGCGTTCGACCTTCGTTGTCAGTACGCGATTCGGCTACGCCATTCCATTCAATCAACTCAGCGACTTCGATATCGATGCGCAGGGGTCGACGGTTTGTCTGAATCCTTCGAATTGTCTCAACTCCGGAAACCTCGATCAACTCGACGATGACATTCGTCTCCCGCTGACCGAGCGCTATTTCCTGGGCGGTCTGGGTTCGACTCGACTGCGGGGATACGAGGGACGTTCCGTGGGTCCGCGAAGAGCCGAACTCCACTTCACGGACCTCAGTTCGGGACGCGTGTTTCATCCTGTCGGCACTCGGCTGATCAGCAACCCGGCGACCGGTCAGTTGGCGACGCTGTGTGACGACACCCAATTCAGTGGCAACGCCGGGAATGGAAATGGTCGCTGCAACTCGACCAGCGACAGCCGATTCGAAGATTTTGACGACATCAACGAGGCGCAGGTCATCGGCGGCAGCTCCTATATCAGCAGCAGCATCGAGTACCGCCTGCCGATCTCCGAGGAGATCGGACTCCTGGGCTTCTTCTTCGTCGATGGGGGGAATGCGTTCGTCGAAGGGGATCTCCTGTTCGACGTCACGGAGTGGCGCTACGGTTACGGCGGCGGGGTGTTGTGGTTCTCTCCCTTTGGCCCGCTTCAGCTCGTCCTCGGATTCCCGATCGACCCGCGGTCTGATGAACAGAGTCCAGTTTTTGAGTTTTCGGTCGGAAGTCTCGGGATCTAGCCTCGCCACCTGCGCCCCGACCCTGCGGTCAGGGCGCCTTGAAAAATGATTTGATCGAGTCCGGCGCGAGCGCGGACTCGCATAGAGGAGTCGAAGGATCATGAGAATTAAGAAGACCGTTCTTCTAATGACGTCGCTCGCTTTGGCCGTTGGTTGGGGTCTTGGTGCGACGGACGATCCCGTCAAAGTCGGATTCGTCGATGTAGACCAGGTGCTGGCGACCGTTGATAGCGGCAAGGCGGCGCGAGACGAACTCGAACGGAAGTCCCGTGAGGCGCAGGGTCGAATTGCGCCCATGGCCGAACAACTCGAGGCCATGCAGAAAGAATTGCAAGCCAAACAGTTCGTGATGTCCGAGGAAGCTGTCCGAAGCAAGCAGCTCGATCTCGTCGAACTCAAGAACAGATATGATACGAAGATCAAAGAGGAAGAGGGGCAATTCAAGATCGATCAGCAACGCCTGATCGGTCCCCTGATCGAGAAGCTCGGGATCGTCATGAAGGAAGTCGGTCGGGAAAATGGATTTTCGGCCATTCTGCGAATCGACGCTCCGAGTATCGTCTACGCACGAGAAGCCCTCGACATCACCGATCTCGTGATCAAGAAATTCAACGGAAAGAGCTGATCTCTTGCCCGACATCCACCCGACGGCATGCGTCGAAGACGGAGCGAGTCTGGCGCCCGACGTGAGTGTCGGGCCCTTCGCATTCGTTGGCGCCGAGGTCGAACTGGGGCCGCGGGTGACGGTGGCGGCACACGTAACCCTGCTCGGTCGAACGAGCATTGGAGCGGATAGTCGAGTCTTTCCCCACGCCTGTCTGGGCGCGGAGCCACAAGATCGCGGCTTTACGGGCGAGGCGACGAAGCTCGAGATCGGTCTGCGAACGGAGATTCGCGAACATGTCACGATCCATGTCGGCACCGCGGAGGGCGGGGGATGTACACGGATCGGCGACGACAATTACATCATGAACGGTGCGCATGTCGGCCATGATTGCCAGATCGGAAACGAGACGATCATCGCCAGCTTCTGCGGTCTGGCCGGTCATGCGAAGGTCGACGATTTCGCCGTGTTGGGCGCCTATACCGGACTTCACCAATCCGTACGGGTGGGCGAGTCGGTGATGGCAGCGGGTGGGTCGATGCTGTCACTCGACGCCCCTCCGTTTGCCATGGTCGCCGGAGACCGGGCGCGCCTGGTCGGACTCAACTCGGTCGGTCTGAGAAGACGCGGTTTCTCGTCTGAGACCCGTCGTCAGATCAAGCATGCCTTTCACTTGCTCTTCCACTCCAAGCTGAGGCTCGAGGACGCGCTCGCACGCGTCGACGAAGAGATGGGCGGCGTGCCGGAAGTAGAGCGTCTGGTCACATTTCTGCGAAAGACCGAACGCGGATTCTGTCGCTGAGGGTCGCCGTGAATACGCGAGATGAGGCCAGCGCGCAGAACAGTCGAGATCGCGAGAAGAGTGAGCGCAAGGTACTCGGCTTGATCGCGGGCGCCGGAAACCTGCCAACCGTCGCCGCGCGCCTCTTGTGCGAGCTTGGTTATTCGATTCGCTTGGTCGGATTCGAGGGGCTCACGGACCCTCTTGTTGCGGCTGAAGTCGAGCAATCCCGGTTTCTGCCGCTGGGTCGACTCGAGGCGATGGCCAAAGCGCTCAGCGAAATGGAAATTCGTCAGCTACTCCTGCTTGGCAAAGTTCCGAAGTCCCTTCTATACGAGGAGGGTGGAATCATCGAGCCCGACGAAGAGGCGATCCGATTGCTGGCGAATCAGCGAGAACGCCTGGACGAGCCGCTGATGCAGGCGATCGCGGGCTGGATCGAGAGTCGAGGATTCGAGTTGTGCAATCAGGGGGAAATGCTGGCGAGCCTACTTGCCCCATTGGGTTCCCAGAGCGCGCGCGAACCGAGCCCGGGAGAACTCGAGGACTACGAGATCGGACGATCCGTCGTTGCAAGATTAGGCCACGCGGGTGTCGGCCAATGTGTCGTGGTCAGACAGGGAAGTGTGTTGGCCGTCGAAGCGATCGAGGGAACCGATGACACAATTCGGCGGGCGGGTCGATTGGGGGGCCGCGGAGCGACCGTCGTCAAGGCCTCGCGCCCGGGTCAGGACAGGCGCTTCGATCTTCCGGCGATCGGCGTGGGTACGATCGAGGCGATGATCGATTGCGGCGCGTCGGCTCTGGCCGTCGAGGCGGGCTCGACGCTGATCATTGATCGGAAGGCGGTCGCAAGCGCTGCGGATCAGGCAGACATCGCCATCTGGGGCTACCGCGCCGAGAGTTCGAGTGAGCAACCTTCGTGGTGAGCCGGTCAACCTCGGACAAGTCGATGGGAAGAGAAGAGACGAAGCCGAAGTCGG
>CAWLAJ010000157.1:0-9921 GCA_963854795.1 Deltaproteobacteria bacterium UBA4427 | reverse complement strand
GAGTGGATGACGCGCGCGTTCGGTCGACCGTATGCGACTCCGACTGCTGGACGCGGCGAGGATGAAGCGCGCCGGATCGACCATTGCGAGCTGGATCAGCTCGGGCAGTCGCTCCGGCGGATGCGAAGCGTCTCCGCGCATGATGATGACCTGGTCGAAGCCCTTGCGAAGTGCGTATTCGAAGGCGGCCTTCCGAATCGCTCCGAAGCCGGAGGCGGAGTCGCGGGGAGGTCGATGAAAGCGCAATTCGAACGGACCTCGGTCTCGAAAATCGCGCAGGTCGTGGGACGACGTGAGTTCGTTGCCCAGGGCGCGATCTTGCATGACGACGATCTCTTCGAAGAAGTCGGCGAGTTCGGCAGGGATTCGAGAAAGCGTCTTGTGGACGACGTCCCCGTCGCGGCAATCGCAGAGGAAGAGCCCGAATCGTGGCGTCGATCCAGCCAGTTCGCTTCGGAGGGCCAGAATCGCATCCAGTACTCCGGCATCTATGTTTGCGTCGCGCGTCAACGCGGGCTCCCTTTGTCCGTACTGCCGTTTCTGCCATTCATCGATCGAATGCTCGGCAGACGCTTGTCCGTCCCTGGTTGGACAGCGCCCAGCGCCCGCCCCGGCTCGGGTCTCGATCGCGAGTCGATTATAGGTGAAGCCGAGCCTTCGCGAGTCGCCCGACGGCGTTTGCGTGTGGTTCGCCGCTCACCTGCGCGCGATTCGCGAGAGCAGGGGGTTGATCGAGGCAATCTCTTCGATCCGGATTCGCGTCAGGTGGCGACACCCTTCGCACGGTGCGACGATATTCGGGTGACCAAGACACCCGCGCCGGAGACTGCGCCTTCATCCCCGTCGGCGAATGCGCCTTTCGCCGGTCTGATCGCGACGCAGGGTGTCCAGCCCGCACTCGCTGCATTCGTCGTTTTGATTCTGGCGGCGAGCGGCTGGGTTCCCCATCTCTCGAATTCGCTCTTGCTCGACGAAACGCTCACCGCCTGGGTCGTCGGCGACGGTTTCAGCGACGTCCTCGATCGAACGCTCCAATACCAGCCCCAGCCCGCCTACAACTTTTTCATGTGGTTCTGGACCCGACTGGTCGGGAGCAGCGAAATCGCGCTTCGAATCCCGTCGCTGCTCGCGGCATTGGCAGCGTGTGTCGCGTTGGCCCGACTGGGAAACGAATTGACCGGGGATCGGGAGACGGGACTACTCGCGGCGATCGTTCTCGCGACGAGTTGGAACCTGTATCGAGAATCGATCGATGCGCGGTCGTATATGTTGGGTCTGATCGTGCTGCTCGGCCTGGCACTCTGTCTGATTCGTTGGATCGAGCATGGGCGATCCCGAGACGCCTGGCTCTGTGGCTTGCTCGCGGCGCTGCTCCCGCATCTTCATTTCTTCTTCGTGCTCGTGTATCCAGCGCTGGCCCTCTACGGCTGGTTGCGTCGCGCGGATGCGCGATGGAATCGCCGGCAATTCGCGATCGTCGCGGCGATTCTCGTGCTGGGCGGGCTTCTCTATATCCCAACCGCGCTCATGTTGACTGCGCAGGGCGGTTCCTACTCGTTCGTTCCGCCACCGCGCTGGCGATCGCTCTTCGAAGTCTTCGTCTGGGCCCCGCCGGTCGTGGGTCTTTTGGCGGGGCTCTCGGTTGCCGGTGTTCTCGGCCTGACCTCGCCGAATATCGAGAGCGACGCTTCCTTGGTCGATACGGATGATTCGGGTCCCGCGAAACTTTCCCTTGCCTGCGCCTATTTGATGGCGACATGGATGTTGATTCCACTCGTTTTTCTGTTTGCGGTCTCGATGATGAGCGAGTTGTCCGTGTTTCTCGGTCGCTATCTGATTCCGGCAATCCCCGCTGTCTGCCTTTTTTATGCGCTCGCACTTCGGCGCATCGGTTGCGGGCCGGCTCGCGTCGTGGCGATCATCGTGATGGCTTTCGCTTCGCTCGCGATTCACGATCGGCCGCATGATGATTTTCGAGGCGCCGCAGAGGCGGTGAACGAATTCGTGGCGGGCGATGCGGCGGTCCCTGTTCTATTCGCGAGTGGACTCATCGAAGGAGAGGACGTGAACTGGCTTCGCGATCCGAAACTCGCGGATTACCTGAATACGCCGATGAAGTACTACCCCGTCGACGGGCGGGTGGTGACTCTGCCGCGCAGGCTCAGGGATCATCCAATGACGAACGAGATCGTCGGGCCGATTCTCGGGGGCGCCGATCGATTCGCCGTCGTCGAGTGGTATGGCAACGGCGCGCGAGCGACGCGCTGGCTCCTCGCGCGGGCCGAGCGTGCGGGTTATGTGAGCGATCCGCGGAGTTTTGGCGGTGTCCGTGTCGTCTTCTTTTCGGCGAAGTCGCCTGTAAAGTCCGGAGGGTAGGCGCGCGATTGCTCGCGCTCGTATCTGCCGGGAATCGCTAACTCGATCCGCTTCGAACGAGAATTCGATAGCGCGGTGATTCATGTCGCGGGCGATAGTTTTCGCTCACCCAGTGCCAAAGCAGGGGTGCAGTCACTCGCAGCCCTCGACTCTTGTCGTTGTCGAAGGGCTGCCTCGGCCAGACGACGACGGCGGGTGGGCGCTCTTCGAGGTGTTCGATGAAATCCATTTGCTCCTGTGGACTTCGAAACGTGCCCGGCATGACGACGTCGAAATAGCCCGGACTATGACGCTCGGCCACGACGTAGATGAGCGGTGCGTGGGCCATGACGAGAATCGTGTCTTCCGGACCCGCGTGTTCCTGGATGAAGGGGATCAGCCGGCCGATTTCCATTCCGAGACTGCCCGACCGCCCCTTGGTCTCGCTCGAGATATTCTCGAGTGGCCGGCCACCCATCATCCCGTCCGCATCGAGAAAACGATCGGATCCAGTCGCGAAAGTCCATGCGACGAAAACGACGGCGCAGAGCGCGAGTCGATACCCGACGGCTCGCCTTCCAATCTGCTCGGGATCGAAGCGAGGAAATTTCGTTGAAAGGCTCGCACAGTAAGCGAGGAGGATCGCGATCGGCGGGATCGCCGAATCCAGATGAGGGATATCGGAGCGACCCATGCTTCGCGTGAAATAGACCGCCCCGAAAACCACGAAGCTGAGTAGGAAGGTCGAATCGAAGGCGCGCGCTTCGCGAAAAGCGCGTCCCCATCGGTAGAGCAGACTCGCTAGCAGTCCGAGAAAGAGAAGGGGATAGAGTCGAAAGCCGAGCGAGGCGAAAGCAGTGCTGAATCGCGTTCGATCGAGATTTTCGAAAACGATCGGGGGAATCGGGCGACTTTGCAGCGCGGTCATCTCGACCGGACGCACGACCACCTCGATCCAGAATTTCTCGAGTCCCACGGTCGTGGCGAACCAGATCAGGATCGGAATCCAGACGAGGATCAGACCCGCCGAATACCAGAGGCCGTCGCGAAACCAGCGGCGCCAATCGCGGGAGGCGGCCATCAGGCCGATGCCGATGCCCATGCTGACGGCGAAGGCCGGCGTGAGTCGGAAGAAGAGGGCGATGCCCGCAAAGACGCCGGCGGGCAAGAGCCATTTCGATTCGTCGCGGGTGAGACGGAGATGGAAGAAGAGCAGCGCGATCGCCGCCCAGACGAGATAGCGATAGCCAAAGACGAGCTGCTCGAAATGCGATCTCGGCGCAGCGACGGCGATCAGCAATGCGCCGAGCAGCGCGAAGTCCGCCGGCATGAGTCTTCGTCCGACGAAAAGCAGGGCCAGACACGCGGCGATCGAGAAGCCGGCGTAGAAGATCCGGGTGAGAACGATGCCGGGGGGATCGATTCCGTAGGCGATCCACGCCGGAAGGAGGTGCCCGGGCGGAAAGACCCAGAAGACTTCGTCGTAGAGGGTTTTGTCGCTTCCGGCGTCATGTAGTTCCATCGCTGCGTGGAGCGGCCAGCCCTCGTCCATGGCGCTGAGACCGTGGTTCACGAAGAGGGATTCGAAGCCGATGCTCACCACGAGCAGGATCGCGACGTGCAGAAGGAGCATGCGGTCGACGCCCATGATCCCATTCTTTTCGAGTCGACGGTCGATCTGTCTATGCTCCTCGGAATGCTTCCCGCAATCCATGGTATCGCTCAATCGCGGGGTTGGTCGTCGGGATTGCACGAGAGAATTGTTCTATCGTCCCGTTCGGGTAGCGACGATAGGCCGCCCTCACTCCCCCCGTTTCCGCCGCAGGAACAACGCGTGATCAAGCGGTGTCGTAGCCGAGTCTTTCGAGATGAAGGAAGTTCGACTTGAGTGATCGAGCGTGAGCGAATGCAGGGGGGCGCAATGGCCGGTGGCGAGCCCACTGCGGTGAAGCCCTTCGTTCGATTCGCGACGCCCGCGGCCCTCTTCGTGGCCGCCCTGGTCGTGCGGCTTCTGCCGTGGCATTCCGTGTTTCAGACGGGCGGCGTCTACCCGATCGGGAACGACGCCTACTATCACCTCCGACGGATTCGATACACCCTCGAAAATTTTCCCGAAGTACTTCACTTCGATCCGCTGATGAATTTTCCGGGTGGCGGGCAGGCGATCTGGACGCCGACCTTCGACTGGTTGATCGCCGCGCTCTTGTGGGCGGTCTCCGGTCTCCAGGCATCTGACCCGATCGAGCCCTTCGTCGTCTGGGTTCCCCCCATCCTGGGCGCCGCGACGGTCGTGATCGTCTACGTGCTCGGCAGTCGCTTCTTTTCGCGACGGGTCGGGACGCTCGCGGCCTTATCGATGACTTTACTTCCGGCGCATTCGCTCTATTCGCGCCTCGGCGCCGTCGATCATCACGTGCTCGTGGCGACGACGGTTGCCGTCATGCTCTTATTGGCGATGCATCTGTTCACGGACGCGCCCGTCAATGGTGTAAACGAGAAAGAAGTTGAACGTGGGAAGCATCGCTCGAGCGTGGCGCTTGGAGTGTCGATCGCGGTGGCCGTACTGGTCTGGCCCGGTTCGCTCTTGCACGTCGGCGTTCTGCAGTTGGCACTCGTCATTCGCCTGCTGACGGCCGGCGACGCGCTTTCGGCCCAGCGCTGGGCGACTCGCTTCGCCGTGGTTCACCTGACGGCCTTCGTCCTGGTCCTTCCCATGACCGTCGGAAATGAGTGGTTGACCTGGGGGCCATTCAGTCCGGTCGTACTCTCGAACTTTCAGCCGGTCTATTTCTTTGCAGCCGCGGTCTGCTTCGGACTCCTAGGCGGAATGTGGCGGATGGGGTGGGGCGCTTCGACGCTTCGAGCAAGAATCGCGAGCGCCGGGCTCCTGGGAGGCGGACTCATTCTTGGTGTGCTGTTGATCGTCCCGGATCTGGCCGGCGCCATTTCGGACGCCTTGTCCTGGTTCGCCAAGGACGAAGATTTCCAATCCGTAGTCAACGAATCCGTCCCCATATTTTCCGGCGAACACGGCCGCGGTCGGGCCGAGAATTTCCTGGGTCGATTCGTCTACCTCACTCCGCTCGCGCTGGCCTACTTCGCCTGGCGCGATCGCGATCGGCCCGAGGTCTTGCTCTTGTTGGGCTTTGGTCTGGCTCTCTTCGCCGAGACGCTCGTGCAATGGCGCTTCATGAATTCCCTGTCGATCGTCTACAGCCTGTTGATTGCACTGACCGTCGATGCGGTTCTCCGATCATCCAGGCTTCGACAGGCGACCTCGATCCAGAGTGCGGGCGCCGTCGCCGTCCTGATCGCACTCCTGGTCGTGCTGTTCGCGCCTTCCTGGCGAACCTATCGACCCCATGTCCGAAATTTCGGACGGATGCTCCGCGGCGAGGAGACCGTTCCCGTCGGGAGCCAACTGCATGCTCGGTTCGTTGCGGATGCCGCTCGCTATCTGAAGGACAACTCTCCGGCGCGCTCCTCTCCCTTCGAAGCGGCGGACTACTCGGTGCTGGGACCCTGGGGAGACGGGCATGTGCTCAAGACGATCGGGGAACGTGCGGTCGTCCAAGACAATTTCGGCGACGATGTCGCGCCCGAGAACTTCGCCTTGGCGGAAGACTATTTCAGAGAGAAGAACGAGGCGCGCGCCCTCGAATTGCTGGCTCCACTGAAGACTCGTTACGTCCTGGTTCGATCGAGCGGTTCCGGACATTCGAACGGCTATTCCTTCGACAGTCTCTTCAGTCGATTGCATCTACTGCGTGGCGGCCGTGGCGCGCTCCCGGGCACCCGCGACCAGCCGATTTCAGTGGACGAGCCGCTCGCACATCATCGATTGATCTACCAATCGTCGTCGATGAAGGCGCGGGATCGCGAGCCCTACGTCATGTTGTTCGAGATCGTCGCGGGCGCGGAGGTCGTCGGCATCGCGCCGCCCGAGTCGATCGTCAGCGCGAAGATCGACATCGACCCCCTCGAAGGTTCGCCCTTCATCTACGCTGCATCGGCCACGACCACGGCCGAGGGCGTCTATCAACTTCGATTGCCCTACTCGAACGGGAAGGAAAGCTCGGGCGAGAACGTTCGGACCGGGTCCCACTACACGATTCGCAATGGAACCAGTCAGTCCCCTCTCGTCATCGCGGATTCCGCAGTTCTTTCGGGCGCGCGAATCGAGGGCCCGGGCTTCTTGGATCCGTTGATCGAGTAAACACCGGGGGGGGTTCGCGTTTCACGCCGGTAGCGTTACGCTCCCCTCATGGCAGCCAAAAAGAAGACCGCAGCTTCGAAATCGTCCGCAAAATCTTCCGCGAAGAAATCAGCTTCAAAGAAGTCGGCCAGCAAGAAGAAGGCGACCGACAAGAAGGCTGCCCCCAAGAAGGCCGCTTCGAAGAAGTCAGCGGCGCCGAAGAAGAAAGCTGCCGCCAAGAAGAAGACGCCTCCCAAGGCGAAGGCGGCCAAGAAGAAGGCTGCCCCGGTCAAGCCAAAAGCCGAAAGCAAGCCCGCAGCAGCCAAAGCCGAGCGTAAGCCGGGATCCGCCTCGTCGATGGATGTCACACTCGGCCACGTCTTTTCGGTCAAGCCGCGTATCAACACCAGCTTTCGAAAAGACGATTTCCAGCAGGCGAAACGTGCCTTGAAGGGCGAGTCCTACGAGGATCTCAGAGCAGCCGTCCGCGCCGTCGCAGAGGAAGCCCTCACGCTCACGCGTGGCGCCGCAAGCAAGCCACAATTCGAGAAGAGACGTTAGGTTCGATCCGTCCGGGATCGGCTTAGCTCCTATCGCTCGGGGGGGTAACGCGATAGGAGCACGGTGCCGGAAGGCCGTGTTTCTGGCAGCCGACCGAGGATTTTGAGTCTCCGGCTCTTCGGGCGATCTCGCCCTGCCAGCTCAAAGGGATGTCGTCTCGGCTCTGCGAGTGTACCGCCTGAAAGTTCGAATGACAGTCTGTGGGGATTTTCGGAAATGGATGCCCGCTGGTCCATTGATGATTTTGCGGCTGGGCGCGGTCTTCCCGAGGGACAAAGTGTTAGGCCATCATCCGGCTTGGCGGGACTGGCTCGGCGCCTCGGGGCCTGCATGGGTTGGCGAACTTCTCTGAGAGTCGAGGGAGGGATTCGGATCACTCATTCCTTGGGATCGTGGATCCGGGTGGCAGACTCGCGCGACCCCCGCAACCAGCCGCCGTGTCAAATCTGCACGAAGCTCGCGCTCGAACATCGGAATCTCGCCCGTGTGATACCAGTCCTTGGATATAAGGAACTGCGTATATCGCTCCGGGACCTCTTCGAGCTCCAGCCAATCGTCTGGCCGGCAGCTGCCCCGGACGACCGAGTCCTCGTCGATGGGACTCCAGCAAAGCAGCGGTTCGCCCTGAAGATTCCGGTAGCTGTCGCCATCGACGACGGGCGCTTCCAGAAACTGCGAAGGGATGTAGGCGTCGGGACCGCGCGCGTTGTAACTCGCGACGCATCCACCGCTTGAATCCGCACCGCACGGCGGCAGCGATAGCGCGCCGGATGTCACCAGGCTCCGTGGAATCGGATATCCAATCAGATAGGCGGCGACAATCCGCTCGAGATCGCGGGGGCGATCGCGAAGCGAGCTGAGCAGTCCCATGAGATGAAACGAGCCCTGACTGTGGCCGACTAGCGCAATCTTCTCGCTGGGTGCAATCGACAGGAACTGATCGAAGGCTCGCTCGACATCGCTACGCGCGAGGTGGACCGCCCGAAACGCGTCCTCTTCCCGCAAAGCGACGGCATAGAAGATCGTCTGGCGATAATGCGGCGCGAATAGCGCGTGCTCGGCGAAGGGCCGAATCTGGCCGGGCAGGATCTGCGACAGCAGCATTTGATCTTGGCGAGCCTCGGCGAGCGTTTAGTTCCAGGTGTCGGCCAGCAGATGCGTCGTGGGATGAACGTAGAAAACGCTGAGCGTTGCGGACTCTTTCGAGTCGAAGACTGCCCACGTGTCGGGCGCGCTGTAATCGGGTGCCGGGCCAGCTAGACCCTCTCCGTCTGCTTGAACCGATTGTCGAATTTCACGAGCAGCGGTGGCAGGAACAAGAGGTCCAGCAGTAGGGCAACCACGATGATCGGGGTCAGGAGTTGCGCGACATTCTGATAGTAGAAGGTATTGGAAAACACTAGAACGAGCGTTCCGAGCGCGAGAGAGATGGTGCTGATGGTGATGGCCGATCCGGCCTTCTCGAGTGAATGCTGAACCGCGGACTCGGGGGTTTCAGCGTCTCGCCGGGCGCTGATGTACTTGCTCAGGATGTGCACCGAATCATCCACGACCAGGCCGATACTGATCGAAAACAGCATCAGGATGTAAGGGCTCAGTTCCCCGATCCACAGGCCCCAGACGCCGAACACGATGGTCGCGGGGAAGAGATTTGCCACGATGCTCAGCAGGCCATACCGCAGGCTCTTGAGGCCGATCAAGAGTGTCACGGTAATGAGCACGAAACTGAGCGCGAAGCCCTGGAGTAATTCGATGGATACGGAGCGATCGAGTCGGGCAAACAACAAGCTGTTGTCGCCATGTTTGACTTCATAACCGGGGTTCAAGTTTTCGGCGATCCAGTGTTCGATTCTGTCGTTGAAACGGGTCAGCTGCAGATTGGTCAGATTGGAGGTGCCAATCATGAGTCGGATGGCTGAGTAATCGGGATTGAAGATGGGCTCCAGATTCGGCTCGATCTCTTGTATTAGTTGGTAGCCGACCAGGTAGTCGATGATCTGCAGTCGATCATCCGGCAAGATGTTCCAACTCTCGTGGTTGTCGTGCTCTGCCTTGTTCAAGTTCTTCAGCAAGTCGGTGTAGCTCGTGACGAAACTCGCTTCCGGCTGGTCTTCCAACCAAATCGAGAACTCATCCACCTCGTTCAAGAAGGCAGGTTCCGTAATGCCGTAGTACTCGCCGCTATGAATACTGAAGACGAGGCTCTGGTCGTTGCCGATCTTCTCGGACAAAGCCTTCATGACGTGATGAAAATCGGAATCGGTATCGACGAAGCTGAATCGATCGAAGTCCACTTTGTTCAGTGGCAGCAGCGCCAGGGTGGCGACGATGACGACGATGCTTCCCCAGAACAAGGGCGTGCCCCGTTGCTCGACCAATCGACCCACGCCCGAAATGAACCCTCGAAGGCCGAGGGGCTGAGGGATATCCCGAATGGGCAACAGCAGGATCAGGGTCGGCAACAGGGTCAAGGTCACGACGTAGGCCCAACAAACACCGATCGCCACCACGTTTCCGAATCCGTAGATGCCGGGCGATGAGCAATAGTTCAGGCTCAAGAAACCCATGGCGGTGGTGACCGTCGTCAGGCTGACGGGTTGAATATTCGCGGCCAGGCTCTGCCGCATGGCTTCGATCTTACCGAGGGATCTGTGTAGGCTCTGCACGTAGATCGAAACGATGTGGATGCCGTCTGCCATGGCAATCATCACCACCACCAAAGGCGCCATCGTCGAAATCTGATTGAACGGAACCTTGGCCCAGCCGACCGTCCCGACCGTCAAGCCAATGGTGGCTAGCGCCACCCCGAA
>CAWLAJ010000156.1:0-9934 GCA_963854795.1 Deltaproteobacteria bacterium UBA4427 | reverse complement strand
ATTGCGGGAAAGCTTCGGGGGGCGAGTCCGGAGGTGCAGTCGGTCCTCGCGCTGGTCGATGCGATGGGTCGTGGCGGCTTCGGGGGTCCTTCGATCGACGTCGGCCTGGTTGCGGTTGCGCGTGCCTTGGCACTTCCGGTCGGAAGTGCGACCGCACTCTTCGCCGTCGGTCGCACGGTGGGTTGGGTCGCCCATTCTCTCGAACAGTATGCGGCCGGCTATCTTCTGCGTCCGCGCGCGCGTTATCGAGAGGACCTCGAGACGCCCACGCGAGATTCGTAGAAACTCGTCGCGACGCGCGGGAGTCGCCCGCGTTTCGTGCGCGGGCAGAGTTCGCCGTGCCGGGACGACGGAACGACGTGGGTTGAGGGGATCGTTGTGAGCGAGGGGACGAAGCACGTGGCCTCCGATTACGCCGCCCGGTTCCGCTCGCCCTTCTTCTGGTGCTGCCTGCTCGTATTCGGATTGGGCGCTCTTGCCTACTTTCCGGCCTTCTTCCCGCCGAGCATTGCCGCCATCGACGCGCAGAGTGAGCAGTTCTTCTTCGAGCCCAACGAGGCTGCTGGCCTTCCGGTCCTGATTCTCTCGGCCTGGCTCTTCTATCGCCGCAGCCATTTTCTCGACGTTCTGCGTGGTCCCGGCGCGATCGGACCAGGGGCGGGTACCCTGACGATCGGGGCGGCGCTCTATGCATGGGGCGCCTATACGTCGTCCAGCGACCTGCAGCTTGCCAGCATCATTTTCGTCTTGTTAGGCGGTGTCCTGCTTCTCGGCGGCCTGGCCGCCGTTCGAGCCTTCTGGTTGCCGATTCTCTTTTTCGGTTTCGCTCTTCCCGTCTCGCCGGTTCTCCTGGCCGCGACCCTGTATCCGGCGCAGCTGCTGACAGCGCAGTTTTCGGGACTGATCCTGAATGGGATTGGCGCTGCATCCTATGTTCAAGGCGACCAGATCCTTCGTGCCGAGGGTTCCTTCATCGTCATCGAAACCTGTAGCGGTGTGCGCTCGATCTTCACGCTCAGCATGCTGACGATTCTGCTGATCGATCTCTTCGAGCGTCGCGGCTGGCATGTGCTGGTGCTGATCGTGCTCGCTCCCGTCGTCGCCTTTTTCGTCAATGGCATTCGTGTCGTGACTCTCGTCTTGAATCCCCATTCCTCGATTCACTCCGTCCACAATCTCCAGGGAATCGCGATGCTGCTCGTAGGATTGGTCCTGATCTATCTCCTCGACGGTCAGCTCGAGCGCGCCTTCGAGAGTCGCGAACCCGATGTAGCGGCCAGCGATTACGGCTCGATTCGCGTTCCGGACGAAGCGTCCTCGAATGGTGTGGTTGCGATGGGCACTGTCGCCTCCGTTCTCGTCGCGATGTTGGCCTTTGCACTCGCGGGGCCGAAGTGGGAAATCTCTCGAGTCCTCGACGAAAAGCCCGGCGAGTTGCTCACTCGCGTCTTCGGTCTCGATCCCCGAGCTCCCTATCCGATGGATTACCATTTTGTGGGCAGCGTCCACTATCTGGCACACGCTCGGCATCGCGTCGAAGTCGATGGAGGAATCGTCGAAATTCATCTCGGTGTCGCGAATGAACAGCTCCGTCGGTCTTCGATCTTGACCAAGCGACTCGCCTGGCCGGAGACCGGGTACGCACCGGTCGAGGAGTCCTTTGTCGATCTTGCAAGCGAAGGTCCCCTCGCGCGGAGAATGATCCTGCGTCGTGGTGCACAGTCGATGCTCTCCTATTCATGGATCGAACGACGCGGTGGATTCGCAAAGGAGTGGTTTCGACAGACCCTGGCGCTCGACCGGAGTCCCCTGGTGCGCCCGCAGCGAATGCTCGCGATTCGATTGTCGACGAAGACCGATGTCTGGGCCGCGTCGGACGAAGCGGCGGAGCGTCGGATTCGCAAAGTCTGGGCGCGGCTCGCTCCAGAACTCCCCGGCTATGCGCCGACGCAACCGATTCGATCCGAGGTTCAGGCGTCACTCCAATGAGATCGTGGTCATTCAATTCTCGAGGCTGTCGCGATCGCCGTCTGCGGCAAGCCGTGGCGTGGCGATCTGCGGCGCTCGTCGCGCTCTCGCTCTTCGTCAGCGCGTGCTCGACGGAGGACGAGCGATCGAGCTCGCTCGATCAGGATGCCGGCGGATCTCCCCGCGAAACGGTAGGCCAGACAGAGACCGCGATGGACTTCGAAGTCCTGGCGGAGGACTTTCACGACGCGGGCTATACCACCGCGAGTTTCTCGGCGAACGCCATGATCGATGCGGATTTTGGCTTCGACCGTGGCTTCGACACTTTCGAGTCTCCCGATCTGATCGAGATCATGAAGGCTCGGCGTCTCGGCGAAACGCATGAACGCTTCCGGCTACTCGATCGCCTACGCGAATGGAACGATCAGCGCGACAAGAGCCGACCCTACTTTCTCTTCGTGAATATCTTCGACGCGCACGATCCCTATGCCGTTCGTGATACGAACGCCTGGGTTCCCGAGGACGTCTCACACTCTGAAATCGAATTCATTGCCTCGAAATACGAAGTGCCCCGAGCGCTCTGCGACGCGGTTCCCATAAAGAAGCACCTCGAGGTTCTTCGCGGCCTCTATATGGGCAATGTCTCGAGGGCGGATGAGAATCTAGGGGTGATCTTGAAAATCGTGGAGGAGGGCGACGAGGTGACGCCTCGGATCGTCGTCGCGACCTCGGACCATGGCGAGCATCTCGGCGAGAATCGCCTGATGGGACATCGCTTCTCGGTTCGAAACGCGGCGCTTCACATTCCCCTGATCGTGACGGGGCTTCCGGGTGTTCGCCCGGCGGCGATCGAGGAGCCGGTCGAACTTCGAAGTGTCCGCGCATCACTTCTTTGTTGGGCGCTCGGTCGATCGTGTTCAGAAGCCCTCCCGACGGAGTCCGACGCGAATCGATCGCAAGCCATCTTCAGTCTCTACAGTGATTCCGTCGTGAGTCTCCCGCAGTGGATGCTCGATCGACTCGACATGAAGCGAGAGGACGAGGTCCCGTCGAGGGCTCGAGCACGATGTCGAGACGAGGATCTAGTCTTTGGCGATATGGTCTCGATGATCCGCTACCCGATGAAGATCACCTGGTTCTCGAACAACGATCCCGTCCTGCATGATCTCAGTTGGGATCCCGCCGAGCGGTCGAACCAGATTCTGCATCAACCCGATTTGGCGGCCTCCTTGATTCAGGAAGTCGAGGCGTTCGTACGCAAAAACGTCCTCGAACGGGAGGAACCGATCGCGCCAGCCCTCAGCGAAGAAGCTGCGCAGAGGCTGAAAGAGCTGGGATATATCCATTGATGAAATTGTCTCGATCGCGAGCGCAGGGACCGATCGTCGCCGTTCTGGCGGTCTTGGCCGTTGCCTGCTCGGGCGAAGCCGAGCAACCGAGCGCCGACCAGGATCGTTCCGCGCAAACGCTCGAGGCGGCCACCGCGTCCGAGACGAGCGGATGGCAAGCATCGCGTCTCACAGACCCCCGCCCTTCGGTCGTTCTGATCGTGATCGATACGCTTCGAGCCGATGCCGTTTCCGCGCACGGCCTGGTCGCCGGGACGACGCCTCATCTCGACGCGATGGCAGCCAAGGGCCTTCGCTACGAACACGCCTATGCGCCGGCGCCGTGGACCGCGGCGAGTCACGCGAGTCTTTTTTCGGGATTGAGAGTCGACGAACATGGCGTGGGCCTCGATGGATTGAATGTCATGCCGGAATCGTTCCAGGTTCTGGCCGAGGATTTTCGAGAGGCCGGTTACGCCACCGCGAGCTTTGCCGAGAATGCGCTGATTGATGAAGAGTTTGGATTCGACCGTGGCTTCGATCGATTCGCGGCCCCGGATCTACTCGCGGGAATCGATGCCAGCATCCGCGGCGACGCGCTGGAGCCGTTTCAGTTGGTCGAGCGAGTCCGCGCTTGGAATCGTGAGCGCGACAAGAGTCGGCCCTATTTTCTCTTCGTGAACATCTTCGATGCCCACGATCCCTATCGGGTCCGAGACACGAATCCCTGGGTTCCCGAGGATCTGCCGAAGGAAGAACTCGAATACATCACTTCGAAATACAGCATTCCCTATTCGCTTTGCGATGCGCTGCCGACGAGAAAACATCTCGATCTTCTTCGCGGGCTCTACCTCGGTGACGTTGCGAGTGCCGACGAGAAATTGGGTTCGATCCTGGAGATTCTCGAAGAAGGCGACGAAGGGACCCCGCGAATCGTGGTGGCGACTTCCGATCACGGAGAGCATCTAGGCGAGAACCGCTTGATGGGACATCGTTTCTCGGTCCGAAACGTGGCTCTTCATATTCCCCTGATCGTGACGGGTTTGCCCGATCGCCAGCCGGGGGTGATCGAGCAAGCGGTCGAGCTGCGCAGTGTTCGGGCGTCGCTTCTTTGTTGGGCGCTCGGGAGTGCGTGCGGCGAAGCGCTTCCTCAGGAGACGAGTTCCCGTGTCGTGAGCACTTCCGAGAGCGATTCCGGTGTCGGCGGGGACGCCGCGGAATCCATCTTTTCGATCTACAGTGATTCGGTGCTGGGGATGCCCGATTGGGTCCGGGAACATTTCAAGATCGAGGAGGAGGAGGAGCTTCCCTCACAGGCTCGCGCGAATTGCAGCGCGCAGGATCCGGTCTTTGGCGAAATGGTCTCGATGATTCGCTTTCCGATGAAGATCACCTGGTTCTCGAACCACGAGCCCGTCCTACATGACCTTCGTTGGGATCAGGCGGAGCGATCCGACCAGACGAAAAACCAGCCCGAGTTGGCGGCGACCCTTCGACGGGAGGTCGAAGCCTTCGTCCGTCGCAATCTCGACGGTCGAGCGAGACAGGACGTGCCGGAGCTGAGCGAAGAGGCGGCGCGGCGTCTCAGGCAGCTCGGCTATATCGAGTAGTGCCGTTGAGCTGGTCTGGCCTGCCCGTCGCTGCGCGGTCTCTGGAACTATTTCCACCACCAGCCCAGTCTCGCTTTCGACTTTGCTCGCTTTGCAGGAAGCAACTCGATGCGGATTTCTTCCTGGGTTTCCAGGCCTGTCTCAGCGACCCCGCGGAGTCGCCAGACGATTTCGGTCCCGGGCAGAGGCGCTTGGATCGGAGGGCGGAAGATCAGGACGGATCGTCCGTTTTGCCGCGTTCGGATTCGCGCCAGCCAGGACTCGGGTGTGGGGCCCGAAACCGCTTCGAGCGAGAGCGCCAGGAGTCCGCCCGATCCGTCGCTGGTCCAGAAGGGATGGCGAGTCTTCTGGCCCGGCTTCGCGAGGACGCGATGACTCAATCGAATCGAGGGCAATTCGAGTCCCAGAATCTGCGTCGGGCCGAAGCGGACGTCCTGCCAGACGACGCGATGGCCATCGATCTTCGGATCACTGGCCGACGCGTGCGTGCCTGTCAGTCGGTGTCGTTCGCAGAGGCCGCTTTCTGCGTCGACCTCACACATATAGACGGACGAGCGTTCGCCGGGTTTGAACTCGGTCCAGGCGATGCGGCGCCCTGAGACGTCGGGACTCCGTCCATCGACGACACCTTGGATCACCTGGGGATCGGCACATTCCCCCGTCGACGTATCGAGTTCACAATGTCCGAGGATCGATGCGCCCGGTCGCGAGATCTCGAAGGCGAGGAGTCCCTCGTCGATGGACGCCCGGTCGACCGTGAGCGGAAACCCGCCAACGGTCACCGGACGTGGGATGCAGGCATCATGGCCGAGTACGGGCGCGCAATAGTCGAGGCGGAATTGCGATCCAGTGACAAAGAAAAGTGCGGTCCGACCATCGAAGTCGAGCAGTCGCCGTGGACTCGTTGGACTTTCCTCGATGATGCTCTCCGCCTCACAGCGACTCTTCCAGCCCTTCCAGCCGCCGAACCAGCGACATCCGACGGTGATCGCCCGATCATTGATCCGCGGTGTCCAGAGAATGCGCCCGAGAGCCATCCGGATCGGATCGAATCGGGTCAGGCCTTCGGCGAGGATCTGGTTCTTGCAGAGCTTGCTGGACGCGACGGAGTTGGCGGACTTCTGCTTCCGCGACCATTTTGTCGCATAGCTCGAGCCCAGCACGCAGCCGTGGATTTCGTCACCGAGAGTTTCGAGGTTCCTTTCCAGCCAGACGAGGCGATTTCCCGAGACGACGGGCGCCTTCTGTTCTTGGTCGACTTCCGAAACGAGGAAGGGATCGGTGGCCTTTCGAAAATTCGCGAACTGCGCCGAACGGATCTGTCCGGAACTGAGCAGCCCGGTCGGAAGCGCTTGCCAGGCGATGCGACGACCGCTGATCGTTGGCGTGAGTTCGTCGACGTTGTCCTGGGAAATTCGCAGCGGCCGGGTTTTCTCGAGGGAGGCGATCGTGAACTCATCGACGATTTGCCCGTCGGCGAGTTCGGCTCGAAGACGCAGCACGTAGGGCCCGACCGACCGGTCGCCGACGTCCCATTCAATCGCTTGATCCTCGACGAATTCGTCTGCTCGAGCGAACTCCTCGAAATCACTGGTTTCGAGTCCTGGCGAATAGGCCAGTGAAGCCGAAACGACGTCCGCGCCCGTTGCGCGAACGCGAAGCAGGACCGGACCGGCGCGCGGATCGAGGAGGGTTCCCGGGCTCGGGGCCTCGATGGCCAGGTCGAAAGCCGGAAGGGGCGTTTCGAGCAGACGTAGGAGGTCGAGAACGCCGCTGCCGTAGATCGGGTCGTGTCCGGGTGCACCGATATCCTGCGAAGCCATTCGCAGTAGTCGACGAACGTCACGCGCGGAGAGTTCGGGGCGCAGGGAGCGAAGCAGGGCGACGGCGCCGGCGACGTGCGGCGAAGACATGGAGGTCCCGGCGAGTCGGTAGTAGTCGTCTTCGACGCGAAACGCCTCCTCCAGGTCCGAAAGCGTCGAGGCCGCTAGCGAGAGGATGTTCCGGCGGCCGATGAAAACCGAGAATCCCTCTTCCGGCCCGCCTCCGGGCGCGACGAGGTCGATCAGCCAGCCGCGGTTGCTGAAATTCGAGAGTTCGTCGTCCTGGCCGAGCGATCCGACGGTCACGACGCTCGAGGTCTTCTCGGGTGCATTCCGAACGACATCGAAGCTCCGGTTTCCGGCGGAGGTCACGAAGACCAGTCCGGCGGCATCCGCGATTTCGAGCACCGACTCCGCGAGCGGATTCTCCGGACAAGCCGGACTGCAGGACCAGCTCGCGTTGACGACGCCCGCACCGTTTTCGATCGCATAGAGAACCGCGCGCCAGAGATCGGAGTCCCGTCCACGGCCGGTGTCGTCGAAACCCTTGAGCGCCATGATGCGGGCTTCGGGGGCGACGCCGGCGATGCCGATCCCGTTATTGGCGACGGCCGCGACGGTTCCCGACACGTGCGTTCCGTGGCCGACTTCGTCGAAGGGGTCCGGATCGCCGAAGCGCACGACGCCGTCTTCGTCCTCGTCTCCGAATCCGGAGAAGTCATAACCGCGCAGATCATCGATGAAGCCATTGCCGTCGTCGTCGATTCCATTCATGTCCGACGCGTCGACGATCCCGTTGCCGTTCAGGTCTTCGCCGGAGTTGATCCAGACATTCGCCTCGATGTCGGGATGGAAATAGTCGAGGCCGGTATCGACGACGGCGACGATCTGACCCGCGCCGCGTGTGAGTTGCCAGGCCTCGAGCGCATGGATCCGGTCGAGGCCCCAGAGGTCCGCGAAGTCCTGGCCCCAGGTGCCGGAACTAACAAGGAAGGGATCGTTCGCTTCGAAATCGAGTCGGTAGGAATGATCCGGTTGCGCGAAAGCGACGTGGGGATCGGCGCGCAGTTCCGCCACCGCCGCGCGAAGCTCGGCTGGATCAGCGATTTCGATCCGGTAGACGTGAGCGAGGTCGGAGGCACTTGCCATGTTTCCAGCGGCGGCCGGGCTCCGTCGTGCGCGACCAACGCCCATCCTGGCCCTCGCGGCGCGACGTCTCATCAGCCGCTGGCCCATGCGTCGGGCCTGTGTAACGAGGGGGCTTCCATCGGGCCTACGGAAGAGGGCTCGGACGTTTCGCGCGCGGTATTTCGCGTGCCACAGATCGAGGGAGGGTGAGCCGTCCGGGGTCGCATTGGCGAAGCTCGACCGGCGGTTCCAAAGCGTCTCGGCGCATCCTTCGAGAGCTCCGGCGCCCGTGCGGTGATAGCGTACGAGAATCGACCGAGTGGGCTCTGGAAGCGCTTCTGAGGCGCTTTCAAAGGGGCCGGGGAGCGCGACTGCGCTCGAGCCATGAGCCGCACTCGCGGGATCGGCGCGCGGCACGGCCGCACAGACCATCGCGATCAGCAGACCCAGCCGCGCGCTCCAGAGCCGCTTCCGGCGACGGCCGCGGCGATCCAGGGCCCGGGCCGATGCTCTCGTGGCTTCTAGGCTCCGCAGAATCGACGAGAAGCCCTTGTGGCTACCCATACATCACTCCGTTTCCATTCAGCTTTTGCTGCCCTTCCGAGTATAGGGCCGGATTCGGGAGCCAATGCACCCAATTCGCCCGCGTAGCGACAATCTGGCCACCGGATCGCGACCGGCCGCCTCCTGGACCTTCTCAGATATAGTTCGGCGCGGTCAAGCGAATTTGATCCGCCGAACGGATTGGGGACGACTCGGAAATGGCAGAGCGCCCAAGATGGCAATGGCTCCTACTCGCCCTCGGCCTTCTGGGAGTCGGGTTCTGGGTCCTGCGCTCGCCTGATCCGTTGCCCACGGATTCGAGCCAGTCCGCGGTGCCGGCGGCGCCCGCCTCGACGACCGCTGCGCCCACGCCGGCGTCCACCAACGCCGCTGTCGAACGCGCCATCAAGAGGGCCATTCGCTACCTCGATGATCCCGCGATCCTGGATCAGCACTTCATCTTCTACGTGCTCCATTTTCTCGAGCGACGTTTCGAACTCGGCGTCTGGGAAACGATGCCCGAGCGCCATGCCGCCTTCATGGCCCAACTCGGAGAAAGCCAGCCCCAGAAGGAACTCTTCCGGCGACTGATCGAGCCCGACTATGTGGCTACGCGTGAACAGCTCGAGGCGGCCGAGGACAGCGTCGACCAGGTCACGATCCGCGCCCTCTACTGTCGCGATTATCCACTCGCCGAAGACTTCGATCGTCAGCTGCGCAAGCTCGCCATGCGCGGCGGCTATCACCAGAGTCATGTGGCGCTGGCGATCGGCTGGCTGCGCGAAAACGACTGCGGTCCCGACCGCGAATCGATCGTGAACTACGTGGTCGATCTGATGGCCGCGCGCATCGAAGTCGGCGACGCGACCAGCGATCTCGAGATCGAACGCACGACCTTTCTCAGCTACATCGGCCATGCCGATCGCGTTCCAGAGGGCATGGTCCGCGACCTTGTCCGCTTGCAGAATCGCGACGGCGGCTGGTCGATCAAGAACGGCAGCGCCTCGAACTGGCACCCGACGTTTCTGGCCTTGTGGTTCTTGCTCGAGAGCGAGGGGCGGGGAAACGGAGCGCCGATGATCATTCCGAAGGCGGGGTGATTGTTAGGTGTGTTTCGATTCGACTCAGGGTTTCCGCACGGGGCGCATCCGTCCGAGACCGAGCAGTCCGAGGCCGATGAAGATTGCTGTTCCAGGCTCCGGAACATTGACGACCGCGCTCGTGAAGTCGATCGGGCCGACGACGCCGGCGACCGCATCGCCGGCTGTGATGGCAGCTGTGATGTCGACCCGATCGAAGCCTCCCGGGCCGATGTATTGGTAGGCAAGGAGTACGGCGGAGTCCGGGCCCTGTCCCATCGCACCGGTCGCGTTGAAGTGAGCGATTGCCTGAACCCAATCCGTGATACCACTACTGAGTTCATCGACATTCTCCGCCGCACAGATCGTCCCCCTCTCGAGTTCAGTTCACGATAGCCGCCGAAGCGCGGTTTTGACTAGCAGAGTTATATTCAAGTGCCCAAATAGAGAACGCC
>CAWLAJ010000155.1:0-9952 GCA_963854795.1 Deltaproteobacteria bacterium UBA4427 | reverse complement strand
CGTCGTATGGGTCCATCCTCGACTTCCGGATGCGGCGGGGATGAGTCGCAGCAGCATCCGGTCGGTGATCGGACCGCCCAATGCCGAGATCGCAATCACGAACAACCATACGGGTACGCTGGTGACGACGGATACCAGCCCCCAGCCAACGGCCGCGACCAACGCGTCGAAGTGGAGCATACGCGTCGTCTTGCCGATCTCGCTGCGTGCGAGGATGACATTGGAAAGTACGTTGCCCATGCCGTAGGCCCCGGTCGCATAACCGAGCAGCGCCGGTCCGCCGTCGAGTTCCCCGTCCACGATCATCGCCAGCCCCAGCGTGAGCGCCGCGCCGAGTGCGAAATTCCAGACCACGTGCTGACCGAGTGCCCAGACCAGGCGGCGTTGACGTGCGACCAGTCGCGCAGCGCCCCGGATCTCGGCGATCAAGCTCGAACGTTCTTCGCTGCTGGGACTCGCTTCGGCTCGCCATGCATATCGCCGACCGAGAGAACCGATCAAGATCGCGGACAACATAAACGTGAATGCGTCGACGGAGCCGAGCTGCGGACTCTCGCTGACTAGAGCCTCCACGTGCCCATCGACGACATGAGCATGACCGAGGCGCTCCACGGCGTGGTGTTCCACCGCGCCATGGCACGGCGGCGGGAGCGGCTCTGGCAGCTCTGATCAGGGTCGTCGTTCGGCGCGGAGTCGCGCGAGGTTGGAGCCCACCACCGCCGCATCCGCGCCGAGGGCCAGGGCCGCCTCGTAGTCACGCGCGGCGCTCTCGGCGCCGTCGGCGCGGAAGAAGTTGGAATTGGCGCGATACACGAGGGCCCGTACGTCCTCCGGGCTCTCATCCAGGTGGCGATCCAGCTCCTTCAGCATGCGATCGTACTTCCACAGGTCGCGATCGTGGATGAGCCCTTCATCGAATCCGAGGCCCATCCACTCGGTGACCTCGAGTTCGTCCTCGGTGAGACGAGCGAGCCGCCCCAGCCGTTCGCGGATGTACGTAGAAGAATCGAACTCTCGAGCGCTCGGCAGCAGGTCGTTCGCGGTGATGGTGTCGAAGATCGCCGCCGCCGTCAGGACGGCGCCCCTGGGCGTGAAGTGGACGTAGTCGTAGTATTCGCCGAAGCCGACAATGCCGTGCTCGGCGCTCTCCTCGAGAACCTCCACCGTATCCAGAAAGATGGCGTCGTTCCGTACGGCGACCTCGCGCACGCGGTCGTTCATCGCGTCGAGAGCGCGTCGGAGGTGGGGGTCCTGGTTCATCGCCGCGCGGTATTGTCTGCGCGCGGCGGCGTGGTCGCCGAGGGCTTCGCTGGCCACTGCGGCGCGGAAGAGCCACTCGTGGCGCTCCGCGGGCGCACTGCTCGCGATCTTTTCCTCCAGCATCGGGAGGGCCCGTCGATAGGCCCCCGGTCCGGCCGAAGCTTCCTCCAGCAGCTCCTCCAGCCAGTCCGCGGGCAGGCCCAGCCTTCCACGCCATTTCCAGTTAGACCCGACGCTCATCAGGATGAGCGGCGTCTGTGTCTCACGGGCGACGCGGGTGATCTCTTCCAGGTTGGCTTCGTACTGGTTGACGACCGCCGCGATCTCCTGCGGAGCCATCGAGACTTCTTTGATGATCGCGTCCTGGGTCAGGCGGAGATCGTCCTGAGAGAAGTCCTGCTCGGAGAGGGAGGGGGCGCGCTGAGGCCCGCGGGCGGCCCGGTTGACGAGCCGGTAGAGGTTGGTGTCCATCAGGACCTCGGCGACGGCGGAGAGCGGGGACGCCTGGGCCGCGGCGTACTTCTCGGCGTGGATCTCCAGGAACTCGTTGTTGCCCGAGTACACCGCGATGAGATCCGGCTCGAAGCGGAGGCAGACGTCGGCCACCAGGAGCTTCACCTGCTTGGAGGCGAGCGCGACGATCCCGAGGTTCACGAGCTCGACTCGGCGATCCGGATGGGCGCGGCGGAGCATGCGCTCGAGGTGCCGCGCGAAGGTGACGTTCGGGCTGTAACCAAGGCCGGCGGTCGCGGAACCGCCGAAGGTAAACACCCGCAGGGTCGCGGGCGTCTTCTCTCGGAGGATCGACTGGAACGGAAGCCTCTGGTCGGCGGTATGCCAGATAAGCGTGCCGTCCGGCCGCTCCCCGGGCACCAGGATCGGCGGGTAGATCTGCTGGTACTTCAGACGCGAGGTGCCCGAAGCGTCTGGTGCGCCCAGGCCCACCACGCGCAGGCCACCCTCGAGCAGCGCCAGGAGCAGGCACGTCACCGCCAGGGAGCCCGCGCTCAGGAGCAGATTCGCCAACAGCGAAGAGTTCGATCGGGACGGCTCCATCCTGCTCAGTCGAATCCCTCGTACTCGAGAGGCAGCGACGCGGGGTCTCCGGAGAACCATGCCGCCACCGCCACGGCTGCCACCGCCAGCACGAACAACACCAGCGCGATCTTGAGGGAAAGCGCCAGGCGAGAGGGCGCGGAGGTGGTGGGCTTCGTCGTCGGTTCTTGACTCATGGCTACTGCAGGACCTCTCTGAGATCTTCTGCGATTCGCGCTGCGATCAGGGCGTTCCCCGCTTCGGTGGTGTGGATGGCGTCCCAGAAGGCGGGGTCCTCCGCTCCGTCCAGGAGGTTGCTTGCGTTCACGAATCGGGGGTTGGCGTTGAGCTCCAGGTTTGCCTCAACGCGCGTGTACACCTCCTCGAACAGGGAATCCATCATGGGGTACTGGCGATCCGTATCCCCAACGACCCACTGTTCGAACGAGGTGAGAGGCTCTCTGGACCAGATCACCGGTTGCCAGTAGTGAAGGATGTCGAATCCGTAGCCGTCCGCCAGAGCCTCGCTGATGCGCACGTTGGCGGCGTAGATCCGCACCAACTTGGCGGCCAGGGGAGCGAAGCCGTCGGGCCCGCTGGGAGGGCGCCAGACGCCGGGAAGCGACCAGTCCCAGCCGGTCACGTAGCGCAGCCCCAATTCGACCAGGGAAGAGCGACGAGCCAGCCGGACCAACGCAGCCGTTTCGAAGGCCTCGAAGGCGTGACGCCGGTAGGACTCATAGTGGGTGATGCCCGGGACCTGGGAATGGTAGGCCGCCTCAATGTCCATCGCCCCGTCGTAGAACACGACGACGTCGGGCAGGTTCTCCTTCCGCAGCTCCAGGATCAGCGCGATCAGGTCCTGCGTGCTGACGTAGCCCTTCTGCCCGAGGTTCGTGACGACGACGGGAACGTCGAGTTCCTGGGCCAGGATTCGCGAAGTGAGCGAGGGGATGGTGAAGTCGTCGCGGGCGCCGTGGCCGCGCAGCGTCGAAGCGCCGAACATGAAGACCCGGTGAGGGGCGGGATCCTCTGGAGCCGCGTTCCAGGTACGCCGCAGGCCTCCCTTCCCCACGTTGAGGTTGGGGCTCGAGAAGGGGCGCGTGCGCCAATAGACGTAGGGGTGCCACTCCTGCTGCGGCGCGCCCGAGGACTTGTAGACAAGGGGGGCCTGTTCGTGGCGGGGGCCCGCGGCCGGCGCGAAGGCGCGCAGCGAAATTGCGGCCGTCACCTCGAGGGCTACGAACAGGGCAAGGACGCCTCCGAAGAGGAGCCATCCGGAACGCAGGAGAGAGAGACTTCCGCGTGAAAAGCGCGACCATGGAAAGCTGACCATGAGACACCCCCGTGCTCGCCCGGTCAAGGCCATTGGGAGGACCGGAAGTCGTCGCCGCCCTCCACCCGTGGCAGCCAATGGGAGGCACGGTGCAGGTCCTGGAGCCAGACCGAAAAGAACGAGTGGTCGACCCGGGGCCCGGTGCCTTCGAGGCCCCGGACGCGGGCGCTGTAGGTCGAGGCACCGATCAGAAACACCGCGAGCAGGACCCACGCTGCGCCGAAGGGCAGGAGGATTCTCCGAGGAATCGGATCGGCGTCTGCGGTCGCGGGCATCGCAGCCCGAAGGCATAGATCAGGCGGGTAGGTGATTCAACCGGTGATTTTTTGCTGTCACCCCAAAATAGAAATGTCGGGTTGGTGTGATCGGCCGAGTACGCAGAGAGGGGCGAAGCCCCGACCGGGAGTACTCGGCCGAAGGCCGTTCAAGGCGACGCAACCGGCGCGACCGCAGCTTCCCGAACCGTTCGAATCCGCTCCCTCTTCCGATTTCGAATCCGTGGACTCGCAAGCGCTTCCTCGTCCCGTTTGCGCTGCTCCGTCTGGATCGTAGCCAGCACGGCGCCAAGCCGTTTCTTGGCCACGATGGCTCCCTGTGAGACACGTCGCGGTTCTTCGAAGACGACGAAAGGTAAACAGCGGCCCTCGTATCGAAGTTCGACGCGACCATCGAAGTATTCGTGAACACGGCAACATCGACCCCGGAGTTCGAGCGTCTCTGGGCTCGGTTCAATCAAATAGCGTCCGCCTCGGAAGTGAACGGTCAGTTCCTTTGAGATTTTTCGATCTTCCTGCCAGCAGAGAATCCGTTCAAGATCCTCGTCCTTTCGAACGGGACGATGGGCGTCGTGGTCGCTCATCGGATCTCTTCCGAATCGAGCGTTGTAGGAATCGATGAAGGTCGGGGCGAACGCATTGGCGGCCTCGATCGTTGAGATGCCCGCCAAGCGAAGCTCTTTCACCAGCCGGTCCTGCAGCGTGAGATGTGCACGCTCGACACGGCCCTTGGCCTGCGGTGTATTGGCGCAGATGATGTCGATGTTCAGTTCCGACAAGGCACGCCCAAATTGCGTCACGCCGCCATTCTCGCGAACATGCGAGTTGGTGACGCGAAAACGCTCGCCTGGTCGCTGTAGAAGGCGACGGGCTTGCCGTGACGCTCGAGATCGCATCGCGTGGCTTCCAGGTAGTCGAAGGTCGACTCCGACTGGACGAACCACAGCTCCATCAACCGACTTGTCGCATCGTCCACGTAGACGAGCAATGTGCACCTTGGAACTCGGTCCTCGAACCATTCGTGATCGCAACCATCGATCTGAATCCACTCACCGAAGCACGATCGGCGATGCCGGGGCTGATGAACGCGACGGGCCCGCTCGCAGCGGGGCACCCAGATCTCGACTTCGATCATCCAGCGACGCGGCGTCTCGACCAAGACGACCACGCCGTGCTGCTCGTCGAGCTTCTCCGCGGCCAGGGTCGGACCGAAATCCGCATAGCGTGACTCGACGAGCGCCAAGGCGTGTTCACGAAGCGCTGCGGGCAGCTTCCGGTTACCCGGTCTTCCTCGTTCCTCCAGCCAGCCCCAGCCCAAACGCCCCTGGGGAAATCGTTTCTCGAGCGCAATTTTCTTTGCCACCTAGGCCGGGTTGCGGCCCACATGCATATAGAGAACTGAACTTTCATCCACGCAGCGGCGAACCGTGCCCATGCGATCAAAGGACGAGCAAAGCGATGACAACCGCACCCGAAGTCCTCCAGTACGCAACCTTCGACACTCCGGTACGCACTCCTGTACGCCCCAGTGAGATTCGGCGTCAGGTTACCCAGGCCATCACGGGCGGTCTCATCGCCACAGCTCTCTCCCTGTGCGGAATCGCCGCGATCGCCGTCCAGAATTCTCTCCAGCAGGAGAGACTGATCGGTCAGCTCCTCACCTGGTAGACACGCACTTGCCCAGGTCGACCGAGCCTGGAGCGCGCCGACCTGCCAGCTGCATCTTGCCCTGCGTGTCCTTAGAATCTATCCGCAGTGTCAAACTGCCTCCGGTGTGAGATTCTACTAGGCTTCACTCAACCGTCCGCGAAATCAGGGGAGAACCCGATCGAGGCGCAATTGTCTCGTCTCGGGGGGTTTCAAGCTTCCCCGACGTCGTCCCCTCGCAGGGACGGCCCGCGGCAGCGACCGGATCGAGCCGCACGCGCAACTCGGCCTTCGGCGGATCAGAATCGATTCGCAACCTTCGAAGCTCAGAGGCTCACGTGCTGTGTTCTCTCAGTCCCCGCTCGGATCAGACTGATCGAAGTCGAAGCCGGGAACCTCGCCGAGTCGGTCTTCCCCGGCCCGGCCCGACCGGAAATTCGAGCTCCCTCTTGCGCCGCCACCATCGGATCGGTGATGGCAGCAAGAACTCTCATTTGCCCACCACACTTGGGACAACGAAGCGCTTCGTCCTCGAAGACACGTTGTAGGATTTCTACCCCAGCTCGGTTGAGGTCCAGTTCTGCACGAGAAAGTCTTCAAGATGCTTCTCGAGGGCAAAGACGAAGGGATCTTCGACGAGTTCGTCCGTGGCCATTAGTTTCGCGGGCGCGTTCCCCTCCAGGAACCCTTCGATCTCTTCCGCGTGCTTCGTGATGACGGACAGTTCTTTCGGAGATAGGCGTTTCAAGCGATGCGTATCGTACGAATCCTCCGTGAACTCGATCACGCAGAATGACTCCTCAATCTGACCACCAGATGGTCGAAACGTATTCTTGAACCACCTTGCGCATGGACGAAGGACTGGACAAAATCGAGTCATTGGACTCTGTCGCCATGCATTCGAGTCCGTGCGTGATGGACATATCCAGAACCGTCCTCGCCCTGGTAAGATCGCCCGCGTATTTCCTTGCCTTCGATCCCGGCGTCCCATGAACACCGTTTTCAGAAAGAGCGACGTACGATGAGCAACCCTTCAGACCTGACGATTCATGAGCTACGGCCCGATTGTTGGCAGGCGAATCTCGTACGTTCGCTGCAATTTTTCAGGAACGTAAAGGGCTGGCATCGCGTGGTCGATCGCCTGCTCCCTCGAAACCTATCCGGTCGATTCCGAGTCGAGAATGAATCGACGTGGATCGAAGGGGACCTCGGATCGTTCGTCGAGCGGGAAATATTTCTGTACGGCGGATATGAAGGCCAGCTCATCCGCGAGTTCTTGAAGATGACGGCCAACACTCCGCAAAGAACCATTCTCGATATCGGTGCCAATATCGGCCAGCACTCGATCAAATATGCGGCCGTATTCGATCGAGTTCACTCGTTCGAACCTAATCCCGACCTATGGGAGAAATTCGAAAACAACGTGTCCTTGAATCCAAAGGGCATGGTGACGCTGCATAAAGTTGGTGTTGCCAACGAAGACGCGGAGCTTCCCTTCTACAATGTCGACAATGGGAATGAAGGCCTCGGCACTTTCTCCGATATCGAGCAATACGACAAATCACTCGAAATGGCGGGCACACTCAAAGTCGTTAGAGGAGACGACTTTCTCCGGTCGATCGGGGTATCGGACGTCGATGCGATGAAAATCGACGTTCAGGGGTTCGAAGGCGAGGTTCTGCTCGGGCTTCAGGAGACACTTCGGAGCACCCGACCGATTGTCTGGCTGGAACTCGGTGCGGCGACGAAGATGGATCTCAGCAGTTCCGAAGAAGTTCAGGGATTCTTTCCCTACCCAGTTCGTCTCTTTCATCTGCGACACAGCACGCGCTTCATGATTCGTGGTCTCTCTCTTACCGAAATCAGCGGAGAGGAACTGCCTACTGGCGACTACCTCGTCTGTCCGCGTGACGACGAGGAATCTCCCTCCCCACCATGAAGCTCAAGGCGCAACGACCGCCAGCGACGCCCTGGCCCCGCGGCAGTCGCGGGGTGTGGCGGCGGCGGCTCTTGATCGCCGCAGCCCTGCTCGCGTTCGCAGCCTGGACGAATCTGGCTTTCATGAGTGGGATCGCCTTGCTCGACGAGATGCGCCCCTCGATCCAGAGCCTGACCGGTGCCACATCTCCGCGTGACGCGGTCACGGCTCTCACCGGCGCGCCCTTCCGCTGGACCCGATCATGGCTTGCGGACGAAGAGGTGCCGCACCTGCACATCGACATCAAATTCAAGCATCTGCGCAAGTTGCACCAAAAGCGAGACGAGGCGATCGCGCGGGGATTACTCCAGACCGCCAGCGATGACTTCGTTCCCGCCAAGATCCGCCTGGGCGAGCGGACCGTTCGAGTGAAGCTGCGCTTGAAAGGCGACTACACCGACCACCTCGAGGGCAAAAAGTGGTCGTTCCGTGTGCATGTGAAGAAGAAGGACCAGCTCTTCGGCATGCGACGCTTCTCGCTTCAAGCACCGCGCACGCGAGCTTTTCAGGCCGAACCGATCGTGCTCGATCACTACCGTCGCGAAGGCGTACTCGCGCCGCGCTACTCCTTCGTCGAGACTTCGATCAACGGCAACGATATCGGTCTCATGGCCGTCGAGGAGAGCTTTTCAAAGGAGCTCCTCGAGTCCCAGCAGCGGCGTGAGGGTGTGATCATCCGCTTCCACGAAGATCCATTCTTCGCGAACGTCGTGCGCAACGGAATCCACGGCCCCTTTGAGAATTTCTACGTCTCTCGCATCACTGCCTTCGGCAGCTCGGCCATCGCGAAATCACCGAACCTCAGCGCGCAGCTGAAGGTGGCAATCGGGCTGATGCGTGGCTTTCTAGAAGGACGGCTCGAAGCCAAGGAAATCTTCGAAGTCGAGCAGACCAGCCGCTTCCTGGCGGTATCGGAGGTTTGGGGTTCTTCGCATGCCGTCAGCTGGCACAATCTCCGCTTCTATCTCAATCCCATCACCATGCTTCTCGAGCCCATCGCCTTCGACGTCAACATGCAAGTCACCTACATCGGTGAGGGTCTGGTGACCCTCTCCGAGGACTTCACGACGCTGCTACTCGAAGATCCTTCGATTCGTGCGGCCTTCGTGCGAAACCTCCACAGGATCGCGGGCGAGATGCGAGACGGCGTGATAGCGGTCCGCGTCGAGGAGTTGGAGGCTCCCCTGCTACGAATCCTCAACCGTGAGTTCCCACTGCGCGCCGGCATGAAGATGCAAGACATCGAGCGACGAGCCCAGATGCTGCTATCGGTCCGCGAGGAGAATTTTGAACTCTTCCGACCCGGAAAGCAGGCCCGGGTGAAGACCGCGGTCTCCGAAGCCGTTCACGCGCAGCTCTAGTCTACGGCTGCGCGCGACCGATTGGAGCGACCGCGTCGCTCAGGTCCGGATGGAACCCCCGCAAAGCGACTTCATCACCATATGTCCGAAGAAGAAATGGACGTCCTCGCAGATCTGCATGTCGAAACTCTCTACCCAGAGCGAATGCTGTGCGAGCTGCTTGATCTTGCCGCCATCGTAACCGCAAATCGCAAGCGTCACGCCGCCGTTGTCGTTGGCCCATTCCATGGCGCGAACGACGTTGGGTGAGTTCCCGCTTCCGCTGACCGCGATCACGAGATCACCCTCGTCCATCCGATTCTTCAACTGTTCAGCATAGATGTCGTCGTACGAGACATCATTGGCGTAGGCGGTGAGGACACCGATGTTGTCGGACAAGCAAGTGCCTCGAAAAGGCTTGCCCGTCGACAGGTAGACGCTCTTGTTCCAGTCCGTGATGTAGTGCGAAGCGGTCAGAGCACTTCCACCATTTCCACAGACGATGATCTGCCGCTTTTCCGTCCAGGCGGTCCTGATCAACGAAATCGCGTTCTCCATCGAAGCCGAATCGAATTCTCCCACCGTCTGGGAGAGATGCTTTAAGTAGGACGAAACAGAGAAATTCATAGATGTACCTTCCGTGCGACCCATCAGGGTCGATAGAAAATGATCTGACTGCCGTTGCTGTCGAATCGAAACTGAACCTCGCGCAGTCCGGGCAGAGCGTGAGCGATCGCGGCATGCCGCTCCGGCGGTGCGAAAAACATCATGAAGCCACCCTTGCCCGCTCCGAGTAGCTTTCCGCCCAGAGCACCCGCAGCGCGACCCGTCTCGTACCAGTCGTCGATCTCGCCATCACTGATGCCGTCGACGAGTGTCTTCTTGAGATTCCAGTTCTCGTGCAGAATCTCACCGAAGGCGTCGAGGTTGTTGTGTTCGAGTTCGCGCTTCAGGTCTTCCGCAAGCGAGACCATCTGGACGAGCGTGTCCTGCATCTTCTTTTCACTGGCCGTTTTCTTGGACTGTTCGGCGAGCAGGCTGCCCGCTTCACGACTCCGTCCGGTAAAGAAGACCAGAATGT
>CAWLAJ010000154.1:0-9980 GCA_963854795.1 Deltaproteobacteria bacterium UBA4427 | reverse complement strand
CACATCGACCGCTATCGAGAGTCCGGAATTGATACGCCGGTCCTGGCGATCCTGCATACGGAAGATCTGCGCCAGTCCGTCCGCGATCTCGCCCCTCGCTAGCGGAGGGCGTTCATCCGGGCTGACTCTCGGCGCTCTGAGCGAATCTCGACCGGCAATACTCAGTCCTCACGGCAGGTTGGCCGATGGGTTCAGCAGACTCTCGACGAATCGAGGCCCGATGAGTGCTGCCGAAAATCATCGCGATTTGACTGCCCTTCGTGCGCTCGAATTGCGCACGCGTGAGCTTTCGCTCGACGGGCAGATGGTCGAGTGTGTCGACCTGCTGGAGTCTCCGGAATTCGTGATCGAGGACCTCATTCGGAGTGTCGAGCAGATCGAGAAGAGTGAAGGGCACGCTGGGGGTTCGATCGTTCGATGCAATCAGGATTCCGGGAACAACCGATTCTTCTATCCATCGCGAGACCTGTTCGTTCAGGGTGATCGATGTTCCTTTACCTGCCTCGCTTCGGCGATCGACATTTCGGATGGCCAAGGAGCCGGCCGGATCGACTTCGCCGCGGTTACGTGCGAATCGAAACCCTTTCCGATTCTCGGTTTCACGCAGACGAGCGAAATGGAGAGCGCCTATCCGATCCTGTTGCGATCGCTATCGAGTCTCATCGAGTTGGCGAGGCCCGGTTGCTTTTCGGGCCTCGACCGAGACATCTACCGCGGCATCGTCGGTGAAACACCGGCCTTCGATCTGACACTCGTGCTCTGGGATGAAGAAGGCATCGACTCACGTCGTCCGCTCTGCGAACTCACGCGTGATCTAGCGGAAGTCTTGAAATCGATGCTCGCGTCCGAATCGCGCTTTCCGCCGATTCTCAACGACATCGTATGCCTTCGAATGAATCCGAAGAGGTTTGATGGACGCCTTCGTTTCGTTTGGCGCGTCTGATGGCGGATGAAAACGACATGCGGTCCGAACCATCGCTACATCTTCGTCTCAACGCGGCACTCGTCTGCGTGAGTTCATCCGGGGACGAAGCCGGTTCACTCGGTTTTTCCGGCGAATCGCTGGTCGGAAAATTCTTTCCGGAGTTGCTGGCGCCCGGGGAAATGCCCACCATCGTCGAGACGCTTCGTTCGGTCGTCGAAGAACATTGCGCCGCGATCATCATCGCTTCCTTTGACATGTCGGGCAGTCTTCGCTGGCTCGAACTCGAGGTCAGCGCCGTCGATTCCAATGCCAAGGATGGTGCGACCATCCAGATCGTTTTGCGACGGGACGGTCTTCGCAGCGATACCCGGTATCGCGCACTCGTGGACAACATGCGCGACAGCATCTGCGAGATTGGCGAGGACGGCCGAATCCTCTATGCGAGTCCGAGTTACGCCGAGCTATTCGGTGGATCTCTGGACCTGCTCCTGGGCTCGGATCCCGTCGAGTCGGTTCATGTTGATGATCGGCGTCGAGTGGCACACCTGTTTCGGCCCGGTGCGCGCTCACGGCGACAGGGGACCCTGGTCTACCGCGCGCAGAGCGTATTCGGCGCCCCGCTTCATCTCGAAGCCACGGCTCGTGAATTCACCGGCGAAGACGGCCGACCGCACGTCGTTGTTTCGACGCGAAACGTGACCGAGCGCGAAAACGCTCGCGGCTCCCTAGAGCGGCATATCGCACTCGAAACGCGAGTGGCCGAATTGTCTCGAATCTTCATCGACATCGAGATCGACGCGATCCAGGGTGGGATCGAGAACGGCCTTGCGCGCGTCGCGGAGCTCGCCGAGACAGAACACGGTTGGATGTATTCGTTCTCGACCGGGAAGGACGCGCCGGAGTTTTTCGATTGGTGGTGCGATGAAGCTCTCGAGGGCTGCTTGATTGGCGCAGCGAACTCGATGGACCAGTTTCCCTATTCGACGCGTCTGATTTCCAAAGGCCAGGTCTATCAGGTGACGGACGTCGACGCGCTGCCCGAGCACGCCGCGAGCGAACGACTCGACATGCTCGAGCGAGGCGTCCGATCCGTACTCGGCATTCCCATCATGTCCAGCGGCCGCTTCGTTGGATTCCTTGGCTTCGAGAGTTTTGAACTCGAAATCAATTGGCCCGAGGAAACAATCATGCTTCTGCGGATGGTCGGCGAGATCTTCTTCTCGGCACTCCGGCGGCGTCGAGTCGCGGAAGAGCTTCGTCAGAGTCAAAGACAGCTCATGCAGTCGCAGAAAATGGAAGCGGTGGGAACGCTGGCTGGTGGGATCGCCCACGACTTCAACAATCATCTGGCGGTCATGCTCGGCAATGCACGATTTGTTCGCCAGGAAGTCCAAGCGGATCCCGAGGTTCTGAGTGCGATCGATGACTTCGAACGATCCGCCGACCACTGCGCGCAGTTGACCCGTTCGCTGCTCGCCTTTTCGCGAACCAGTCCGGCGGAAAGGGTGCCCGTGGGCGTCGCCGATCTCGTCGAAGGCGTCGAGGGTCTCGTGCGTCCGCTGCTTCCTTCGGAGATCGACTTCGAAACTCGCCTGATGCCCGATCTGGGATGGATCGCCGTCGATCGAGTGCAGATTCAGCAGGTGCTCGTCAACCTTCTCGTCAACGCACGCGATGCCATGCCCGAAGGCGGCCCGATCGGAATGGAGGCTTGCCGCCGCCCCTTGGCCGCCGCCGAAGTGTCCGCGCATGCCCTCGATCCAAACCGCGATTACGTCGTCTTGAGTGTGAAGGATGCCGGCCACGGAATGACGACGGACGTGCAGAGTCGCGTCTTCGAGCCCTTCTTTACGACCAAGGATGTCGGCCACGGAACCGGGCTGGGCCTGGCGATGGCGTATGGGATCGTCCGACAGAGCGAAGGCGCGATCTCGGTCGAGAGCCGTCTGGGTGAGGGATCGGTCTTCCGAGTCTATCTGCCCAGCGTGGCGCTCGATCCGACTCACGTGGCGCCCTCGCAGGGTCGCGAAGAAAAGAGAGAGTCCGCAGGTCGGATCCTCGTGATCGAGGAGGAGCCGGCCGTCCGTCGCCTGGTCGGCCGAATGTTGTTGGGCGCTGGCTATTCGGTCGAAATCGTTTCCGAACGCGAGGAGATGGCCTCGATCCTGGCCTCGAGCGAAGACAAGGTCGATCTGATCGTGGCCGGTCTGCCGCAGACGGATTCTTCCGTCTCGGAGTACGTCTCGAATCTGCGTGGCTCCGAAGATGGATTGCCCGTCATCGTACTTTCGGGATTCAGCGACACTCGGCAAGAAGATCGAGAGGGCGTCCGCGCGCTCTTGAAGCCATTCAGCGAAGGGGCGCTCTTGTCGGCGATCCGCGAATTGTTGGGTGGCGCGTCGAGGTAGCGCTGCGTGCCCTGAGATCTTCAAGGGTGAAGTTCGACTCCGAATCGCTCATGCTAAAGCGATGACGCGACGCGATTTTCGGCGAGGCGAGACTCTCATTACGATATTCGGACACCACCCCGTTCGGGAGGCGATCTCTTCGGCGAGCGCGGAGATCTACGAAATTCGTGTCGAAGCAAAGTTGGCCGCCAAAGAGCATCGCGCGTTGCGCCACGAAGCGAGGTTGGCGGGAATTGCGGTCGAGGAGATCTCGCGCGAAGAGATGAATCGATATAGCGGTGCGCCACGCCACGATCAGGGAATCGCCGCGAAAGTTCGCCTCCTTCGCGTTACGACGGTCGAGGCGTTCATCGAGAACACCAAGGGCACGAACGCGCGGCATCCGACTCGTTTGATCGCGCTCGACGGTGTCACGAATTCGCAGAATGTGGGGATGGTCGTGCGGTCGGTGACGGGCGCGGGGCTGGCGGGGATGTTGTGGCCGCTCGTGGGGCAACCCTGGATCAACGGACTCGTCGTGCGTGCGGCCTCGGGATCGATTTTTGAATGTCCGATCATCCGATGTGATTCGCTGGTCGGCGGTCTGGCTGCGCTTCAAGCCGCCGGCTTTGTCTGTTCGGGTCTCGATGGGACCGCAGAGCAGTCGCTGTTCTCGAGAACTCCCGCCCATCGCGAAGTCTTCGTGCTGGGGAGTGAGTCGACCGGATTGTCGGACGATGTGGCTCACTTGATCGACGAGCGTGTTGCGATCCCAATGGCGGGGCCACTCGAATCGTTGAACGTGGCCGTCGCGGCGGGGCTCGTCTGCTTTCACGCTGGCGGGTTATTGGCGCCGTCGCCCCGCTGACGGCGAGGCTTTGCCCGGACCCACCGATCGGGTCGAGTCGTGCTTGCACCGCCCAGGGCGCTGGGCTACTCCAGAGGCGACCACCGACGGTGGAGGGTGTCCTTCGATTCAGAGCCAGAGAGGTGAGAATCAAGGGCAGTCCGAACGTCGAGAAGCTCGTGTTGTCGTAAGTTCGATAAGCTCGAGAAGCTCGACGCTTGGTCTACGGGAAGCCGGTGCAAATCCGGCGCGAGCCCGTCGCTGTAACCGGGGACGATCTACGCATTCCAGGTAGGAAGCCACTGGCCCATTCCGGGGCTGGGAAGGCGCGTAGCATCGGATGATCCGGAAGCCAGAAGACCGACCCTCTAGCGGCGCTACGTCTCTCGGAAGCAGGGAGCGTAGGGCGTGACGGAAGTCTCATGCTCGGCAACCCGCCGCGACTCGCGCGCTCGATCTGATTCGGATCGTCCGTTGCGAGTGTTCGTTGGCTGGGTCGCGCGCGATGCATCGAAGGGGAGCTGCCCTTCGATGTCTGTAGCGGGCGAATCGTCCCGGGCGTAGAACTCCACCATTCCCTCTGATCTCCGCAGAGTGTTTCCTCGAGTCGTCGTCGCAAGCCGTCTTGACAGGCCGGCGTGGTTCGGCCCGGAGGGCGCCGATTTCGGTGCCCAGAGGAAGACCGATGTTGAACAAGCTGACCCTACTTTGCGATTTTCGTGGACACACAAGCGCCTGGATGCTGGTGGCGCTGCTCTTTTCCACCCCAGCGATTTCGCTCACAGCGACCTTTGATGATCTGGGTCTCGCAACCGTGGCCCCGGGCGAGTTCCTGGATCCACCGACATCCGGTGGGAGTTTTACGAGCGGCGGGATCACGTTCTTGAACGATGGTTCGTTTTCGGGCTTTTCGGCCTCGACGACGGTCGACACGACGACGCCCGGCTTCGGGAATCAATACAGCAACATCACGGGTTCCGGCTTCGCGGGTACCGCTGGGTTTGGAATCGCGTTCTCCAACTCGACACTCGTTTTGCCCACGCCCCAGACGGTCGTCGGTGCACAATTCACGAATACGACCTACGCAGCGCTTTCGATGCTGACCGGCGACGCGTTCGCCAAACAGTTCGGCGGCGCGAGCGGGAGTGATCCGGATTTCTTTCGACTCCTGGTCGAAGGCATCGATGATCTCGGGGCGTCGACGGGAGTCGTCGAACTCATGCTCGCCGACTATCGATTCGTCGACGATTCACTCGACTTCATCCTCGAGGAGTGGGTGTTCCTCGATCTAACGGGGTTGGGAATCGTGAGTGAGCTTCGCTTCGATTTTGAATCGAGCGATGTCGGCCTATTCGGAATCAACACGCCGACGTATTTCGCGATCGACAACCTGGTCACGATTCCCGAGCCGGGCCACGCGCTGCTCATCGGTCTCGGGTTGATGGCGTTGGCAACGCACCGGCGAGAGACCCAGCCTCGATAAAGCAGGGCGAGTGTGGGCTCATGGAGGTAGGAAAGATGTATTTCCAAGTCAGTCGAGATTGGATCGCCGTCGCCATCACGGTTGGATCGTGCATCGGAATCATTGCCGGGACGGACCCGGCCGGGGCCGGACCCTTCAACGACCCGGGTCATCTGCCAGCGGAAATGGCGGCTTGGGCGACCTCGGTCGATGATTCGATGGCCGGCCCCGTCGACATCGCCCAGCCGGGGCTCGGGGTCGCCTCATTCGGAATGCCGTCGCTCGTGCTGGGTCCATCCCTGACGGGTGGTGCCGTCGGAGCCGGTGACGTCTTTTCGCTCGGCGATGCGGGATTCATCACGCTCTATTTCGAGGACGGAATCGCTGACGGAATCGGAAACGACTTTGCCGTTTTCGAAAATGGCTTCGTCGATCAGGGGTCGGGTCTTTTCTTCGGTGAGTTCGCCTTCGTCGAGGTCTCGACCGATGGAATCGACTTTGCCCGCTTTCCCTCGACCAGCCTGCAGCCCACGCTAGTCGGACCCTTCGGTGTGGTCGATCCGAGTGACTACGACAATCTCGCCGGCGATCAGATGATCGGTGTCGGCACAGGATTCGATCTCCATGAGTTGTCGGATCATCCCCTGGTTCTGGATACGACGATCGAGCTGACGGACGTGCGCTTCGTTCGGGTCGTGGACGTGATTGGTGACGGTTCGACGACCGATGACGGCGGCATGTCGATCTACGATCCCTATGCGACGCCATTTGCGAGCGGCGGATTCGACGCGGAAGCAGTCGGTGTGCTCCACACCGTGCCGGAGCCAGGGAGCCTTCCGTCTTTGGGCGCCGGGTTGATGGCGCTCGTCCTCGTGGTACGGACGCGCGTTCGTGATCGGCGAGGCTCGTGTCCGCCCGCTCGCTGAACTCGTGGCTTGGCGCCTTGGCGCTCTTGGCTGCGCCCACGGCAGTAGGCGCGGAACCACCCGAAGTCGACCTTCCCGACGCGCGGGTCGAGGAGATGGTCGTCTACGGCTTTCGAACCGGATCCCTGCCACCCATTCCGGGCCCGGTCACGCATACGCTCTTCGTGGACGATTTTGTTGCCGAGGACAAGAGTCTGGCCGATCTGCTGGCAGAAACCGCAGGTCTGAGCGTTCGTCGATTCGGCGGCGTGGGAGATCGTTCCGAAGTGACGATCCGCGGTTCGACACCCACGCAGGTCGTCGTCACCCTCGACGGCGTTCGCGCCAACAGCATTCTCACGGGTGGACTGAACCTCTCGCGTGTTTGTCTGCCGCTCGTCGAGCAAATCGAAGTGACGTCGGGCGCCGGCAGCCTCGAGGTTGGAAGCGGGGCGATCGGAGGTGTGGTCAACGTCGTGACTCGCGACGCGGCCGAACCCGGATCACGTGCGAAGTTCACACTCGGGTCCTTCGAGACCTACGAAGGCTCCTTCCTCCATTCTGGCGTGGCGGAGAGCTTCGATTATACGCTGGGCTATTGCGGCTTCGCGACGCAGGGGGACTTCGAGTTTACCCGCCCGATCATCGTGATCGACGGAATCGAATCGCGCTTCGAGCCAGACCACGCGACGCGAGTCAATAACGATCGAGAACAACATGCGGGAACCCTCAGCCTAGGCAAATCCATCCTGGGTGGCTTGTTACGGTTGTCGAATTATGCCGCGTACTCGTCGGGCGGCGAACCGGGACCGGACTCGAATATCGGCGTGACCGCCGGGCAGTCGACGGCCGCGCGAAGTCGAGATTTCAGCAATCTCATGCAGCTGCGATGGGGGCGCGAAGATCTCGACGCGTTCATCGATGAGCTCGAAGTGATGGTGTACCACCGTCATGAGAATTCGAACTTTCGCGATCCGCTGAATCGACCTCGTCCGAGCGATTTCGATACGACGCTCTCGACGCCCGGTCTGCAAGTGCGATTGACCCAGAACAGCACGCCCTTTCATCAAACGAACCGACTCGATTTGCGACTGGAGGCGGCTCACGACGTGTTGCGCGCAAGCAATCAGGCAGGGCGGGAGAGAGCGCGCGTGGGCGCGGCCCTTCGCGAGACCTTGAAATTGTTCTCGGATCGCCTGCAGCTGTCGGCCGGACTGCGGATGGATTGGACGGATGGCTTCGCGGCGCAGTGGCTGCCTTCGGTCGGTCTGGTGTTGGAGCCGCGACCCTGGATCCGCGCCCGCGTTCATTTCGGCCGCGCCTATCGTGCACCGAATTTCGATGAACTCTTTCATCCAGACGAGGGATTCATTCGCGGAAATCCCGCGCTCGAACCCGAGGACGCCTGGAATTTCGACGTAGGAGGCGAACTGGTCTTCGAGAAGGCGGGTCCCTTCTCGAATCTGACATTGGCGGGCTCCTGGTTTCACCGGGAGATCGACGAGTCGATTGTTTTCGTATTGATCAATGCCGTGACGATCCAACCGATCAATTCAGGCGCGGCCGTTTCGGATGGGTTCGAGATTTCAGCCTCGTTCGATTGGACGCGTCACGCGCGGCTGTCGTTCAACTACACGGATACGGATTCGCGACGAGACAGGACGAATTCCCGATTTCCGGGTCAGGCGACTCGTGAGGCTTTCGCAAGGCTGCGCATCGGCCCGGAAGATTTCTGGAAGCTCACTGCGGAGTACCAGCACATCGGCGAAATCCTGATCAGCGAAGCGGACTCGCGAATTCTTCCGGAGCGAGATGTCTGGAACGCGGGCGCCGCGATCGATCTTGCGCGCCTCGATCGGCTGGGCCTCGGCCGCATTGTGGACGAACTCTGGATTTTCGTCGCGGGCAACAATCTGAGTGACGAGGCGATGCGTGATTTCCTTGGCTTCCCCCAACCGGGTCGTCATTTCTCCTCTGGATTGGAGGTGCGCTGGTGATCGGTACGCTTCGGTCGAGTTGGTCGGTGCTCGTCGTGTCCGCTGCCGTTTCGATCGGACTCCCCGGCTGTGAAGGGCAGGGTGCGGGAAGTGATGGATTGATCCTTCGCGTGAAACAGGCGCCCGCAGAATGTGTTTCGGCGGGCGGTCCCTTTCCGTCCGGCATGGCCCTGCTCTCGACGGGTCCGACACTGGCCGCCGTCGTTCAATTCTCGCCACCCGCGCTCGCCATCTACGAGTATGACTCGACCGAGAGTCGACCCGTCCGCACGGCGGTTGCCGATATCGGGATCGATAGCGATGGAGATGGCATCGACGATCAGGTCGCGTCGGAATCCCTCTTCCCCTGTCGAGTCTTCTGTCAGACCCAGTCGGGGGGGGTGATTCCCGTGGTCGGAGCGCTGAACCTCGTTCGTGATGACCTCGCTTTTCTCAGCACGAGTGACTACGAGCAGGTTCTCACCTTTGATCCAACGACGGCAACCGCCATCGATCTGATCGTCCACGTACCGGCGACGATTCCGATCGGGCGCTATCCGCTGCTGCCGGATCCGGGGACGTTGGCTTCGCGTCGCGGAGTCTCGACCTTCGTCTGCGTCGAACCGCCAACTGCCTTCGACTCCGAGGATCAGCCGATCGGGCCCGATGCAAGATGCAATCCGAGTCTGCCTTCCTTTCTCACCTCCTTTACGGCTGGGGCGACGATTGCCGATGGCCGGCTCTTCGTGGCCACGTCCAACTTCGTCGTCGGGAGTGGCGCCTACCGACCGGGAACCGTGTTGGCGTTTGATTGGATCGATCAGGCCGGGAATTTCACCGTGAGTCCAATCGACGGCGGAGGTGTGCTCTTCACGTCCGGATACAACCCGACGGGACTCACGCGACATGTGACCGCCGGGGGTCGGGAGTTGGTTCTGGTCACGGTGACCGGTGCCATTCTCGGTACCAGTGCGCCGGGGAGCGCCAGGACGCAAGCAGCGATCGACGTGATTGATCCGAGCGGGCCGCGAATCGTCGCGACGATTCCCCTTGGCCTGGCGGCTCCGTCCTTCGAGGGCCTGGCGATCGAAGCGAGCGGGCAGATCGCCTGGGTAGGCTCGGTCGCGGCGAAGCAGCTCTACGCGATCGATCTTCGCGCCCTCGAGGATCCGAACCTCTATCTGCTGAGCGGACCGCCCGTGATTCTCGACGGTCTGACAGTGGGTTTTCCGGATGCTCGAATCTTCTCCGCGGACGCGCCGCTGCTCCTTCCCGAGCGAACGGACCGCATGTCGAGCCCCTCATGCGCCGGTCTGACGAACGTCGCGACCAATGCGCTGGGAACGGAGGCCTTCGCGACAGACTTTTGCGATGGCACGTTGACGCGAGTTCGTTTCGACCTCTCGGGCACACCGGCGATTCCGTTCACGGCAGATCGTTTCCAGGTGATCGGCCAGACCGCGCCCTTTGCGCCGACC
>CAWLAJ010000153.1:0-10174 GCA_963854795.1 Deltaproteobacteria bacterium UBA4427 | reverse complement strand
CTTCATGCGTTCCCATGTCGAGGATCAGGGGTCCCGCCCAGCTCAGACCGATGGTGTTCAGCATGATCGGACCGTCGTGGCGACGCATCTCTCGGGTGGCGATGTCCTGGAAGGCTTGATGGAGCCCCCCACCTCCGTATTCCTTTGGCCAGGCCGCGCCCAGATAGCCCGCCTCGTAGACGCTGTTCTGCCAATCGCAGAGAAAATGAAACTGTTCGTCGCTACCCACTTCCATGAACGTCAGCGGCAGCGTGAACTCGGGCAGCGCCGGAACGTTCTCCTTGAACCAGGCGCTGGCGTCGGCCTGGTATTCGTCGAGTTCGGTTTCCGTGGGCTTGGCGATTGTCGTCATCGTTCCTCTCGATCTCGTGCAACCCTCGAGGTGGACTGCCCGGTATCCGGAACGGTAATGGACTGGACTTGGAATTACCAACATCCCGATCCACGACTGCCACCCTCTGGTGCCGGAGATCTCGATCGCCACGGATTTCTCGCGCGGTGGCGATGCTAGGGTTTCGAGTTCCGCAATCGCCAGCAATCGAAACCAACCCGAGAAGAGGAAAAGCATGAAGATCGGACTCATTCCCGTAAACGTCGCCGTCCCGAACGTCGAGGCGATGATCGGCGTCGCCCAACTCGCCGAGAACGTCGGCTTTGAATCCATCTGGACATTCGAACACGTCATCGTGCCGATCGATTATCAATCGAAATATCCCTACAGCCCGACCGGAAAGATGGGCGTTGACCCCGAAGCGAATTTCGTCGACCCACTGATCGCACTCGCCGCCGTCGCAACACAGACGAAGACGATCCGTCTCGGTACGGGCGTCAACATCCTCTCCCAGGCGAATCCGCTCTATGTCGCCAAGCAGAGCGCCAGCCTGGATTTCGTTTCGAACGGTCGCTTCATGCTAGGCGTCGGAATCGGCTGGCTCCAGGAAGAGTTCCGTGCCGTCGGAACGCCCTTCGAACGGCGGGGTGCCCGCTTCGACGACTACATCCAGGCGATGCGCAAGGTCTGGTCCGGAGAAGTCGTCGAACACAAGAGCGACTTCATCGATTGGACCGGGTTCAAGAGCTATCCGGTGCCCGTTCAGGATCCCTTCCCGGTCGTCATCGGCGGCACCAAGGGCAAGGCCTTCGAACGAACCGCGCGATACGGCAACGGTTGGTTCGCGCCGACCGCCAGCGTCGAGGATCTCGCGCCGAAGCTCGAAGAACTCGACAAGGCCTGCGACGCAGTCGGACGTGATCGATCGGAAATCGAAGTCTCGGCAATGTGGATGCCCAATCCAGAAGACCTCGGCATCGTCGAACAATATGCCGATCTGGGCGTCAGTCGACTGATCGTCCCCGTTCAGGCGCTGGGCAGGGGAAATCCGGCGGAGAACATCCAGAATTTCGGCGAGAATGTGATTTCCAAGCTCAACTGAAGTCGGTCCCGCTTGGCCACGGAAGGCCTCGGCGCTCTCCGATGGTTTGGTTCGGACTGCATCGAGACTCGAGTGCCCGCTTCGACTAGCGACTCGGAAACGAGTTTCAGCGTGGAGGATGGGAACGAATGAAGACGGCAATCGGAATCGGCGGGGCGGCATCGGGCAAGAAGAACGACTTCGAAGACGTCGTGACCTTCGCGGCTGAAGCAGAGAAGCTAGGCGTCGACCAGGCATGGAGCGCGGAAGCCTGGGGCTACGATGCGGTATCCACGATCGCCTATCTCGGTGCACGTACGAAAACGATGACCCTGGGCACAGGCATCATGCAGATCAGCGCGCGCACACCGAGCATGACGGCGATGACCGCGCTCACGATGTCGACCATCACGAATGGCCGATTCATTCTCGGTCTCGGCGCGTCCGGGCCGCAGGTCGTCGAAGGGCTACAGGGTCAGAGCTTCGCGAAACCACTCCTGCGCATGCGCGAGACCATCGAGATCGTGCGGCAGGCGTTTCGCGGCGAGAAGCTCAACTTCCAGGGCGAGCATCATGTCCTGCCGCGCCCGGGCGGTGAAGGCAAGGCGCTGCGACTGGCGCAACCGCCCAACCCGGACCTGCCCATCTGGCTGGCCACGCTCTCACCGAGGGCGCTCGAACTCACGGGTGAACTCGCGGACGGCTGGCTGGGAACCTCGTTTACGCCGGATGTAGCCGAAGCGCATCTGCAATATCTCCGACGCGGAGCCGAGAAAGCGGGAAGATCGCTCGCGGACATCACACTCTGCGTGGGAACCTCGATCGCCTTCACAGACGATCCCGAGCCCTTCATTCAGAAGGCCAAAGCAGGGATGGCCTTTCAACTCGGCGCCATGGGATCGGCAAAGACCAATTTCTACAACGATGCATACAAGCGCAGCGGATTCGCAGACGCCGCGGTCGAAGTCCAGAAGCTCTGGGTCGAAGGGCGAAGAGAGGAAGCGATCAAGCGGGTGCCCGACGACATGATCGCGCGAACGACATTATTTGGAGACGAAGCGTTCATTCGCGAACGAATTCGCCTGTACAGCGATGTTGGGATCGGAGTCTTTCGTCTCGATCCAGCCGGCAAGAACCGGGGCGAACGCCTCGAGACGCTCGGGCGTGCAGTCGAAATCATCAAGCAGGAGACCGGCGCTCCAGTGAGCTGACCGGCAAGGATCCCGTTTATACGGACCGGACGTCGGGGGAACGGTGCTCGTCTTCTTGGCCGATCTCGTCGTCGCCACACATATCGCCTTCGTGATTTTCGTTTTCTTTGGCGCCCAGCTCTTCCGGCTTCATCGCGGGTTCGTCGGGATTCATGGCGCCTGTCTCGCGTATGCCATTCTCATCAGCATCGTTGGCTGGTCATGTCCGCTCACCCTGCTCGAACAAGTGTTGGGTGCTCGTGCCGGCATGGCCGTCTACAACAGCGAATTCCTCGCGCACTATTTCTGCTCCCATTTCGGTCTGACGGGAAACGAAGTGCCGGTCGCCGCCAGCTTCATCACGGCGATCCTGGCGGCGAACCTCCTTCAGTATTGGCTTTGGTGGAAGACCGAGGCCTCATGAGAAACGCGCCATTGCGTGCGAAACCTCTGATATCATCAGGGTCGATCGACTCCCTGCTTCCGAACGACTCTGGAGAGAATCATGCAGTACGCGGGAAATCGCACGATCATCGATGCCGATAGCCACATCATCGAACTGGATGACTTTCTCGTGCAGTTCGCTGATCCCTCTGAACGCCATCTCATCCCTCCCATGGAAGCGCAGAGAGAACTCCCGGTGAGCGCCGAAGGTCTCGCTCGCGGCCGCGAGCTCTTCGAGCGTCGACAGAGCGATCCGGAGGTGATGGCGAAATTCGAAGCCAGTCTGCTCGACAACAAGAAGAGTGGCTGGAATCGAATCGGAGCCTTCGATCCCAGCGAGCGTTCGCACGCCCTCGATCTCTTCGGCTTCAAGCTGCAGCTCGTGCTGCCCACGTTCGCCTATCATCAGATCGGCCATGAGAAGAAGCCGGAGGTGCTGACTGCGGGCGCCCGCGCATTGAACCGCGCCATGGGGGCGTTCTGCGCGAATGACAAACGTCTCCGCGCCATTGGCTACGTCCCGCTCAGCCTGGGTCCCGAAATCGCAAGCCAACTCATGGATGAGGGCTTCCGAGACGGATGTTATACGTTCATGGTCGACACCAATGAACCGAATGCCAAGGCTCGATCCTTCACTCACCCCGATTTCGACCCGATCTGGGCGCGCTTCGCAGATCGAAACGTACCCTTCGTGGTTCATGTGGCCGTGACGGGCGACTACGAGCCGATCCCGCGAAGCTTCTTCAACAACGGCCACAAATCCGTGAAGCTCGGCGGCGACACACCCTCCGGCGCTCTCGGAATGGTGGCGATCTCCAATACCGCTCAGCTCTTCCTGTCCGCCATGATCTTCGACGATGTCTTCATCCGACATCCAAAGCTCAAAGGGATCTCCATGGAATTCGGCTCCGTCTGGCTGCCGTCCTGGCTCCGGGCGATGGACGTCGGCCACGACGTCTTCAAGATCTTTCAGCCGAATCTACGCGAGCGCGAGATTCCACCGTCGGAATACGCCAAGCGCCATCTGAAATTCTCGCCCTTTGCCGGAGAGCCCCTTGGCTGGATCATCGACGAGGTCGGCTCAGACCTGCTGGTGTTCGGCTCCGACTATCCGCATCCGGAAGGAACCTCGGACCCGATCGGAAAATTCGAAGCGACCATGCAAGACTGTGCTCCCGAGACGATGGACAAATTCTACTATCGCAACATGGAAGACCTCTTGGGTCTCGAGCTGTCGAAGCTCTGACTTTCTCGCGTTCGCGCGATCCCGGGCGCTCGGAGTCGTGACACCGGCAAGCTCTCGGCGCACAACAGCCAGGGCCGGCGGCAACCCGCCGGCAGCTTTCAGCCCAAATCGATTCTTGCCGAAGACTGAGCCATGGCCGGCGAGAGAAGAATCCCAGTGCACTGCGATCGGGTCTGGGTCGACGGCGAAGACCGGATCGTCGTCGCCGCGCGCGCCCTCCCGGACTGGCAGGCCACGAGTTTTCGCCGTACCGCCGTCGTCTTTCGGGACGTGACCTACTACGTCGCCGAGGTGCTTTCGAAAGATCCCGGACGCCCGGCGCCCAAGAATGATCGTGGGTTTCGGTACCGACTCTCGCCCTGGCCCGACTCGCTGATGGACCGCCCGGCGAGAACCATCGTCTATGACAGCGCCGGGGTCCAAAGACGCGAACGCGAGCATCGCAGCACGATCATGGGTGTGTTCGAGAGCGTCAGTCTCATTTCGCTGTGTGTACCGATCTAGCCACTATTGGGCCTGCTTCCGAGCTTCATCAAGGCAGCGCTCCAGAAACGCTTTCAGATCAGCGCACTGACGACGACTCGATGGAGTCTGCGTGTCGAGTATTGGATCGCGCTGGCCGCTGCCGTTGCCGCATTCGCCAGTTTGATCGCACCCGTCCCGATTCATCCCGGTCCGATTTGGCTCGCGCCGATCACGAGCCTCGCCTGTCTAGTTGATTTCTTCGCTCGTTGGGATCGTGTCTAAGCGATTCGCTTCCAATCCCCGGCCCTCCCATGAGACAATGCGGGCTCACTCACCCTGGAAGGAAGATTGCTATGCGGAAGATCGCTTTGGCGGTCTACTGCCTCGCCAACGCGGCGTCCAGGATCTCCAGGTTCCGCAGTACCCGCAGCTCATCGGTTTCGCTGCTGAGGAGCGCGGCCTCGAAGTGCTTCCGGGCGGCGTCGCGGTCACCGCGCAGAAAACAGACCAGCCCGAGATTGTTGAGCGCATCGCCCCGGCTCCCGTGGAGCTGGAACGCCTCGTAGGCTTGCTGGTCGAGGCCCGCCAATCCAAGCGCAAGTCCGAGGTTGTTGGCGGCAAGTCGGCTGTTGGGATCGCTGCGGCTGGCGCGCCGGAACAGGCCGATCGCCTCTTCGGATCTGCCGGCGAGGAGGCTCGAAACTCCCCGGTTGTTCAGAACCTGCACCTTGGCAGGGGCGCCGGCCATGGCTCGTGTATTGCTCGCGCTGGCGCGATCGAATTCGTGAACCGTGTCTTGGGCGATTGCCAGGGCGGCATGCGCCGCCGGGGAATCCGGATCCGAGCGAAGCGCCCGATCGAGCACCCGGCGGGCTTCGCTCGACGCGCCCTGCGCCAGTTCAGAGTAGGCGAGACCCACGAGCAGGCTCGAATCGTCGGGCGCTTCTTCAAGGAGTTCGCGAAACAGCTTTTCCGCTTCGGCCGGGTCCGATCGCAAGACGAGGTAGGCGATCCGTTCGAGGGGAGCCAGGCTCTCCCGATCGGCGAAATGGGCGCGGACGTACGCCTTGTGCGCCCTGTCGTAGGCCCCCGTGGCTCGCTCTCGATCTCCTACGACCATGAGTTCCGTCGCTAAGGGAGCGAACGCGGTCCTGTCCGTGGCGACCAGGGCTGCGCGCGCGCCGTGTTTCATGGCCGCGGGGTCCTGGCCCGCTGCCGCTTCGCGACCGAGCGACGCGCGTGCCGACTGATCGGACATTCCGGCCTGACTTGCCGCGCATGAGAAGGATCCCGCCAGCGCCAGACAGGCCACGATCAACACGCCACAGCGATGCATCGGGGCTCCCGCGAAGCTTGAATTTATGCACTTTGTTTTCCACATGTTCGCACCTCTAGCTCAACAGGTCGGACGCCTTGATTGCGCCCAGCCCAAGAATGATGACCAGAATCGAAACCATGATCAACGAAGTCGGAATCAGCATCATGACCGAGGCTCTGCCAGCGCGCTCCTCCGCGGCCTGCAGGCGAAAGGTGCGCAGCTCGTCGCTATGCGAGCGGAGCGCATCCGCGACATTCGTACCGAAGCGTTCGGTCTGGATCAGCATGTTGACGAGCAGACCCAAATCCTTGGACCCGACGCGATCTGCCAGATCCCGCATGGAATCGGCGTTCGTTCTTCCGGCAGACGTCTGCATGGTCACGAGTTCCAACTCCTCCGAGAGTACTGGGCTGATCCGCTTGAATTCCTTCGCAACCCGCGCGAGTGCCTGGCTCGTACTCATGCCCGCGTCGACGGAAATAGCGAGAAGGTCGATCGCCGGCGCCAAGGCGGTGTCGATACTCGACTGCCTGGACTTGATTCGCCTGTCCAGATACATGCTTGGAGCGAGATAGAAGGCAATCACGCCCACCACAGTGATCCCCAGTGCGGAAACTTCGCTCAACCCGAACGTTCTCGCCGTCACGGCCCCAGTCACACCTACTCCAGCCACCAACAGGATTCGAAGGACTGTGTAGATTCTCGCTGCATCTCTTCGGCGAAAGCCTGCCCGAAGCAATCGGCGGCGCAGTTCGCTCTCGCGCTCCTGATTCTGTTGCGGAATGGCCTGCGCTACCGGTGCCAACTTCTTCATCAAGGGGGACGTCTCCCCGTAAAGGATCCCCGATGGATCCTCGAACGGGTCATCCTCCGCCATGGCGGCCTGCGACGACTTGATCCGCCACAACCGGAGGCGGCCGCTATCCGTCTTCAGGGCGGTCGACACGCCGAGGAGCGCGAGGAAGACCGAGAGGAAGACAAAAGCTGTACTGATCGCGACATCGCCCATGAATCAGGCTTCCACCTGCGCGACCCTACGCGCCAATCCATAACCGGTGAGGGCCAGGGCCGCCGCGACAGAGGCGATAACATTCCCTTCGGAGGTCTCCCAGAGAGGCCGAATGAAGTCTTGATTCGTGAAGTACATCAGGCCCACGAATACGAAGGGGATTACCAGAAGTATCAGAGCCGAGCTTCGGTTGGCCGATGTCATCGCCAGGACCTTGGACTGGAATTTGAACCGCTCCCGGATCATCTTGGCGAGCTTGTCTACGACTTCCGCGAGGTTCCCCCCATATTCCCGCTGCAGCAGTACCCCGCTAGCGAAGAGGTCGACGTCGGCGAGACCGATCCGATGCGAGAGAGCTTCGAGCACCTCGCGCATATCACGGCCCAATGAAAGCTCGTCGGCAACCAGCGCGAACTCGCTCGCAACCGGACCTTGCATCTCGTCACTCACGATGCGAAGGCTACGTTGCAGCGCATGGCCGCCTCGCAGGGAGCGCCCAACGAGCGCGAGAGCCTCGGGAAAGGAAGCCTCGAAGGTCTTCATCCGCCGCCGGGCCCGGCTCCAGAACACCAGGGTGGGAAGTAAACTGCCCAGCAGCCCGAGCCCTATCCCGACCCCCCAATCGAGAAAGACACGGACTGCGACGGCCAGAAAAAGACCTCCGAGACTCGCGGACAGGACGAGCACACGGATCAAACCGGCGTCAAAATCTGCCCGATAGAGGAGTAATTCGAGATTTCCGAGCGTTCGGGCGCCCAGCCACTTGATGCCTGACTCCTCGACTCCGAGCATCCGATCACCCGACTGCCGCAGGATGGAAAGTTCACGCGGCACCGATCTCTGGTCTCCGAGCCGGTCAGCCAGGCTCTTGAGCCGCTTGCGTGCAAGGCCCTGTTTCTGCTGATCGGGCTTTCGCAGAAGGTGAACGACGAAGGCGATGAAGAACAGCCCCGACAGCGACATGAGGATGACGCCCAGGGGACTCACGCTGCGCCCTCGGTCTTCCTGGACTGGAGGTTCACAGCCGCGGGTTCAAAGATTGCATCGGGAACCTTGATCCCATAGGACTCCAGCCGCGAGAGGAACTCGGGGCGCACCCCAGTGGGGACGAGAATCCTGCGAGGAGTTTGATCTTCGGCGACAGCCTGGCTCACCAAGGTGAATATTTCTTGAGAGCCGACCTTGTCGCCGTCGAATCCCGTGATCTCGCGCAAGCTGACAACCGAACGCTTTCCATCTGGAAAGCGCTTGACCTGGAGGACCAGATCGATCGCCGATCCGATCTGAGCTCGCGTGGTCGCTGGGGGAAGCTCGAATCCCGACATCGCGACCATCGTTTCGAGACGCATGATCGCGTCGGCTGGGGAGTTCGCGTGAATCGTGGTCAGCGATCCGTCGTGCCCGGTATTCATGGCTTGAAGCATGTCCAGGGCCTCGGGCCCGCGAACTTCGCCGATGATGATTCTATCCGGCCGCATCCGCAGGGAGTTGATGACGAGTTCTCGCTGATTGACCTGCCCTCTTCCCTCGATATTCGGCGGCCGCGTCTCGAGGCGCACCACGTGTTCCTGGTTCAACTGCAGCTCGGCCGAATCCTCGATACTGATGATCCTCTCCGTCTCGGGAACGAAGGCCGAGAGCATGTTCAGGATGGTCGTCTTTCCAGACCCCGTACCGCCCGAAATCAGGATATTGAGACGTGCTTCGACGCACGCCTTCAAGACCGTAACGAGATCGGCGGTAGCGCTTCCGAGTCGGACCAGCCTCTCGGCCGTCAGGGTGTCTTCGTTGAAACGACGAATCGACAAGACCGGCCCGTCGAGGGCCAGCGGTGGAACGATGACATTTACCCGTGACCCGTCCGCGAGGCGTGCGTCCACCATCGGCGTGCTCTCGTCCACCCGACGACCGACCCCGCTCAAGATCCTCTCGATGATCCGCATCAGGTGCGCGTCATCGAGAAAGCGTGCAGCAGTCAGCTCGAGACAACCTTCGCGTTCGATGTAGATCTGGTCGTAGCGGTTCACGAGGATGTCACAAATACCCGGGTCTTGAAGAAGAGGCTCCAAGGGACCCAGGCCAAAGACCTCGTTCTGGATCTCTCGAATCAGCGTCTTTTGCTCATCCGCGTTGAAGAGCACCTCTTCCTGATCCAGAATGCGTTGAGTCAGCGATGCGATATCAGCGAAAGCGCGCGATGCACTGACTTCGCCCAGTTTCGAAAAGTCGATGTGGTCGAAAAGCTTTCGATGTACACGCGACTTCAACTCCGCATACTGGTGCGCGCGCTTCTTTCGGTGCTCGAGACGCCGTCGATTTTCTGCCTCGGCGTCGAAACTCGCATCGTCCCTCCCCCGACTTTCTCGTCCGCCCGCGACGGCTCCGGCCGCCGCTCCTTTCGGTCCGTCCAACGAAACCGACGTACTTCTGAGTCGATCAAGAAGTCCCATATCGGGCTCCCAGAATCAGCTTTCTTACCCTCGAGATTGCCCTCGTAGGTATGGCCTCGCTCGGACTACCCCATCCGCAGCTGCTACTTATCTCTTTCGCCATGCTCTGTACCGCCACCGCGATCGAACTCCGCGGCGAAATTAGACTGACTGACGCCCCCTTGTTCACCGCCTCCATCGCGGTTGCTGTGTCTTTCGGAAGATGGAAGTCGATCGGCCTGCCCAGGAACCCGCGGATGTCCTTTGTACTCAGGCTCGTATCCGGGTCGGAATTGTTCGCGACGACGTGGGTCGACTGGCGCGGTACGCCCGATTGATCCAGCCGGCGAAGCTGCAACTTGCAGTGTGCCAGGGACGGAACATCGAGCGAAGTAACAACGAGAACCCGATCCGTGAGTTCGATGGCGGCGATCCCCAGATCCCCGCAATCTCGGGGAAGGTCGATCAGGACGAAATCGCTGAAATCCTGAATCAGGCCGAGCGCCTGCTGCAATCGAGCTGGCCGAACCAATGGCGCCGCATGGACGTGAAGCGGCGATGCCATCAGGCCGACACCCGATGAGTGAATTTCGATGAGCGACTGCAGGTAGGTCCGATCGATTTCACCGCTTTCACGTTCGAGATCGGCGACTCCGAAAGT
>CAWLAJ010000152.1:0-10218 GCA_963854795.1 Deltaproteobacteria bacterium UBA4427 | reverse complement strand
AAATCAACAGAGGGTTCGAAATGTCGGATCTGTACTTCGCGGGCAGCGGAAGGCGCCCGAGCGGGTAGAAGACACTGCATGCAATCCCCAGGGCGGACCGTGAAAGGACGCCCTGGCACCCGAGGTGACCGTGACGAGCCAGCCGCCAGTTTCCGATCGTTCGGAGAGCCCGCTTCCGACCCGCGAGCGCCAGCGTCGGGATACTCGAAATCTGATTCTCGAAGTCGCCGCCGCAGAGATCTCACAGGTCGGTTATGCCAAGGCGCGCATCGAACACATCGCGCAGAAGGCGGGCGTCACCCGCCCCACTTTCTACGCGCATTTCCCGACCAAGGAAGACCTGCTTCACGAGATGCAGTCGCGCACGGAGGAGCGCGCGCTTTCTACGCTGCGAAAGCGACTCTCGGAATCCCAGGAGACTCCCCTCGTCCATCGCCTCGCAGACGCTGTCTTTGATCTCCTCGACGGCGCGGATCCCGTCTTGCGGCGGGAGGTCTTTGCGCTCATCGTTCGGGAGCCGAGACAGGGGGATTGGATGGGGAGCGACTTGTTCGCCTTTCTCACGCAGGAATTTCTTCAGGCGAAGACGCGAGGCGAAATCGGTCCGTCCGTGCCGGCAGCCGAGTTCACGCGCATCGTCATGAATGCCATCTTCGGATTTCTGGTGATCGAGGGCGAGTCGCCGGAGGCGCGCCGCCAGTTGGCCCATCAAATGCTCGAGTTCTTGATCGAGGGAGTGAGTCCATCATGAGTTCGAAACTCGACACCCAGACCGCCATCGTCACCGGAGCCGGTCAGGGAGTGGGTCGCGGGATCGCGCTCGCGCTGGCGCGCGAGGGCGCACGCGTCGTGATCGCGGAATTCAACTCGGAAGCGGGAGAAGGTGTCGCGAAGGAGATCGAGGGCTTTGGAGGCCGCGCTCTCTTTGCGCAGTGTGACGTGAGTTCGCGACCGAGCGTGGATGGCGTCGTCGACTCGACGGGGGCCACTTTCGGCGGCATCGACATCCTCGTCAACAACGCCCAAAGAGCGCCGCTGGCTCCACTTCCATTCATGGACCATACCGACGAGACGATCGATCTCTGCTTCGAGACCGGATTTCGAGGGACCTTCTACTTCATGCAGGCTTGTCACCCTCCTCTGAAGCGCAGCGGAGGACACATCATCAATGCTGCCTCCGGCGCGGGGCTGGACGGAATCAAGGGACAGGCCGCCTATGGCGCTTGCAAGGAAGCGATTCGCGCCCTCAGCAAGACCGCGGCGAGAGAATGGGGCGCCGACGGAACCAACATCAACATCATCTGCCCGCTCGCGAAATCGCCCGGCGTCGTCGCAATGCTCGAGAGCTCTCCCGAGATGGAGCGGCGAATGACGGCGGGCCAGGCGCTTCAGAGGCTCGGCGAGTGCGAGGAGGACATCGGGCCGGTCGTCGTCTTTCTCGCCAACGAGGATTCTCGTTATGTCACGGGGCAGACGCTTCCCGTCGACGGCGGCGCGGTGCTGATTCGTTGACCGCTCGGAGCGACCGCGAAGTCGTCACGCCGTGGCATGATGCCCTTCGGTTCGCGCGCTGCTCGTAATGGGGCGACAGACCTGTCCATGACAGAACGATTGCGCAGATACGCAGCCTATTTGATGCTGCTCTCCGGAGTGACCCACCCGGGGCAGATGATCTTCTACGGGACGGCTCCCGAGATTCGCGGTCCCGCCCTATCGGGCACGATCTTCTTCTTCGTGGGATTGCTCTTGCTGACGCGTTTTCGGATCGCGCTGCTCGTCGCGATCGTATTGCCCCTGATGGGCGGGGTGGGCGCGCTCTATCGAATCCTCGACGCCGATCCGACCGCATTCACCTATTTTCACGCGCTCATCGACTTCGTCGTGGTCGCACTCTGCGGGGCATCGTTCTGGTACGGCCGCGGCACTCGCGCCGAGTAGGGGGCGAGACCGGCCGCGCCGCGCGGACCGCTCGACGGATTTGTTAGTCGGTCGCTTGCTCGCTGGGTAGATCTCGAAGGATTCGCGTCGCGCCCCAGACGAGCAACAGAGAGCCCAGAAGACAGGTCATCAAAACCGCGACCATCGAATAGCGGACCGCGTCGTCGCCGAATCGAGGCGCGAAGAGGTCGTTCAGGATTCCGATGACTTGAGGACCGGCGCCCATGCCGAAGAGTGTGATGCCGAGAATCGTGATCGACGCGGCGACGGCGCGCATGTTGGCGGGCGCGATCATCTGTGCCGCCGCGTACGCCGCGGGCGCCCAACCGCCGCCGAGAAGCCCGGCGGGAATCGCACAGAGAATCGCGCCGGTCGAATTCGGCCATAGACAGATCCCGATCAGGAAGGGCAGGGAGAACGCCACGCTGCCTGCTGGGATCCACATCAGCCAGCGGCGATCGCGGCGACTGAGTCGATCCGTGAGCGTCCCGGCCAGCAGGGCACCCAGTGACCCGCTGATGGCAGCGATCGGGCCGAATTGGAATCCGATTTCCATCTGGGAGAGTCCGTGGACGCGTTCCAGTAGGACGGGCACCCAGAATCCAAACCCGGTTCCCGCAAACGAAGCGATGGCGGTGCCCAGGATCAGGGCCCGGAAACTCGGTCGCTGCCAGAGATGTCGGAAGGTCTCGATCACGCTCGGCGCAGCTGTAGCGTTCGGTTCTTCGAGGGCTGCGACACTAGCGGTGCCTCGTCGCGGCTCCCGGACGGTAAAGTAGAGAATGAATGCGAGCGCGATTCCCGGCAGGCCGACGACAAAGAAGGTCTGTCGCCAGCCGATCATGCCGACCAGCAGACCGCCGATCGCCAGACCCAGCAATTGGCCGAGATAGACCCCCTGCTGAAAGACTCCGAACGCAAAGGCGCGCCGCTCGATCGGAAAATAATCGGAGATCAGGGAATGGGCGGGCGCCGTGCCCCCGGCTTCGCCGATGCCCACGCCGATCCGGGTCGCCACGAGAAAGGTCGCCGACCGGGCCAGACCCGCCGCTGCGGTCATCAGACTCCAAACAACGAAGGAAATCGAGAGGATCAGCGTCCTCGAGCGGCGATCCGCCAAGCGCGCGATCGGAATGCCCAACGCCGTGTAGAAGAGTGCGAACGCTGGACCGAGCAAGAAGCCCATCATCGTGTCGGATAGGCCGAGTTCCTCTTTGATCGGCACGACCAGGATCGTCAGCACATAGCGATCCAGATAGTTGAACGTGTACATCACCGTCAGGACGGCGAGGACGTACGAGCGATACCCCGTGCTTTGAACGTCCTGATTCGATGCGTCTAGCAAATGATGAGTCCGCCGTTAGGTGAGATCCACTGTCCCGTAATGAAGCCGCTCTCGTCACTGGCGAGGAAGAGGGCGGTCGCGGCAATGTCATCGGGCTGTCCCTTGCGGCCGAGCGGCGTCGCGCGGATCAGGCCTTCGAGGGCCGCGTCGGGGACTTTGGCGGTCATCGGCGTTTCGATGACCCCGGGACAGATGGCATTCACGCGGATCCCGAAACGTCCGAATTCCCGGGCCCAGGACCTCGTCAGGCCGAGAACCGCGGCCTTGGAAGCCGCGTAGTGGGGTGGCCCGTTCGCGGAAATTCCTGCGATGCTCGAGAGGTTGACGATCGTTCCGGCGCGCTCGTCGCGGCGCATGCGCTTGACGGCTTCGCGGGTACAGAAGAACGTGCCGTTCACGTTGACTTCCATGACACGCGAAAAGCCCTCGTCGGTCATGTGTACGGTCTGTTCGCCCGTCGTCATCAGCTTGTCGAAGGCGTCGCCGGGCGCGCGATCGATGCCGGCGTTGTTGATCAGGATGTCGATGCGACCGAAGGCCGCGTCGACCGCGTCGAAGGCCGTCGCGATCTCCTGCGAATTCGAAACGTCGGCGGCGAAGGCGCAATGACCGTCACCGGCCAGGGTCTTGATGATCGCTTCGGCGGATTCCGCTCGAACGTCGAGGGCCGCAATCTTCGCGCCTTCGGCGGCGAAGGTCTCGGCAATGGCTCGGCCGATGCCCGAGCCCGCTCCGGTGATGACGGCAACACGGTCTGTCAATTTCATGGCTGTTCTCCCTTGCCGATCGCGCGAATCTTCTCGAGCGACCCGCTCGGATCGTCGGCCATCGCGCAGTTCATGCTGTTGATTCGGTTGCTTTGAGTGCGGTGACCAGATCGGCCCAATGGCCGGGATCCGGGGCGCGATTGTGTGTGAGACTCACACTGTCCGCGATGCCATCGAGGCGCTCTCGCAAGAGCCGTGGAATTTCCGCTCGCATGCCGACGACGCCGATGGTCTCGAGGATCTCGTCCGTGATCAGGCTCGTCATGTCATCCCAACGGCCTTGCTTCGACAGAGCGTTCAGTTCCTTGTGGACGCCGTCCCAACCGTGGCATTGAAGCGTCGGCAAATAGGCGGGCGTCGAGCCGTAGAAGGCCAGTTGGCGTTTGGCCGCTTGCTTCGAGGCGGCCAGCGCCTCTTCGTCGTCAGCGGTCACGATCAGCGTGGCGCACATGATCTCGAGCGACTCTCGCGATCGCCCCGCCTTCTCGAGCCCGCGATCGAGCGCGGGCAGGGCGTTCTCGAGCAAGGACTTTCTCGTATTGAAGGGATGCGTGATGAAACCGTCGGAAACTTCGCCTCCGACCTCGGTCATCAAGGGTCCAAAGCCGCCGGTGAAGATCGGGGGCAGTCCATATGGATTGGGTCCCGGATCGAAGGCCGGAATCATCAGCGTATGTCGGTAGAACTCGCCTTCGAATTGGAGCCGGGTTCCGTTTTCCCAGGACTCCCAGATGGCGCGAATCGCCAGCACGATTTCGCGCAAGCGCTTCGCCGGCTTCGACCAGACCGAGCTGAAGCGACGTTCGATATGCGGGCGGACCTGCGTGCCCAGGCCGAGAACGAAGCGCCCACCGCTGATGGACTGCATGTCGTAGCCGAGATTCGCGAGGTTCATGGGATTGCGCGCGAAGGCGATCGCGATGGCCGTGCCGAGGCGGATCTTCTGGGTGTGCTCCGAGGCGACAGCCAGAGTCAGGAAGGGGTCGTGCTTGGCTTCGAAGGAGAACGCGCCGTCGTAGCCGATCGCCTCGAGTTCGGGATAGAGGGTTCGGGCGCTGCGCGGGTCTTCGAGCGGAGCGGTGGTGTAGATCTTCACGATTTCCCCGATATGGAAGCGTTTTCCACCAGACCCCGAGGCTAGACTCTTTGGGGTGGCGAATTCGATGGCGCGGGCGACAATATTACACTTTACTGCATTCTGTATCGCAAGCGATCGCGGCCGGTGAGTACAGGGGCCTCCCGGCCCTCTGACTTGGATCGCCGAGAAGCCAAGACACACGGAGAAAGGTTCCCATGCCGACGATTCGAGAACTTCTTCTGGCCCGGGTCGACGACCCGAATCCGGCTCTCGCCTTCGAAGACGAGGTTTGGACTTATGCGGAGTATCTCGAGGCCTGTGCCGCGCGCGCAGCCTTCCTGCTGGCGAACCGACGCGAAGGACCCTTCCACATCGGGGTTCTGCTCGACAACGTGCCCGAATACTCGATGTGGCTGGGGGCCGGCGCGCTCGTCGGAGCGACGCTGGTCGGCATCAACCCGACGCGGCGCGGTGCTGAACTCGCGCGCGACATCACGCATACCGATTGTCAGCTGATCGTGACGGACCACGGCTATCGCTCGATGCTCGACGAGCTCGAGCTGCCGATCGACTCGGATCGCATGATCGAGACCGATTCGGATGCGTGGCAAAAAGAGATTGCCGGCTTCTCGGGTGCGGCGATTCCCGCGGACGCCGATTCGGAGGTCGACGAGAAGAGCACCTTCGCGTTGATCTTTACGTCGGGTACCAGCGGTGCGCCCAAGGCCTGCTTGTGTTCCCAGGGTCGGATCGCGACCAATGGCTCGATCCTTGGGCAGATGATGGCGTTGTCAGAGAAGGACGTGCTCTATTGCGCCATGCCGCTCTTCCATTCGAATGCCCTGGTCACCAATTGGACGCCCGCGCTGGCGGCTGGAGCGACTTGTGTACTTCGGCGAAAATTTTCGGCATCGGGCTTCCTGCCGGATGTTCGCCGCTATGGCGTGACCTACTTCAACTATGTCGGAAAACCGCTCGCCTATATCCTGCAGACGCCGGAGCTTCCCGACGATGGAGAGAACACGCTCATTCGCGGATTCGGAAACGAAGGCGCGGAGCGAGATATCGAGCGTTTCCAGAAGCGTTTCAAGTGTTTGGTGACAGATGCCTACGGATCGACCGAGGGCGGCGTGAACGTGACCCGGACCGACGATATGCCCGCCGGATCCCTCGGCCGCGGAATGCCCGGAGTCGTCATACTCGATCCCGAGACGTGCAAGCCGACACCGGATGCGCGTTTCGACGATCGGGGGCGGCTGCTCAATTCGGAAGAGGCGATCGGTCATCTCGCCAACGAGGCCGGGGCCGAGAACTTCGAGGGCTATTGGCGAAATGATGAAGCCAGCGCCGCTCGCGTTCACGATGGCATCTATTGGTCCGGAGACCTCGCCTATCGAGACGAGAACGGGTTCATCTATTTCGCCGGTCGAGATTCCGAGTGGCTGCGCGTGGACGGGGAGAACTTTGCCGCCGGTCCCGTGGAACGCATCCTTGCCCGACTTCCGGTCGTTACGCTGGCCGTCGTCTATTCCGTGCCGGATGAAGTGGTCGGGGATCAGGTGATGGCCGCGCTGCAATTGGAGCCGGGTGGCGAGTTCGATGCCAAAGCCTTCGACGCTTTCTTGTCGGAGCAGAGCGATCTCGGAAGCAAATGGACGCCCCGTTATGTCCGAATCAGCCGCTCTCTTCCGATGACGCAGACCAACAAGGTCCTCAAGCGGAATCTGCGCAATGAGCGCTGGGAATGTGCGGATCCCGTGTGGTGGAAATCGGAAAAGGGCGCCGCCTACCGACGGCTCGAAGCTGCAGACGTCGAAGCGATTCGGCAGGGCTTCGAGAAGCGGGGGCGGGAATCGGCGCTCGACGGTATCTGAGCCGGGTCCGTGGCCGATGGGGCCCAAGGGCGATCTCATCGACTGAGTCCCCCTACGGGGTGGGGCTGGATTGTCGAGCAGCGCGGGGAAGCTTGGCATCGAGCCCGGGGAGCGCTGGCATCCGAGGACGGCAGCGGGATTAAACACGTTGAATTGCTTGCCGCGGCCCGCGGGAGTCGCTACTCACATGCGCGGGATCGCTCGGCTTTTGCGTGGTGATGGGCCCGACACGGGCACTGCATTGCGAGCTGCCAACCGGCCCAACCCGAACCGACATCCCCTTGCAAACAACGCGGATCCGTCTGCATGGCTTCGATTCCAGAGAGGCCAGCACGGACCGACCAGGACGCGGTGGTCATTTTACCGCTCTCTCTCTCTCTCTCGGACTCTAGAGGATGGAATCGACGATGAACGAATTGATCCAACAACTCACGATGGTCACCCTCGGCGCAAGTGTCGTCGGCCTGATCGTGGCCATGTTCTTCTATTTCCGAGTGAAGTCCCTGCCCGAGGGCACGGACACGATGAACATGATCGCGCGCCATATCCGCGAAGGCGCGATGACCTTCCTGATGCGCGAGTACAAAGTGCTGGCCGTCTACGCGGTCGGTGTTTTCATCTTTCTCTTCATCGCGTTTCGAAGTGAGGGGACCGGGCTGCTCGCCGGTTCCTGCTTCCTGCTCGGAGCGTTCTTGTCGCTCTTTTCGGGCTACGTCGGGATGAAGGCTGCGACCTTCGCGAATGTCCGCACGACGCAGGCGGCTCGCGAAGGCTCGATGCCGAACGCGCTGTTGACCGCACTCGACGGTGGTGCCGTGATGGGTCTCTTCGTGGCCGCGACCGCGCTTCTCGGTCTCGGTGGCCTCTACATGATCTTCGCCACCGATCCCCACCTTGCGACCGTCCTTCACAGTTTTGCGGTCGGTGCCTCCTCGATCGCACTCTTCTCTCGCATCGGCGGCGGCATCTACACGAAGGCCGCCGACGTTGGCTCCGATATCGCCGGCAAGGTGATCGAGGGCATTCCCGAGGACGATCCACGTAATCCCGGTGGCATCGCCGACAACGTGGGCGACAACGTGGGCGACGTGGCCGGCATGGGCGCGGACATCTACGAGTCGCTGGTCGCTGCGATCGTGGCCGCGATGGCCATCGCACTCACCGCGAAATCCGAATACATCATGACTCTCTTCACGGATGTGGCGTCTCCCGAGGATGCGCGCTTCCTGGCCGTCACGCTGCCGATCTTCCTGGCAGGCGTGGGCCTCGCGGTTTCGATCGTCTGCATTTTCATCGCCCGAACGCTGCGCCAGAACGCGCCGGCCATGGTCCTGCGCGCCGCCCTGATCGTCCCCTCGATCATCATCTGCATCGTGGCGTATGTTCTGATGCCCATGCTAGGCGTGATTCAGGCCGTGACCTATTCCCTGGCCGCGGGCGCGATCGGTGGTGGCTTGATCGGACTCGTGACCGAGTACTTCACGGCCTGGGCACCGATCGAGCGTATCGCGGAGGCCTCCAAGACAGGTGCCGGGACCGGCGTGATTTCCGGTCTCGCAGTCGGCATGCAAAGCACGGTCGTCTCGCTTCTCATCGTGGCCATCGTCGGGTTCATTGCGAGCTACGTGATGCCCGAAGGTCTCGGTCTCTACGGGATCGCGATGGGCGCCGTGGGCATGCTGGCGGGGACCGCGATCGTGATGACGGTCGATGCCTATGGCCCGATCGCCGACAACGCCGGCGGGATCAGCGAAATGAGCGGGCTCGGCCCGGAGGTCCGCGCCATCACCGATGAGCTCGACTCGGTCGGCAATACGACCGCCGCCATCGGCAAGGGCTTTGCGATCGGTTCGGCAACGCTGACCGTGTTATCGCTCTTCTCGGCCTTCATCCTCGAAGTGAATCACGTGCGCGTCGAATCGGGACTCGATGCACTCGTGCTCAAGCTCGACGAAGCGCCCATCTTGATCGGACTTCTTCTGGGCGCCTGTCTACCTTATGCCGTTGGCGCCTCGACGATGATCGCGGTCGGCAAGGCGGCGCAGGCCATCATCGAGGAGATCAAGCGTCAGTTCGATGAGATTCCAGGTTTGCGAGAGGGCAACGCCGAACCCGATGGAACGGCGATCGTCGACATCGCGACCCGGGCCGCGCTGCGCCAGATGGTGCTTCCCGGAAGCGTCGCGATCCTCGCACCAGTGGGTGTTGGCTTCATTCTCGGCCCGGCTTCGCTGGCCGGAATGCTCGCGGGTGCAACCGCGGTGGGTGCTTCGCTTTCGCTCTTCATGGCCAATGCGGGTGGCGCCTGGGACAATGCCAAGAAATTCATCGAAGCCGGCGGTCTCGAGGGTCATCCAAAGGGATCGGAAACACACAAGGCCGCCATCGTCGGCGATACGGTGGGCGATCCCTTCAAGGATACGTCTGGCCCGGGCGTGGCGATTCTGATCAAAGTCATGAGCGTCGTGAGTTTGTTGATTGCTCCGTTGATCGCCACGCTCTAGGACGCGCTGTCGGGTAGGTTGGATTAGTCGGATCACGTCGCTCGGATCCCATCGAGACGACATGATCCGACGTCATCAGGCCTCTTCGAACCGGTCCGACCCGACGGGAGCCTCGTCCCGATGAGCCTACGACGGCGCAGTCTGCGAAAAATCCTGATCGCGTTGGGCTGTGTCGTCGCGACCGTTGAGAATCCTTCGGCCATGATCGGCGGACTCTTGCTGCTCGTCGGCTCGGGACTTCACTTCTGGTCGAAGGGAATCCTCGAACAGAATCGGCAGCTGACGACGGCCGGACCCTATCGCTGGACGCGCAATCCTTTCTATCTCGCCAACGGACTGATCGATCTGGGATTGTGTTTCGTCATCGGCGAGATCTGGCTGGCCGCTGTCTTTTGGCCGCTCTGGATTCTCTCCTATCGCGAAACGATTGCCCGAGAGGAGCGGAAGCTCCTCGCGCTCTTTCCCGATGAGTTCCCCGTCTACCGCGACGCCGTTCCCGCGCTGCTTCCGAGCGGCCGTCGACTCGATGCGGCGAAGGCCCGCGGGCAATTTCGGCTGCACAACGATTCCCTGCTGAAGGGTCGCGAATACGCGCGCTTGCTGGGAATCTGGCTTGCTCCCGCCGTTCTCTTTGGCGCACAACGTCTTCGCGAGGAGGGGTTGGCCGTCTTCGAGGCGCAAAACGCGCTGCTGCTCGCGTTCCTTTGCGTCC
>CAWLAJ010000151.1:0-10252 GCA_963854795.1 Deltaproteobacteria bacterium UBA4427 | reverse complement strand
TCAGATGATACCAGACGGGCAACGTGTCCCAGTAGCTGATCTGCACGCCGAGCCCGACCGCGGCCACGGCGATACCGGCTCCGACACTCAGTCGCATCGCGCTCGTACCCGCCACCAAGGCCGAGCAGAATCCCGCGAAGACCGGGTAGACCACCGAGAACGCCAACGCATCAAGAGGTAGCCGAGCGGGGTCGCGGTGCCGTCGGCGGCTTCTGGAGATACAAGGAAGATCAACTGTTCGCCAGCAAGGCCTAACAGCCCCCAGAAGAACGGTGCCAGAAGAATCGCCAGGGCGAGTCGCAACATTTCTTGTCCTCCCACTCCAGGACGGCGACGCGTGTGGAACAGAAGCCAAGCTGACCAGCGGATTGGCGTTCAGAATCGCTCGGCGACCCCGTAGCGTTCGATTCCGTGCGCCGGATCCGTATCGACGTCGGAGATCACGGCCCAGCCGGTACCCTCGATGTATTCGGGTAGGTCCTCGCTTCGCACAGCGGACTTGAACGGCTCCGCGACGAGACGCAGCATCACATGAAGCAGCTTGAGTTCGTCGGGGAGCTTATGACTGAATATGATCCGGCTCCCCGGCGGCGTATTCTTGGCCGTTTCCGTCAGCAGGCCGCGCACCTCCTCGTCGCTCAGGTATAGAAACAGGCCTTCCGCCACGACCACCGAGCGTTGCGAGACATCCCATCGAGCGTCATCGGACAACACATTCGACAGAGTGCGTTCGCCGAGATCGGCCGCGATCAAGGTCATGTTGTCTGGCTGACCCACAACGGCGACTCCCTTCGCCTTGGCCGCAGAGGTCGCGGGATGATCGATCTCGAAGAAGTTCACATCCCCGTGCTGGGGCGCGAGCCTCAGGCACAGCGTGTCGAAGCCAGCACCCAGTACCAAGACCTGTCGCGCACCCTCCTTGATCGCGCTCTCCACTTGCTGCTGAACGAAGATCTTGCGGTGGCCGAAGCCCTCCCACTGCCCGGGCACCATGCGGTCCTGGATCTGGTAGACGCGGATCATCCAGGGCTGCCTGGACGCGCGCATCATGCGTGGGCCGTAGCCCGGGGATCCCGAGGCCAGGAGCAATCGCTCGCTGAGTTCCACCACGCCAGGGGGTAGCCGTTGCGCCCAGTCGTCCTTGATGCTCAACGTAATCAAGCCCAGCGCAACCTTGAGAGCCGTCTGGCTGATTCGCCCCTGCTTCATGACCGATAGCTCCTGGTGACAAGGTTCGCGCCCGCCATCGCCACGGGGACGATGAACGCGATCGCGACCAAGTGATACCAGATCGGGAGAACATCCCAGTAGACGATCTGGGTGAATACGCCGAAGGCCAGTAGCACCAGTGCGGCAAGGAGTCCGATCCGTTTGAAGTCGGGCTTGGCGATCCAGCAGCAGATGGCGCCAGCGGCGAACGTGTAGATCGCCGAGGCTACCAGCGACAGCAGCAGGAAACCGAGCGGGGTCTGCCCATCGAGCGCTGCCGGGTAGACGAGAAACACCAATTGATTGCCGGGAAGGGCCAGAGCGAACCAGATCGTCGGCGCCACCAAGACGGCGAACCCGTGTCTCCACGTAAGCCTGGAGTGCAGGCTCGATTGCGTTATAGCGTTCGATGAACTCGGACCAACTAAAGCGGAACATGGCTACTCGATTCTCTTTACGAAGACTAGAGCGGCGTCGTCGGGCCCCCACAACTCCATACTTTCGAAGAGCGGGTCGAACTCGAGATGGGAATAGAAGGCGCGGGTCTGTTCGTATTGCGGATCCGGCGTGCTCTGCCCACGAGTCTTCACGTGAAGCCAGCGAACATCCTCTCGACGAGCGACTTCCTCGACCCAACTCATCAGCTGTCGACCGATCCCTGCGCCGCGCCTCTCGGGGTCTACGGCAATGACTTCGATCTCGACCGAAGCGGGATTGTGGTGAAGCATCGAAACGAATCCGTAAACGGAGGATTCCGATTCGAAGACGGCCGACACCTCGGGTGAGAGCCGAGCCAAATAGCCCTCGTTGGATTCGGGAATACCAAACCAGTCGGGTAGCCCGTCTAGAATTTCACGACACCTTTTCAGGTCCGTAGATCGAAAGGAACGAACGCCCTGGCTCATGCGTAGCGGCTCGGCTGGAACACCGATCGGACATTCGCTGCGACAAATCGCGCTGACCATCAGCGCCATGCCCCAAAGTCCCGACGCCCGAAGGCTACCGAACTCCGGAACGCTCAGCCGTCTGTCGTTCGCTGCGAGCCCTTGTTAGCCGGCGCTTTGGTTGGAAATCGCAAACCGAGAGGACAAGAAGAGACCCGCAAGAGCGATCGCATAGAGAAAAGCTTTGATGATGACGACTGTGATGTTCGCGAGACCACCAACGTCCTGTGCCGCATCGCTCGAAAGCTGCCAGAAGAAGCTCCCGTAGAGCCCGCCACAAAGCAAAGCCCAGGCCACCACGAGCAGCACGGGGCCATTCGTCTTTCCTCGGGTGACGGCCTGAGCGGCGTACAACAACAGGGCGCCCACGAGGAAGTCGTCTACGTAACTGTGAAAATTCTCGAAATTGGTTTTTCGACGCATCGCTTCAAGCAGCGGAAGTCCTACCCCCATCGCATACGCCGCGCCGACTTCGAATCGCATCCATTTCCCTCGCGCCGCATAACGAACCGTGTGCTCAACCGCATGACACAGCGCTGCCGTGGTCCGCCTTGCGCGCCCAGGTCGATGTCACACCGTACCATGGTTCGATTGGAGTGTGCTGCGGCTCGGCAGCCGCAGTGCGTTGTTGGGTGGCTGCCTTCTGAGCAGGTGTGCCTCCAGTCGGCCCGTCACCTACAGGAATGCGTGCTCGCTCACCGTGACCTGCCGCGAAGCCGCTACTTCCTGGCGATCGAGCTACGAGCGAACGCGGTCGTGCTGGGGAACGCCGGATTCGAATGGAGCGGCGCCGACGGCGAGAGTCGTGAGGGACGTCTCGGATACTTCTTGGAGCCCCGATACTGGGACTGCGGCTATGCAACCGAGGCGGCCTCGCTCGTGTTGGATCTTGCCTTCGGGAAACTCGACGCCCGGGTCATGCGCGCATCTTGTGACGAACGCAACAGCGCATCAGAGCGCGGGATGCAGCGATGCGGGATGCAACGGGAGCCGAGGCTGCGAAGCGCTCGACCGCCGCGCCTACCGGATCTCACGCGAAGAGTGGAGCGCTCGCTAGTTTCTCCTGCAGACGCCTAGCGAATAGAAATGACTCGGTTGCAAAGTCGCCCGAACATTGCCGATCGGAGATCCACGAAAGTCAGCGTTCGGACTCGAAGCCCTTGGCGCGCGTGAAGAGCCGCTGACCTACACCGACGACAAGAAAAACAAGCCAGACACCAACGGCAGGGAACCACTCGGTCCACCACTCTGGAGTGAATGGTCGCGCGGACGCGCGCTCGAGAACCATCAGCGCGTAGACATTGACCGCAATGAAGATTGCCATTCCGGTGAGGCCAATCGTTAAAAAGTGCCGCATCAGTTTTCGTCCCGCGCAAGGATACTTGAATTTCGCCGCATAACGGATTGAGCTTCAGCGGCTGGGCAACAGGCTGACCGGAACGCCAAGGCTCAAGCGGTTGACGCCAGAATGGTACAGCGGATGATTGAACCGCGCTGTTGCCCAGTCCGCTGCAAGCTCGTGTTGGACGGCTCCCGCAACGGGGAACCGTGATCGAAGCTCAAAAGTGATAAAACAGCGAGAAGATCGTACGGACATGGAAGAGCTTGACATCTGAGATCGGAAGAGCGACCCCAGCACCGATCTTCAGGTTCTGGTTGGTCGTGGGAGCAACCTTGATGCCGGCTGCGATGTTCGCGGTCGAAAGGCCGGATTCCTCGCCACCGAATATCGATTCGCCGCCGAACTCTAAAAGGACTTCGGCACGCCGATTGATATGGTACAGGAATGACACATTCCATCCTAGTTCGACATCGGCTTCGTCTTCGCCGTTCTTGTTTGTTGGAACGGCGGCCGACAGAAACCCGACGACCTCCACTTCTTCGCGCTTGAATCCGAAGTCGAGAAAGGGCTCCACTTCGAAAATGTGGTTGGAGCCGATCTCCTCGCCGCTATCCCCCGTTGGGAGTCCGAACTCGATCCCCCCACCGAGAAGGACGCCATGCTCGGCCAAGGAAAAGTTAGCGAGCTTAACTCCGATCTCGATCGTGTCTAGGTTGTTTCCGCTCCTTCCGTCATCGGGATTTCGAAAGGTGAAGGGGATGTCCGTCTCAATGCTGATCCACGGATGAATGGCGTACTCTAATTCAAGTCGCGCGGTGTGTGTCTCGGCGCCTTCGCCGCCCCTCTCGTTTTCAAAGATGTAGTCGGTTCGGATCTTCGTGTCGGGAGAGGGAGACTCTGCAAAGAGTGGGTGCGCGAAATGAAGGTGGTCGTCGTGACTGCCAGCGTCGGCAAGAGGGGCGATCGGAATCAGGAGAGTGGCGAGCGTCGCGACAACGACCTTGGATCGGTTCATGATTTCGGCTCCTTGAAAGTCGGGATGCAGATTCGAGAGGAGTACGAGCCTCCGCTCATAAGGTTGCAAGAAGTTATAAGCGCCTTCTGGAGCCGTATAACGGTTTCTCTACTCACCTGCGGGCATCGCCGGCGAGGGTCTCAAGAGTATCAGAGATCGTCGCCAGATGGCACGAGCGACTTGCGCGGTTCCTCCGCGACAGGCGCGGATGGTCGGTCGCGACTCGTCAAACGGCCCATCGGGTGTGGTAGATTGTTATGCGGCGGGAGCACTGGCAAACCGACGGTCTTCACGCACGGGCCGATAGTTTGCCTGCAGGTTCTGCGGAGTCGATCAATTCAAAGAAACCCGCAGTATACTGGTATTGTTCCTTCTCGATCTCCCAAACGCGGCCAGGCACGGGGTGCAAGACGAACGCCTTCGCCCACCGACGCCGGTTCTGCACATCTCATCGGACAGCGTGCCTTCTTTCCACAAGGTCCACTGCGCTTCGTACTTGAAGAAGACACCTCGACAGAATAGGAAGTACTGAGAAAACTCTTCGGGCGCAAGGTCCTCGGGCCGAGCACCTTCATCGACCGCCCAAACTATGAGCTCGGATAGCTGAGGATTGTGCGAGGCGCCCTCGCAGAGCTCGCCTAGAGCAACAGCCGAGTTCCACGCGGACGTACTTCTCGCAGTCTTCGTGTTTCTTCGAACCTCCAGAATCAGGTAGACGATAGAAACAAGTACAGCAAGTCCGCCGAGGGTCTCACCGAGATTCGCGAGTTCGGATAGCGTCAATACCGGTCGCGCTCCTGCCGTACAACGGATTGAGCTTCAGCGGCCAGCAACAGCGCTGACCGGACCCGATCCTACCGACACAGTATGCCGCCAGACAGCAACCAAGGTCAATTGAACCGAGCTGTTGATGGTCCGCTGCAACGGCTTGTTGGGCGGCGCGCGTCCTGGCTACAGACACCACGCACCGAGGCGTTGGAGAGCCTCCTCCTTCGACAGGCGATGAGCCACTGTTGAGAGTTCGGAAGGGATCCACTTTGGATACGCGAGTTCCAGCAGCACACTCGCCGCGGCCTTGGCTCGATAGCAGTGGCCGGAAGCGCCCCTCGCGGCGGCGTCAGCTTGTGCGCGGATCCATACGCACCATCGCCATGGCCGGGCGCTCACTCACTGGCTTCGACAGCACCTCTCGCCAGAACGGATATTTGGCGGAGAGCGCCTCCAGGGCGATCTGAAACTCCGCCGCATCTTCCACGACGACGGCGTTGAGCTCGTAGAGCCTCCCGCCCATCTCGAGGCGCACGTGCGGATCGGAGACGACGTTGGAGTTCCAGTACTTGTTTGGCCACTCACCACCATCGTAGTAGATCGTCGGTACATACAGCTTCTCGTCGAGCCGCGCGCACACGGTCGTGACCGAATGGGCAATGAAGTACCACGTCTGCGTCTCGAGATACACCTCCTGAAACTCATCCGAGAACGACCAATCGTCGATCGTGTGGCTCACCACTTCGCCGCTCAGGCGCAGCCCCGGTCGGCGATCCTTAGGATCGAGGCAGGCCGAAGCGAACACCACGAGCAGAGTCGCAAGCCCGACCTGTAGAATCCGATCCCTCATGTTCTCCTCCCACTGCGGTCTTCACCGGCCGGAGTACGCCTGACCACTCGCGCCGCCTAACGGATCAGGCGCTCAGCTGCGGCCAACAGCGCCTCCGTGGCCGCTCGAGCACCGATGTTGATGCCAGAAGGCTACCAAACGTCAAATAGAACGCGCTGTTGGGCGTCAGCTGCAGCGCCTTGTTGAGCAGCGTGCGCTCGCTCAGCGATGCGGAGGGGCATCACGGACGTGCCGGAAGGACAAGCAGGATTTGGACTTGATCTGGAGTCTCCTCGAAGTTCCGAGCCACCAGCGGAGCAACGAGTGCACCCAGCTCCTTCACGGTCTTGTCGCCGACCGCCCTTGCATCAACGCTAACGGTGACATCAGTAAGCCTCCCGTTTGTCCAGTTCCATCCTATCTGAGTTTCCGCTCCGGTTGCCTGCGCAATGGCCTGCTCTGCCGCTTTTTGGTTGTCTCCAATGCCCTGGAGTTCCTCGACGGCTCCACAGGCGACCAAGCCAAGAAGTAGAGTAGCGGCGATAGATGCTCGAGGAGGGGATCTCATGTTCTCCTGTCCTCGCGTAGCCAGGTGGGCAGGGCCATCGGACCACGCTGCCTAACGGATCGGCGTTCAGCGGCCAGCAACAGCGCCGCCGGACTCGGCCGAGCCTGAAAAGGTTGGTGCCAGAACGGTACAGCGGTCAATTGAACCGCGCTATTCCACGTCCGCGTTCAACGCCTTGTTATCCGGCAGACCTCTGCGCTTCGATAACTTGATCATGGACGCCCTTCGCGTTTTCGATGAGTTCGAAGCTTGGGGCCTGATACTGACTCATGCCGGGCCATTGCATGCCAGCGTACATTGAGCTGAATGGGTGCGGGCGTCCGAACATGACCGTTCCTGTGCGATCGTGCTTTTCCTGCACCGAGATGTCGTGGAGCGTTCGTAGCGGAAGCGAATTCGTAGTCTGGGAGAAGAGGCCGGAGATGATGACGACGCGACGATCCGTAAGGCCGTAGTAGGTATTCTTTCGAATCTTGGCATCAACAAAGAAGCGGCCGACGATCATGTACAGACCGATGATTACGAATGGGATGCCAAAGAGCGCGAAGAAGAACGGTGCACCTCCCGCTATCGCGGTTGCTTCCCAGAAGATCGCGAAACCTCCCCAGAGAAAACTGAACGGAATCATGAACGCATCCGCGCCCCGAAGAAAGACACCCTGCCGGGGGACACCGCTCCACAACAGCGATTCGCCAGACTCGAGGTGACGGGCTACTTCCAACTCAGCGCTTGCGTCCACTACATCGCCTCGTGCTGCCGTATAACGGATATGGCCTTCAGCTGCGTGGCCGCTGACCGCCAGCGGGACTGCAACAGAGGCCGACGCCAGGAGACTACCAGAGGTCGCAGCGAGGAAGCCAGCCCCGTCAGCTGCAAGGACTTGTTAGGCGTAGGCTGGCTTGTGGCTGAAGTTCGTTGCGCTTCAAAGTTGATGCTGAGCGGCGCGCTACTGAGCCCGCTGCCTCAGCACACGCCAAGCCTCACAGCGACAGGTGGCGATTCATCGCCCGTGGGCTCGAGGACGAGATTGAGGAGACCCGTGGCACGAATGGCAGAGGAGTACTTCTCGAGAAAGACCTCGAGTACCGGGATAGAGGCTGGACTCTCCACAACGGTGGCGACACGGCACGACCGAACCCCCGAACGAACGAGCTCGACGCGAGGGTCGGCGATGAGCCGTTGAAACCACGCGTTCGACCGATTCCCCGGGGCCACCCACTGGTGACCCTCATGATCGACGACCCAGACCTGAGCGCTGTGGAGTTCGCCATCGGAATCCCGCGTATGGATCACGACGACTTCTCCTGACTCGATCAGCGCAACGGAAGTGCCGATCGCCAGAACGAAGAGGAAAACCAGGATACCTATGACGATTCCGGCTCCACGCATGACGCGCCGCCTAACGGATCGGCGATAAGTGGCGTTGAATAGCGCCACCGAGTCCGCCGAGCCCAAAGAAGTAGATGCCCAGGGTACAGCGGCAATTTGATGCACGCTATTCAACGTCCATCTTCATCGCCTGGTTAGCCGGCGCCTTGCGGGACACGGTGACGTGCGCGACCCAGCTCTGCGAACGATTCGCGAAGTACGACGGCCGCTGTGCGCAAGAAGAGAATGGCGATGCCGAGACCAACCAAGATGTCCGGCCAACCCGAGCCGGACCATCCGACCAGCACCGCCGCACCGAGAACGGCGCCGTTCGCGATCAGGTCGTTTCGAGAGCACAGCCAGGTAGACCGAAGGTTGATGTCATCTGCGCGGTGGCGCCAGAGGATAGAGAAGCACAGTGCATTGGCGACAAGCGCAAGCGTGCCGACGGCGGCCATGATAGGAACTCCCGGCGGGGCAGCGGTGCGAGTACTGAAGGCGACTTCGAATAGGACCGCCACGCCAAACAGGGCCATGAACGAACCTTTGAGTAGGCCCGCGCGGGCCTTCCAGGTCAGGCCTCGATGGACAACGAAGAGGCTAAATCCGTAGACAAGCGAGTCGCCGAACATGTCGAGGGAGTCGGCGAGAAGTGCGCTGGAGCCCGAAACGAGGCCGGCCCCAAACTCGACAATGAACATGAGAGCGTTGACCGCGAGGACCGCCCATAACACGCGCTCGTGACGGGACCGGATCGCGTCAAGCTCGCCTGCTTTGGCTTCACAGCAATCATCCATGGAGTCCACCGTCTTGCTCCGGTTGAAGCCGGCAAACGGATCGGACCAGGCTTCAGCGGCGTTGAAGGGCGACGCCGAGTGCGCTGGTCCTCAAAAGGTTGATGCCAAACCGTACAGCAGAAATTGGAACTGAGCCCTTCAACGTCCGACTGCATGCCGTTGTTGGCGGCGGTTCGCGGCGAGCTTATCGGGCCAGGGGTGCATCACATGGCGTGCCTTGGTGAAACAGCATCTGCCATCGGCCGGAGCGCGAGGTCCACAGTGAACTCCGGAGAGAATGCCGTATAGAGCCAGCCTCGCTGATCGAGACTCGAAACGTGGTGTGTACAAGATCGGGAGCGAGCCGCACTGCCACGAAGTCGGAGAGGGTGAGGACGAGGCCAGACTGTGCCGGCACTTCGTCGACCACCGCAGCCTTGTCCCACACCCGGCCTGAGCTGCCAAACTCTACGAACTCATCGGCGATCAACGATGAAAGCCGGTCTGGGCTTGCACGAACCTCAGGATTGAGACAGCTCTGTTCAAGTTCCAACATCTCATCGTACGAGTCGGATGCAGAGGACATAGCTCACGCCGCCTAACGGATCGACGATAAGCCGCGTGGGATAGCGCCGCCGAGATCGTCGAGCCTGAAAAGGTTGTCGCCAGATTCTACCGCGTTCGACTCAGCTAGCTATCTCACGACGGTCTTCATCGTCTTGTTAGACAGACGTTTACAAGTTCGAACTCAGCCATCGCTCGATCGTCTCGAAGTACTTGTCGGGCATATCCTTCGAGAGATTGTGGCGTTGATCTTCGAACAGTTCGAATGTCACGTTTCGACTCGAAAATGCGGTCACCATCTCCCTAACGTCCTCCAACGGATTGATTGGATCGCGGGCCCCATTCAGAATTAGCGTCGGGCAGGAGACGGATCCTAGTCCGTCTCGCATATCCATTGAATTGTGTTCAGTGGCGCTGAATTGCAGGACCACATCGGGATTCACCATTCCTCGGCGCGCCGCATCCTTGTTTGGAGCCGAGAGTCCGAACAACGGGAAACACACAGAAACGTAATCCGATAACGTTTCGATCGTTGGCTTCTCCCAATAGTTGCGAGCGACCGCCGCAGCATTTGAGCCTCCCTCCCGGTCAAATGCGGCATAGATATGTTCGAGATCGGTATGAGCCCGGGTAGAGGAGAGAATCAGACCTGATAGAGAATCGGGATATCGAGCGGCATATCGAAGTGCAACGAATCCTCCGAAAGAAACCCCGAGAAGCAGGGGTTTGCAGATTTGGAGCTTCTTGCAGAATTCGTGGATGTCCTCGGCCCAATTATCCAGCGTCCACGTGTCGGCAGATCCTCGGGCGCTTCGGCCGTGGCCTCGATGGTCAATGTAAATCAGCTGCGCCGCTTCGGCGAGACGGGA
>CAWLAJ010000150.1:0-10302 GCA_963854795.1 Deltaproteobacteria bacterium UBA4427 | reverse complement strand
CTAGGCGGATTAGGTGGAGTAGGCGGATGAAACTGGCGATCACCCTCGGAATGCTTCACCCAGCCGCCTTCGAGCCCGTCGCGATCGAGGCGGATCGACTCGGCTTCGAGTCCCTCTGGCTTCCCGAACACCTGATCTTCCCGCTCGATATGGCCGGCTCTCCCTACCCGGGAGCGGATCATCCACCGATCCCGCCGGAGACACCTCTTTTCGATCCTTTCGGGATGCTCAGCTACCTGGCTGCCAAGACCACGTCGATTCGTTTGGGGACGAACGTGTACCTTCTCGGCTTGCGCCATCCCTTCGTCGCGGCCCGCGCGATCCAGACCCTGGATTGGGTTTCGGGCGGGCGAGCGGAAGTCGGCGTCGGCGCAGGTTGGCTGCGAAGCGAGTGGACCGCCGCCGGTCTCGATCCGCGCACGCGGGGCCGGCGACTCGATGAAGCGATCGAAATTTGCAAGCGCCTGTTTCGGGAAGAGACGATCGAGCACCACGGCGAATTCTACGATTTCGAACCCGTCCGTTTCGAGCCGAAGCCGGTCCAAAGGCCGCATCCGCCGATTCATGTAGGGGGCGAATCCGATGCCGCTTTGCGGCGTGCCGCACGTGTCGGGGACGGCTGGCTCGGCTTGCATCACAGTCTCGAAACCGTCGTCGAACCGATCGCACGCCTTGCGCGCTTTCGGGCGGAGATCGGTGAGGAGGACCGTCCCTTCGAAATCATCGTCGGCGCTGACATCTCGAGTCGCGACGACATCAAGCGATGGGAGGACGCGGGCGTGACTCGCCTCTTCGCTCGCCCTTGGACGGGCTCGCGGGAGGCCGTCCAAGGCCTGCGCCGCTACGCAGATCTCGTATTCGACTAGCGTGGACGGGTACGGACCCGACACGAGATTCGCTGGACGGGTGCGGCCCCACCTGAGATCATGGACGCGTGCGAATCGGACTCTTTATATCGAGCGCAGGGAGCCGTTCTCTCGACGAGATGATCGACGGCTTCGTTCGTGCAGAGGCGATGGGCTTCGATACGGCGTGGGCAGGGCACGTATTCGACTGGGACGCCCTGACCCTGCTTGCGCTCGCGGGGCGGGCGACACAGCGAATCGAGCTCGGCAGCTGGGTCGTGCCCGTGTTTCCGCGGCATCCAGTGGCACTCGCACAACAGGCCCTGACGACGCAGGCGGCCTGCGGTGACCGCCTCGCACTGGGGCTCGGAGCCAGTCACGCCGCCGTCATCGAGAAGCGGTTGGGGATCGATTACGCCCGGCCGCTTCGGCACATGAGAGAAGTCGTCACGGTTCTTCCGGATCTCCTGGCAGGTGAAGAGACTCGCTTCGAGGGCGAGAAGTTTCGAATCGCTGCGCGCCTCGACCCCCTCGGCGCCGCCGTCCCGCCGCTGATTCTCGCTGCACTCGGGCCGCGCATGCTCGAACTCGCAGGTGCCAAAGCGGATGGCGTGGCCATCTGGCTGGGCGGAGTAAAATTTCTCGAGCAATTTGCGTTGGCCCAAGTCGACGAAGGCGCAAGCGCAGCGGGGCGGGAACGACCCCGGATAATCGTTGGGCTCCCCGTATCCGTGACACGGGATCCGGGTGCGCGAGACGCCGCTGAGAAATTTCTGGGACCGAGCTCGAAGCTTCCGGCTTATCGCCGCGTGCTCGAGCGCGAGGGGCTTGCGAGCGCGGGTTCGGCCGCACTGATCGGCGATGAGTCCTTCCTTCGAGAGCGTCTGCAGGAACTCGCTTCGATCGGAGTGACGGATTTCAATGCGATTCCCTTTTCAATTCCCGGCGATCCCGGTGCGCTTCATCGCACGCTTGAGATCCTCGCCACTGAGGCACGGCACAAGCGATGACTGACGGGCAAGTGCTGCGTGGGAGCGTCGTGGCTTCTGAGGGCGTTAGTCGAGTATCCAACGGGGTAGGTGGAGTTCGTCGTTCACAGCTTCGAACGCGACCCGAATTCGCTGACCGATTTCGATTTGGGTCGAATCGAAGGCATTGATTACGCCGCCTGGTTCGCTCACGAGATTGCCGATCATTCGCAGGTTCGGATCCTCTATTAGGGACACGACGATCACGTTGTAGGGCGCGAGGTCGGCGAACTCGGGCAGCAGCGGAGGATGAGGCAAGACAAAGGACCAGAGGGTGCCCCGCCCCGAGACGGGCTCCCATCCGCGCTGGGTCGATTGGCAGTGGGGACACATCGGTCTGGGCGGAAAGCGGCGCGCTTCGCAGTTCTTGCACTGTTCCACGCTGAGGATTCCTCGGCGTGCGTTCTCCCAGAAGACGGCGTTGTGCTCGTCGATGGGGGGCGGTAGATAGCCCTGGCTCACGACGCCCGCCGCAGAAGGAGAGCGCTCGTCGGAACACCTTCGCCGCCGGTGACGAGACAATTCTCCGCGCCTTCGACTTGGCTCGTCGAGGTGCCGCGAAGCTGACGAACCCCTTCGTTGATCAGATTGAAGCCGTGGACGTAGGCCTCGGAGAGGCCGCCGCCCGAAGTGTTGACCGGTAGCCGCCCGCCGAGTTCGAGCGCGCCGTCCTCGGTGAAGGCTGCGCCTTCACCTCGCTCGCAGAATCCGTAGCCTTCGAGAGAGAGGGGTACGAGGGGAGTGAACGCGTCGTAGAGCTGGGCGACGTGAATGTCGCCGGGACGGATGTCCGAGCGGCGAAAGAGTTGGCGTGCACAACTCCAAGCGGGACCTTCGAGGGGATCGCTGCCGAAGTAGTTGACCATCGTTTGATGTTGTCGCGGAAGTCCCTGGCCAAAAGCATGGATCAGCACGGGCGGCTGACGGCAATCGCGTGCCCGCTCCGCCGAAACGACGACGCAGGCGAGGGCGCCGTCGGTTTCGAGGCAATTGTCGAAGAGACAGAGCGGTTCCGAGATCCATCTCGCTTGCATGTAGCTTTCTCGGTCGAGCTTCTTCTCATACATCATGGCCCGCGGGTTGCGATTCGCGTACAGCCGACCCGAGAGCGCAACATTCGCCAGATGGTCCCGGGTGGCGCCGTATTCGTGCATATAGCGGCGCATGAGCATGCCGATCTCGTCGACCGGACGCAGGAGTCCGAAAGGACGCGTCCAGCATTCGGACACGCCGGCTTGCTGGGCGCCCGCCCAGGGTCGTCCGCCGGATCCACGTTTACGAGAGCGCCATGCGACACCGACACGGCATTGTCCAGTGGCGACCGCCATCGCGACTTGTCCGACGACGCCCGGGCCCGCGCCCCCACCATAAGGGACCTGTCCGAAGAAGGTGATGTCGCCGAGGCCTGCGGCCCGTGCCACATCGACCTCGCTTGTCGTCTCCATGGTGTAGCTCGCGAGACCATCGACTTCGGAGGGATCGATTCCGGCATCGCGGCATGCGCCGACGATGGCCTCGCAGGCGAGCTCGTATTCCGAGGGCTCGAGATTCTTGGCGAATCGCGTCTCAGCGATTCCTGCGATTGCAGTGGCGTCTTTGAACACGACTCGCCTCTCGTCGGTTTCGCAATCCGTTTTAGAGAACGACCCTGAAGGTAACGTACCCGTAGCGGTCTTCCGGACGAGGTCGCTAGGCTTCGTCATCGCGTCGATCCGACCGAAGGAGATCAGAGTGGGATATTTGGAAGGCAAGGTCATCGCCGTCACCGGTGCGGGTCGCGGAATCGGGCGCGCGGTCGCACTGGACGCGGCGCGAGAGGGCGCGCAGATCGTGGTCAACGACTACGGAGTCGCGATGGATGGACGGGAGCCCACCAGTGAGGTGGCCGATTCGGTGGTCGCCGAGATCGCGGCGCTGGGGGGACAGGCGGTCGCCAACGCGAGCAGTGTCGCCGAGATGTCCGGAGGCGCCAGCATCGTCGAGTCCGCAGTCGACCACTTCGGCCGCATCGACGGCGTGGTCTGCGTTGCCGGCATCCTGCGCGAACGCATGCTTTTCAATATGACCGAGGAGGAGTGGGATCCCGTGATCGCCACCCATCTGAAGGGCACCTTTACTGTGTTTCGCGCCGCCGCGGCCCATATGCGTAAGCAAAAATCGGGCACGCTCATCGGCGTCACATCCGGCGCATTCACCGCGAGTGTCGGCCAGGCAAACTACAGCGCGGCCAAAGGAGGCATCGTCTCCCTTACGCGAAGCGCGGCCGCGGGACTTCACAAATATGGCGTCACAGCCAATTGTATCGCTCCGGCCGCGAAGAGCCGGATGTCCGGGCAGGTTCCTTTTGGGTTCGAGATGGGTGAGCCCGAGGATGTCGCCCCGCTGGTGAGCTTCCTGCTCGGTGAGAAGGCGCGGCATGTCACGGGCCAGACGTACACCATCAACGGCGGTCGCATCGCCGTGTGGAACCAGCCGGCCGAGATCCGTGACATGGTCAAGGAGGGGCGCTGGACGCTCGACGAGATCGGCGAACGACTCGACGCCGAAATAGGACAGGAACCGATGCCGATTCTGGAGCGCCTCGAAGCGATGGCGAAGGCGGCGGCGGAGGGCGGCAAACCTAACACCTGATTTCGTCACTGAAAGATCACGGGTTGCCGGGGATTACTCGACGCCACCGCTCTGTCGCAACTGGTCGATCCGATGCGGTGACAGGCCCAGAAGTTCGCCCAGGACCTCGTCATTGTGTTCGCCGAGCGTGGGAGTCGGCTGCGTGTAGTGGGTTTGCGCGCCGCTCAGCCGGAATCCGTTGTGCTGGTACCAGCAGTCTCCGAGGACGGCGTGCTCGATCCGCTCGAAATGGCCACGGCTCGCGAGTTGAGGATCTTCGAAGACGTCCTGCCAATCTTGGACCGGGACGGCTTCGATGCCTTCGGCCTGGAGAAGCGAGGCGATCTGCTCGCGCGAGCGCGTCGATGTCCAGGCGGAGAGCGCGCTCTCGACTTCGTCCTGGCGGTTCAGGCGCGCGGCCGTCGAGGCGAGCGACGGATCCTCGAGGCCTATCATTTCGGCCAGTCGTGCCCACTGCGCATCGCTCCAGGTGGCGATCGCAATCCAGCGATCGTCACCCAGGCACGGGAAAGCACCATGGGGTGCTGTGCGCGGCGATCGATTTCCCATGTTCTCGATGAATGTGCCGTTGACGGCGAAGTCGAGGAGCCACGGGCTGAGCGCATATTGGCCCGCTTCGACCTGGGACAGATCGATATGAACACCGTCCCCCGTCCGGCGATGGTAGAGAAGCGCTGCGGCCATCGCGGTTGCGCAATAGCGAGGTGCGAGGGAGTCGGTGATCGTCGCGTAGGGACCGACGGGTTCTCGATCTGGGTATCCGGTGAGCAAGGTGAAGCCGCCTAACGCGGATCCCTGCGAACCGAAGCCTGGGTAGTTTCGATGCGGGCCCGTTTGGCCGTTCATACAAGCCGACACCATGAGCAGATCCGGAAGCTCCTCGACCATCGAATCGTAGTCGAGGCCAAAACCGCGCATGGCCTTGGGCGCAAAGTTCTCGAGAACGAGATCCGCCCATCCCATGAGCTGCTTGGCGACGGCGAGTCCCCCTGGATCTTTCAGATTGAGCGCGACGCTCTTCTTTCCGACATTGAGCGCACCAAAGATGCCACTGCCCTCGACTCCGTAAGGGCTTTCCATGGCGACCGCCATCGTGCGAAGGAACTCGGGCCGGCTACGCGATTCGATCCGAATCACCGTCGCGCCATGCTCCGCAAAGAAACGCGAAGCGATCGGGCCGGCGGCACCGGAGCCAAACTCGAGAATCTTCGTGCCCTCCCAGGCACCACCGCCCTTCGAGCGATTCGGTGTCGTCGCCACATCGCTTGCTGCGATGCCCCGTGGCGTCCATTCCGGCCACGGTCCCTCGGCGAGCCCCGGAGCGGCTCGTTTGGCGCCCGGGCTCTCGATGGGCCGAACGGCGCCTCGGGCGAGGGCGAAGCGGGTCGGAAATTGATCGATCGAGCCGAGGGTGCCGAACATGGAGCGGGCAGCGAGTTGCGAACTGGAAACCATCTCGCGCGGTGAGTTGGTCGTGGCAAGCATGATATTGTCCGCCGCCGCCATCTCGTAGAGTTCAGCCATCGTGCGCCCTGAGAAATAGGCCGCCAACGGCGCCTCGATCTCTCGGATGTCCTCTTTCGTGAGTTTGTTCTGGTTGAACCGATCCCAATCGCGCTGCGACCAGGCGGGCGTCGAGCAGCCCGCCTCCTCCAGGATCTTCGTCATCTTCCAGTAGGTCGAGGCCCTCGCGACGCCGCCGCGCAGACCGAAACTCACCCAACCGTCCTTGCACTTCCAGATTTCGCGCGTGGCACCGAGTCGCGCGCCTGCGCGGCTTCCTCGACTACCACGATCACGCGCGTAGTCCCACAGCGCCCCCATATTCGAAACGATTACCGTTTCCTGGATCGATACGTCGATGACGTGGGGTCGGCCGGAGGCCAGGCCACTGAGGGTGGCGATGGCCGCCTCGGGTCCGACGTGAGCGTAGGCGGCGGGCTCGCTGCAACGAAGCGGGGCGCGGTCTGGGAACCCGGTGGAGTACATGTTACCGCTTGCGGCCATGACACCGAGATCCGTTGCGCACCAACCCGAGCGGGGCCCGGCCATTCCGAAGGGCGTTATGCGTACCCACACCGCATGGGGCGCACGCGCTGGATCGAGCGCGTGGGCGCCCGGCCAGCCGGGCGTATCGATCACGACGTCGGCGCCTGCGAGCAGGGCGTCGATGCGAGAATCATCCGCGTCCGCGGCCACGCTGGTCTTACCCGCATTCCAAGCCGCGAAACGCAGGGAGGCCTCGGAATCCTGGCGATCGCCGATCATGGGACCCACGGAGCGAAGGGGGTCCCCCGACCTCGGCTCGAGCTTCACGACTTCGGCCCCGAGGTCAGCCAAGATTCGGCCGGTGATCTGACCCGGTTCGGCAGCGAGGTCGACCACCCGGATCCCCTGCAGCAACGATTCGGCCATGGCTTCCCCTTCAGGTGGTCATTCATAGGCGGGACGCCGCGGCCGTGCGTTCAGCCCTGACACGCCCTCACGATCGGTGTGCCCTCACGATCGGTGTGCCCTCACGATCGGTGTGCCCTCACGATAGTGCCCGCCGCGAGGATTGCCGAGTCCGAACAGCCCCCGTCGGGCCGCGGGTGCAGTATTGAAAAGCCGCGGAGGCGTCACTAGCTTTGCTCCTGCGCGACGATCTTTGGCGGCACCCAATTGACCGGCGAGGTATTTCTGCATGGCGCTTAACTCTGATCAGCAGATCATTTCGGCCGATGATCACATGGATATCCACGTATTGCCGGCCGAACTCTTCCAGGAGCGTTTGCCCCGGGAACATCGGGAGCTGGGTCCCCGGGTCATCGAGACAAAGGAAGGACCCTTCTGGCAGGCGGAGGGTCGATTAGTCAGCCCGAGTGGCAGCAAGGGCAAGGGCTATATCGGCGCCGAGGATCACGGGTTTCGGCCGGGACTTCCCGAGAAGCGGCTCGAGGACATGGACCGTGATGGCGTCTTCGCGCATGTGATTTACAGCCCGATGACGACCCAGATGCGGCTGGGGGAACCCGAGCTTCGCGCGGCTTGCATGCGCGCCTACAACGACTGGGCGAACGAATTCAACCGGGTGGATCCACGAAGGCTCCTCCTCCTCGCGCACCTCCCGGGCCACGACCCAGAGGCCGCTCGCGACGAACTGATGCGCGTGGCCGCGCTGGGCCACAAGGGTGCGATCATCTCCCAGGATGAAGGAGTGTCACCCATCTTCGAAGACGTCTGGCATCCATTCTGGGACGCGGCCGAAGACAGCGGACTGCCCATTCATGCTCATCTCGGACCGACTGGAACCATGTTGAAGGCCCAGCTCGGATCTTGGCGAATGCCTGCCTTCGTGTCGGTCATTCCGATGCAACTCGACGAGACGTTATGCGGAATGATTTTCTCCGGCATTCTCGAGCAGCGTCCCAACGTCAAATTCGTCCTCGGTGAAGGAGGACTCGGATGGATTCCGTATATGCTCGAACGCATGGACCACGAGCATCACAAGTACTACGACAAAATCCAGGATCATCGTCTTGAGATGCTGCCTAGCGAGATCTTTCGTCGACAGGTCTTCGTCACCTACGAAGAAGAGACGATCGGCGTCAAGCTGATTCCCGAAATCGGAGCGGGCAACGTCATGTGGGCTTCGGATTACCCGCATGGTGACAGCACTTGGCCGCATTCGCGCAAAGCCCTCCACGACTCCCCCCTGGCGTCATTGGGAGAGGATGTGCTCCAGAAGGTGATTTTCGACAACGCCGCCGCCGTCTACGGAGTCGGCTGAATGGACGTGACCGACTCCCGGGGACGGTCATCCGCGCAGAGTCTAAACGCTGAGACGGAGACTCGAATAGGGTCCAATCAATGGAGGGCGCAATGAACGGAGTCCGCGTGCTCGAAGTGGCCGAGCATGAAGGCCATCTACCCGATCCTGGCGATCGAGCCGGCACGCCGAAGCCGAAAGGCGAAGGGGCGGAAGCAAGAGTAAACGACCCGCGATAGAAGACCCGCTCAGAACCTGCGTGTGCCGGCCACGATCTCGGAGTAGAGAGCCTGGTCGAGCGGGACGAAGCGTTCCGCGTCGTCGTCGCGGAAGAAGAGGGGGTCCTCGATGCCGGTCGGGTCGAACCCCTCGGTCTGCAGGCGCAGCTTGCGATTCTTGAAATTGCCGGTCACGTCCATGGAGCTGGCGACGCGGATGAAGAGGGGTCGTGCGTAGACCGGCAGGTTCTTCTTCGCATGAGAGAGGAAGGCCTGGGGATCGAAGCTGGCGCCATCCTCCGGAACCACGAGTGCCATGCCGGCGCGCCCGTCCGCGCCGGGTACGAGAACGCCGTAAACGCCTGTTTCGTGCACCCCCGGTGCCGAGTTCAAGAGATGCTCCACCTCTAGCGTCGCGACGTTCTCACCCTTCCAGCGAAAGGTGTCGCCGATCCGATCCACGAAGTAGTAGTAGGACGCGCGGTCCCGTCGCAGGAGATCACCCGTCCGCAGGTAGAGATCCCCCTTCTCGAAGCAGTCGCGGATCATCTTGGCCTCGTTGTCCGCGGGGTTCGCGTACCCGTCGAATGGCATCGCGCTCGACTCCGAGATCCGACTCAGCAGTTCACCGGGCGTGCCGACGGGGCACTCGACCAGCATTCCGTCGAGCCCGCGTACGAGTTCGCCCTTCTCGGCATCGTACCGCGCCAGGCGAAGCTGATCGTGGGTGTCGGGCGCGCAGCGACCCACGGATCCGACACGTCCCCTGCGATTTTGGAGGCTCACGTTTCCTTCGGTCTGCCCGTAGGTGTCCATGATCTTGGGAATCCCGAAGCGCTTCTGGAAGTCGACCCAGATGTCGGGACGCAGGCCCGTGCCCGTCGCCAGGCGGATCGAGTGGTCCCGGTCCGCATCGGTGGGCGGTGTGCGCATCAGGTAGCGGCACAGCTCACCGACGAACGCAAAGATCGTTGCTTCGTGGCGCCGCGCGTCGGCCAGGAACTCGCTTGCGCTGAACTTCCGACGCGAAGCGAAGCAGGCGCCCGTGTGGAACGCAGGAGAGAATCCGACGAAGTTCGCCCAACCGTGGTAGAGGGGGATGGGTGCGTAGGCACAGTCCGCAGGAGTCACTTCGTGCAACATGGCCAGCGAACGGCCGCCGGCCGTGAAGCGGAGGTGACGAATGATCGCCGGCTTCGGAAACCCGGTCGTGCCCGAGGTGTAGATGAAGAGGAATACATCGCCGAGCGAAACGTCCGGAATCTCCGGCTCACCCGTCGAGGCATCCTCGAGCTCTTCGCGAAGAGGACGGAAATGCAAACCTCCCGGATGCGGGTCGGGAACATCCCCGTGAATCTCGATCGCGGCGAGCTGCCCGGACAGCGGTCCAAGCACTTGTAAACTCGCCCGGTCGGCGAGTGCGATCTCGGCTCCCGAGCAGCCGTGCACATGAACGAGCGCTTCACCCTCGAGGTGATGATTGATGAGCGCAGCCACTGCGCCCAGCTTGGCGCAGGCGCCTTGTGCCATCAGGAAGTCGGGCGAGTTCTCCATCATGATATTGACCACGTCACCCTTCTGGACGCCGCGACTGCGGAGGAGATTGGCGTAGCGATTGACTCCTTCGTTGTATGCCCCGAAGGACACCACTTCCTTCTCGAAGCGAAGGGCCGTGTGGTCTGGGATCCGTTCGGCGTGCTCTCGACACACGAAGCCCATGGTGCGCAGGGCCCCCGGGTTGCTGCTCAATGCACTGCGGATCGCAAGCAGGCGAGGCCGCTCGACGCGGTCTTCGAGCCAGGTGAATAGTCGGCTGAGCGGATCCATTGCCT
>CAWLAJ010000149.1:0-10319 GCA_963854795.1 Deltaproteobacteria bacterium UBA4427 | reverse complement strand
GCCGCTCATGGCCTTTCATGGCTTCCTCGCACTCAGCATCTGGATAGTCATGCTGTTCAGGCGACGTCTGCCCTATGGCGTGCGCTCGTGGTTCGTCGTTGGCGTCTTAATGACGGTCGCCTTGGCGGGGGTCGGTACGTTCGGCCTCGTCGGTGGCGCTGGAGCCTGGATTCCGTTCGCTGGCGTTTTGGCCGCGATCCTCCTTGGCCATCGCACCGGGGGCTTCGTCCTGTTCGCCACGATTCTGGCGGTAGGCGTGATCGGGACCTCCATCGTCCTCGGCCAGCGGCTGCCTGAATTAGACCTGGTTGCCTACACGACGAGCCCTTCCGCGTGGGTCCTCGAGGGCTTCTCCTTGCTCATGATCGGCGGGATTTGCGTGGTCGCCCTCGGCGTCCTGAACCGTTATTTCGTGGAAACAGTGGCCACGACTAAGCAGCAGGCGGAAGTGCTGGAGCAGAGTCAGCGCGAGTACCGCGACATATTCGAGAACATGGTGGACACCGTCTACCGGGCCGATCTGGATGGAAAGATCCTGACCATCTCACCTTCGATCGTGAACATGCTTGGCTTCCGGCCGGAAGAGCTGATTGGTAAGGAACTCGCTGAGTTCTACGTGACTCCCGGCAAACGGGACGAGTTGGTCGCGAAGCTTCAAGTCACCGACGGCGACGTGAGGAACTTCGAGGCGCAGCTCTACGACCGCAGCGGCGAACCGCAATGGATCTCGACCAATACGCGTTACTGGAAGGACGTCGACGGAAGCGTGTTGGGCGTCGAGGGAGTGGCCCGCAACATCAGTTCACACAAGGCCGCGGAGGAAGCGTTGCGGCGTTCGCAGAAGATGGAGGCGCTCGGGCACCTCACTGGCGGCATCGCCCACGACTTCAATAACTTGCTCGGCGTGATCATCGGCAACGCCGAGTTGTTGGAAGAAGACTCCGCTGCGTCGACCCCTGTGTACGAGAATGCCGAGGAGATCCTCAAGGCGGCTGAGCAGGGTACGGCGCTTACCCGGCGCCTGCTCGCCTTCTCGCGCCCGGAGATGTTGGCGGCGGAGCCCGTCGCTCTCGATGAGGTGATTCGCGGCTTGGAGGGGATGATGCGCCGCACGCTGGGCGAGACAGTCACGCTGCGACTCGATCTTGCCACCCAGGACGCAAGCACGCTGATCGATTCGCACCAATTCCAGACTGCCCTCTTGAACCTCGCGATCAACGCGCGAGACGCGATGCCGAACGGCGGTGAGCTGACGATCGCGACGGCGAACACCACGATCGACACGGTCGCGGCCGGCTCCCTGAAGGGTCTCGAGCCGGGCGATTACCTTCGCGTCGTGGTGCGCGACACCGGCACCGGAATGACCGACGAAATCGTCCAGAACGCCTTCGAGCCTTTCTTCACGACCAAGCCCTTGGGCACCGGAAACGGGCTCGGACTCAGCATGGTCTACTCGTTCATGACACAGTTCCGCGGGCACGTCTCAATTGCCAGCAAGTGGGGCGAAGGCACTTCGGTCACTCTGCTGCTCCCGCGCTCGGACGAGGTGCCGCGAGCTCTGGAGACACCGACTCTGGCGCCGACGGGCGTGGCCGCCCGGATCCTCGTGGTCGAGGACGATCCGGCTCTGCGAGCCATGGCGATCGCAATGCTGGAAGGCCGGGGCTACGAAGTCGTCGCGGCAGCGAATGGGCGCGAGGCACTCGACCTCCTGCGCCACGACGCCGAGTTCGACCTCCTGTTCACGGACGTCGTACTCCCTGGCGGGATCAACGGGTTCGAAATCGGTCGCGAAGCGTTGCGAATCAGAGGCGACTTCAAGATTCTACTGACCTCTGGCTATGCATTGGAAATGCCGGCCGAGGACGACCCCCTCGCGAAGCTCCCCATCGTGTACAAGCCGTATCATCGCGCGCAGTTGCTGACGAAAATCGAGGAAGTCCTGGCCGGGTCCGGGAGCATGGAAAAAGCAAGTGCCCTTGCTCCCCGTTCTGCCATGCCTGGACATGATTTCGATTCTTGAATGACCCCCACTCGGGCCAAGCTCCACGGGATCGCCTTCAGAACTCCCAGGGCGGATAGGCAAAATAAGCAGCGTTTTCTCCACAACCGATACTAGACAATATGACAACCAAGCCTCGGATGGAGGCATAGTCACCCGTTCCGGGCCATGCAGAAACGAAGCGGCCGGCGCGTACGTCAACTAGTGCATTCTACTGAGTCCGCGTCTTGAATTACCTAACACCGTCGTCTTGAGTCCTCTGTTTTGCGCCTCACCACCGATGCAGCCACGGATCGAAGACGTTTGTCGCGCCTCGCGTCGCAGCCTCTAAACACATCCCCGCCCGCCACCTGCTAATGCGTCCTATACTTGGTGTCTGTCGTTAATCCCGCTCCTGCCGAAGGGCCGCAGATGCATTCCGAAATCTTCAATGACAGGGCGTAGGCATGGCCGCTGACACCGAGCAACGAGACATCGAGCAGCTAGAAGCTTCGTTCGGCGAACTCAGTTTCCCTTCCTACCTCGATGAATGGCCCGCAGCCCGCAAGTCTGCGTTGGTTTCAGGGATCGTCTCGGGCCTGGTCATCTACGCAGCCGCATTGCTGCATTATGCGGCGCAATACCCGGCAGAAGTCCCTTTCATCGATCCCGCCGTACTCGCGCTTCAGATTCAGCTCTCGCACGGCGTTCTGGTTCTATGGGTCCTGCTCGCCCTTGTTTCCCTGGCCGCCCGGGGCCGATTCGACCAGCAAGAGTTCTTCCTCCATGCGCCCATCCAACTCTTTGCCATCAGCAATGCGGTGTTCTCGTACTTCTTTGGGACATGGACGGTGCCCTATGGCGCGGTAGTACTCATTGGCGGAGTCGCGGCGGCGCTTCCCGTCTTCGGCAAAAGGCCGACGCTGCTTGGCGCCGGGATGTGGGCTCTGGTTACCGTAACGCTCACCGTACTCGAGCAGCAAGGAGTGGTTCCGTACGCACCGTTGTTCAACGGCATGCCCATTGTCGCCGGACACCTCTCTCTCCAGTATCTGTTTGGCATTGGCTCGATCACCGTAATCGGGATTTTGTTATGCGGGATTCTTTTCATCGCCGCAATCCATCAACTGCAGGCTCGTGATCGCGATCTTCGGAGAAACCGCGAGAGGCTTCTCGCCTCGCTGAACGAACTCCACCAGAGCCACGAAGCCATCCGGCAGGTGAACGCCGAACTCGAGGTCCGCGTGGAGGATCGCGTCGCCGAACTTCAAACCGCGCATGACCGACTGAGCCGCGAACTCCGCGAGCGCAATCTCTTCGAAGAGGAACGCAAAGTCCTCGAAGCGGAGCTGCAACACGCCCAACGTCTGGAGTCGGTCGGGCAACTCGCTGGCGGCGTTGCACACGACTTCAACAACTTGCTCACCGTGATCGGGGGCAACGTCGAGCTGCTACTCGATTTGCCGGGTTCGATGACCAAGGAACAGCTAGCGTGGTTGAGTGAGGTGCAGGCCGCGACCGAACGTGCCGCGAGCGTTACGGGGCAGCTCCTGGCTTACAGTCGCAAGCAGGCGGTCGTGCTGCAGACGCTCGAGGCCCATAGTGTGGTCGAAGGCATGCGCCGCATGATCGAAAGAGCAGCGGGCGAGCAGATTCGCGTCGAGATCGAGAGCCCTGGCTCAGTCGGAAAGGTGCGGGCAGGGGTCGGGCAGATCGAGCAGGTGCTCATGAATCTAGTGCTCAACGCATGTGACGCGATGCCACACGGAGGAACACTCCGGATCGAGATGACAGCGGTCTCGAGACTTCCGAGTGCCATCACCAAGTCCCCGGCCTCCGAGAAACCCCATGTGGTCCTGCGTGTGAGCGATACGGGGAACGGTATGGACGAAGCTGTGTGCAGCCGTGTCTTCGAGCCGTTCTTTACGACCAAAGCGCCGGGTAAGGGGACCGGGCTCGGGCTGTCTGTGGTGCACGGCATCGTGACCCAGCATCACGGGTTTCTCGAGGTCGAATCCTCCCTGGGCAAAGGCACGTGTTTTTCCATCTATCTACCAGTCGTGGAGGCAGACGGCTCAAGGACCCAGGACGGGGGGGCCTCATCCGCGGAGGAGAGCGGGCGGGGAGAAACGATTCTCGTTGTCGAGGATGATCCCGCCGTGCGTCGTGTTACCTCTAGACTGCTCAAGAACCAGGGATACATCGTGCTGATTGCCGAAAGCGGCGAGCGGGCACTCGAGATTGCCGAAAATCATTCCAGGTCCGTCGATCTGCTTCTCACGGATGTCGTCATGCCGGGTCTGCAGGGTCCGGAACTGGCTTCGTCCCTGCTCCGGCTCCATCCCGGCGCAATCGTGCTGTTCGTTTCGGGTTATACGGACCCGGAGAGGTTCGCTGATCTGAACCTGAACGAGCGTCGGGCTTTCTTGCAGAAGCCGTTCACCCGCGAAACCCTGGACCGCAAGGTCAGCGCCCTGCTCAAGCGCCGCCCGGAACGGGGAGCAGGCAAAGCCACGGGAACACGGCCTCTGGGTGGGCGTTGATCGTAACGCCCCGCTAGTAGGCCTCGTTGTGATCGGGGAGGAGTTCGTCGCAGGGAAAGATTCGCTCGCGCTCCGCCGCGGTCGTGCCCCACAAGCGAAACGTCTCTCCCCGGCGCGCCATCACTGGGCTGCGCCGGAAACGATCACGGGTAGGTGCCAGCCGGCCCCGTGGGCGTCCGGGGCGCCAGAGATTAGACAACTTCGCCGCAGTCGAGCGATCGCGACCTCGATGGCGATTCCGCCTTCTGGGATGGCACCCGTGACCGGAGGCAGCAGCTGTCGCTCGTGGAGCACGATCTGGGGCGAGCGCTTGGCGATGATCATCAGCGGGTAGCCGGCGGTCTGCGCCATGCCAAAGCTCACCACGCGGACCTCGCCTAATGGCGTGGTGCTGAAACCCGTCAACACACAAGACACGTCGCGTCGCTGAACCCGCGCTTCCGCCAGATGCTCCACGTCCAGCGGTGGGCCCAGATATGTCGATCCGGTGAATTCGTGGGATGAACTCTGCCATTGAATCACTCCATTTAGCGCGGTCACGCGTTGGCCGGCTATCCTTCCCAACCGAAGCCCGCGTTGCGACGCGCCCACCACCGAGAGTCTGCCGATGCGATCCCTTGCTGCCACCGCTGCTGTTTTTTTCGCTCTCGGCTTCAGCGCTGCACCCTCGCTGGCGCAGCTCGAGTCGAATCGCCTTCGCCCGTTCGGGACTGTCGGCGTCGTGTCGAACGCAGACCCGCTCGACATCTCCCGCGATCATCTGCTGCGTAATCGCAGCCAGCTGGGCTTTGCTCCGGACGACCTCGATGAGATCGTGGTGCGGGATCGCTATCGCAGCCGGGGCAGCGGTCTCACCCACCTCTATCTGCGTCAGCAAATCGACGGCATCGGGATCGAGGGATCCGACTGGGTGGCGGCGGTCGATCGCAATGGCAGGCTGGTGAGCCGCGGCGACCGTTTCATTCGCGGCGTGCACGGTCGCATCGAGACGCGCACTCCCGAGCTCAGCGCGAGCGCCGCGCTATTCGCGGTGGCCAGCAGCCTGGGGCTCACCAGCGCGGACCCGCCGCAGGTCCAGCGAGCGCCGGGCGGCATCACGCATGAAACCGTCTTCCATCCTTCCGGGCTCTCGCGCGACGAGATCCCAGCCCGGCTCGCCTTCATCCGGAACGCGGACGGCGCGATCCGCATCACTTGGAATCTCGTCATCCGCACCCTCGATGGTCGCCATTGGTGGAACCTCTTCGTCGATGCCGTGACGGGCGAAGTGCTCGATCGCCAGGACTGGATCGCGCAGGATTCGTACAACGTCTACGCCGCGCCTCTGAGCAGCCCCGACGCAGGAGCGCGAAGCCTCGAAGCAGACCCGGCTGATCTCACGTCGTCGCCCTTCGGCTGGCACGACACCAACGGTGTCTCGGGTGCTGAGTTCACGGACACGCGAGGCAACAACGTCAACGCGCAAGAAGACACCGACGGCGACGATTTCGGTGGACTGAGGCCGGATGGCGGCGGGACGCTCGACTTCGACTTCCCGGTCGACCTCACGCTGCACCCCAGCAGCTACCAGTCTGCCGCCGTTACCAACCTCTTCTACTGGAACAACCTCCTACACGACGTCCTCTACGAATACGGCTTCGACGAGCCGGCGGGCAACTTCCAGCAGAACAACTACGGCAACGGCGGACTGGGGAGCGACCCCGTTCAAGCCGACGCACAGGACGGCTCCGACACCAATAACGCGCAATTCGGCACGCCTCCGGACGGCTCCGATCCACTCATGGAGATGTTCCTCTTCCTGGGTGGTCCCGCGATGCTGGAAGTCCTGACCCCCATCGCCATTGCGGGAACCTACGCGGCGAGCGCAGGCTCCTTTGGGGCGGGCACTGAGGGCCTGACCGCTGCCGTCGTCCTGGCGCTCGACCCGGCGGACGGCGCGGGTCCCTCCACGACCGACGGATGCTCGGCGCTGACAAACGCGGGTGCGGTTGCGGGGAACATCGCGATCGTGGATCGCGGCGACTGTTTGTTCGTGGAGAAGACCGCGAACGTTCAGGCGGCAGGCGGCATCGGCATCATCATCGCCAACAATGCGGGCGACGCACTGGTCCCCATGGGCGGCACCGATCCAAGCCTGGTCATCCCACCGATCTTCATCGGACAGACGGACGGCACGACCATCAAGGGCCAGCTCGGTGCGGGCGTGACCGTCACCATCGTGACCCCCGTCGCGCGCGGGTCGTCGTTCGACAACGGGATCATCGCCCATGAGTACGGCCACGGGCTGAGTAACCGGTTGACGGGAGGCCCTTCGAACGTCGGCTGCCTCAACACGACACAATCCGGCGGCATGGGCGAAGGCTGGGGCGATTGGTTGGCCCTCAGCATCACCGCCACGGCGTCCGACACCGCCATCGACCCGGAGTTCGTGGGCACTTATGCGATTGGCCAACCCGCGACCGGACCGGGCATCCGCAACCACCCCTACAGCCGAGACCTCGCATTGAGCCCCCTCACCCTGGCCGACATCGCCACCTTGAATCAACCGCACGGCATCGGCGAAGTGTGGGCGAGCGCACTGTGGGATCTCTACTGGAACCTCGTCGATCACTACGGCTTCGATCCCGATCTCTACGCCGGCAGCGGCGGCAACAACCTCTTGATGCAACTCGTGCTCGACGCCATGAAGCTGCAACCCTGCGATCCGACCTTCCTGGAAGGTCGAGACGCCGTGCTGCTGGCAGACAGCAATGCCAACGCAGGCGCGAACCAATGCCTGATCTGGGAAGCCTTCTCCCGGCGCGGCGTCGGCTTCAACGCGACGAGCGGCGCCTCCACCACTACGACCGTCACGGAAGCCTTCGACGAGCCGGTGGCCTGTCAGAACGAATGTGGCGACACCAGCTTGCAGGCAGGCGAGCAGTGCGACGACGGAGGGACGCAGTTCTTCGACGGCTGCGCGTCGAATTGCCGCGACGAGACCCTGCTGCCGGGCTTCAGCGGGACCGCGGCCGGTGGGTCCGTCAGTGTGACGATCGACGGCGTCACGGTATCGATCACCACGACCGCGGGGCAGAGCGCAGCAACGGTCGCAGCGGCCCTCGTGACAGCCATCAATGCCGACACAGCACTGCAAGCACTCAACGACATCTCGGCCGCGCAAGGAAGCCACGTCGTCACCACGGGCAATCTCGAGTCCCTGGTGATCGACGACGACGGCCTGGACCCACCCCTGGTGCCGGCTCTCGGGTTGGCGGGGCGAGCTGCGCTGGCGCTGAGCCTCGCAGCCTCGCTGGTTGCGATCGCTCGCAAGCGGGCCGCCGCCCGACGGCGCATCACGAACTGACGCACAGCGTGCAGAGCGAAGTCGTCACGCGAAGAGCCGACGTCCTGACCCGAAGGCTGATCCTCGAACCCGGCGAAGCCACACCTTGGCACACAGATTCTAGTATCGGTGGTGCAGAAAACGCTGCTTATTTTGCCTATCCGCAGCCGAATATCTGGTGGGGGCTGTCGGGTTGCATCGTCGCGCTCGTCCCGTTGTTAGGTCGTCAGGCTGTCCTGAAGCCAGGCCGCGAGCGCTGGCATCGGGTAGCGGCGGGAGGCGGCCTTGCGATGGCGCTGCTTCACGTGCTCGAAGGGCTCTCCATTGCGGCCGTCGTGCCGACACTCAACCTGCGTCAACACGAGTTGCGGCTTGCAGAGACGTTGTCTGCGGCGCGGGCCAGAACGGCGCCCGAGGCGCGTTTCTCGATCGACCCGAGTCTTCACGATCTCGACTTGACTGTGTACCTGTCCCGCCCCGCTCTGACTTCGATCGCTGGAAAGTCGGAGGTCGATAATCAGGACCTGCGCCACTGGTTCTCGCTTTGTCTGCGCGGGATGCCACCGCCGGCCAACTTCCTGGCGCGCTTCGACGCCATTGTTCTCGATGCGCGGCGCGCGCACGTCCGGGCCTTTCTCGCATCGCAGGGCTGGGAGGGCGCAACCTTGCACGCGGAGTTCGAGATCTGGCAGCCCGCGCCCTGAGAGGCGTCGGACCGAAGTAGAGATTTCGACGGCTCGGCGGAACGCGCATGCGGTTCCGGCGCGAAGTGTGAACGGCGGAAACTTCGAATCGCAGTCCGACAGGTGGAGTCGCTGATTCCCGCGACTATTGGACTGGCGTCTCTTCGCGTCCGGCCCTTCGAGCCTCGAGCGCCGCGGTAATCTCGGCGTGTCGCTCTCGGGTAATTCGATAACGTGTAATCAAACTAATCGGAATCAGATTCAGTAGAGGCACTGCGACGCCCACGAACAACCCTAGCCGAACGACCGTATCCGCCGGAACCTCCGCGGGGACCGCGCCGATCGGAAAGGCGATGAGCGTGATGATCAGGCCGCCGAGAATCGTGCCGAAGCCCGAGACTGCTTTGCCAGAAAAGGATAGCGCTGCATTGAACATCGCCTCCTGGCGATAACCCGTGCGAAGTTCATGGTCGTCAAGCAGATCCGCAACGATCGACGCTCCGATAATGCCCTGGATCACCGCAATGATGACGGCGATCACACCGGCTCCTACCAGAATGGCGAGCAGCATCGGATCTCCGTTTTCCGGCAGTACATCCAGAAAACGCAGATTCACAATCATCACGCCTTCGACCAGACTCGCCACCGAACACGAAAGCAAAATATGCTTCTTATCCCAGCGCCGCTGAACCAAGGCGACCATCGGGAAGGCCACCAGGGCTCCGGCTGCCGAAAGCGTGAACCAGCGAAGATCCTCGGTCGTGAAGCCCCAGAAATAGGTCGTCATATAAATGCCGATATTCGCTGTGGTTCCGGCAATCGCGGAGGAGATCAAGACGATGAGGAAAATCAAAGCGAATTGTCGATTACGCAGAGCCTGCACGAGTTCGCGCATCGTCTGCATCAATCCGAAGGGAGCCACATAGCCCGTGTGCTGTCGCAGATAGGGAATCTCTCGCCAGGTCAGTAGCGTCGTCGCCAGCGCCCCGGCGCTCATCAGACAACCCACGATCAAGGCCATCCTGGGATAGCCCGCCGGATTGAGCTGCCCAACGGGATATTCCGAAGTACCCGGCATCACAAAGCTAAAGACATAAAGGGGCACGGCAACGCCGACCATCCAGCCGACCGCGAAACGAAAGGCCATCACGGAGGTCCGCTCCTGATAATCATCCGATAATTCAGCCGCGATGGCCGCCCAGGGCACGAAATAGAGGGTCATCAATCCGCGGGTGAGAATCGTGAAGGCCAGTAGCCAGAAAAAGAGCCCCTTCTCCGAAAGACCCGCCGGAGGCACGAACACAGCATACAGCGCGACACCCAAAGGCAGAGATGCGAATAACATCAGGGGATGTCGGCGTCCCCAACGCGACCGGGAATTATCCGAAAGGGTCGCGACCAGCGGATCCGTAATCGCGTCAAAAACGATCGCGATCGCCAAGGCTATGGATACGAAGAACGCATCCATTCCGAGGATCTGATTATAATAGAGAAGCGTAAAGGTATTGAAGGACCAATTCTTGACCGTATCCGGAATCGCGCCGACACCCTGATAGAGCTTCGTCCGAAACGTCAGCGGGCCATCGCGCTCGCTGCGATGATATCGTGGATAGAATTCTTCGGGCATTTTGATTGGCTTGGTTGATTCGCTCGACAAATCAAATTTCGAGCAATCGTCTCGACCCTTCTGGCCTCTGGCGGCGTTGGTGCACGAATCGTAGAGGAAATTGGCCGATTCGTACGATTGTAAGTCGTCAAGATATTTCGGACAAGGACCACTCTTCGCT
>CAWLAJ010000148.1:0-10336 GCA_963854795.1 Deltaproteobacteria bacterium UBA4427 | reverse complement strand
GTCGATCACTCGACGCGCCCGACCTCGCGCTTCGATGGAGGTCGAGCTGGAATTCGGTGTCCGGAGCCAGGTTTGCGACTCGAAAGGCCCAGAAGCGCCCGAAAGAATCTTGTTGCGTTCCCGGAACCCACCGATTTCCCACGCGAAGGATCGGCGGCTCGGCCATCGGCTCGCGAAAGGAGAGTTTGATATTGAAAGCGTCATGCGAGGCCGTTGGCAACAAGTGGCAGAGGTCGCCGCGATTCCAGCCGTGCCAGCCCCTTCATCGTCGCTGCGGCATGCGAGTGGCCCGATCGGGGCCGCAGCAATCGTCAGTTTGAGCAACTCGCGTCGCGATAGGCCCATGGTCTCGCCTATTCGCTGTCCGCCCACTCGTCGAGTCGCTCCATCGTGTCGGCATACTCGATCGCCAGTTCTTCCATGACGGTACGCACCGACTTCGTATGATTCATCGATCCGACGATTTGGCCGACGAAATAGTTGCTCAGCTGGGCGGCTCCCGCGGATTTGTGTGCAGTTCGTGAGATACGCGCCTGGGCTTCGCGAATCAGTCGTGGTTGAAGCGGCATCGGGAGTGGATCGGGATTGCTCGGGTCGTCCCAGGCATCGGTCCAGGCGCTGCGCAGCTGGCGAGCCGGCTTGCCCGTGAGCGACCGACTGCGAATGGTGTCGCTCGAGGTCGCTTTCAAGAATTTCTCTTTCACGACCGGATGCGTCTCCGCTTCTTCCGTCGTGAGCCAGAGGGAACCGATCCAGACGCCCTGTGCGCCCAGGGCGAGAGACGCCGTGATCTGTCGGCCGCTACCAATTCCGCCGGCAGCGAGAACGGGAATGTCGCCGACCGCGTCGACCACTTCCGGGACGAGCACCATGGTCGCGACCTGGCCCGTATGGCCGCCCGCTTCGTAGCCTTGGGCAACGACGATGTCGACGCCGGCTTCGACATGGCGCCGTGCATGTTCGACGGTTCCCGCGAGGGCTGCGACCTGCACGCCTTTCTCTCGACTCATGTCGATCATCCAGGAAGGCGGGGGTCCGAGTGCGCTGGCGATAAGACTGATGTTATGTTCGAACAGGATCTCAATGACGTCTTTTTGCCGTTCGTAACCCACTGCGAATCCATCGCCGAGCTGAACGTCATCGGGCAGTTCGGGAACGGAATGTTGTTCGAGAAGATCGTTGAGGAAGCGACGATGTTCTTCCGGAATCTTTGCGTCGAGCTCATCGAGTCCCAGTCCGCCTGCTTTGTCGCTTCCAACGAAACGAGTCGGCAGCAAAAGGTCGACGCCATAGGGCTTGTCGCCGATTTCCTTTTCGATCCATTCGAGTTCTACGCGCAAGCCGCTGGCCGAATGCGCGGCCACACCAAAGACGCCCATGCCGCCCGCCTTCGAAACGCCCGCCGCGACATCCCGACAATGTGTGAACGCAAAGATCGGAAATTCGAGCCCCAGGTCGCGTGCAAGCTTCGTGTTCATCAGGTCGGCCCTCTGTGGAATTCTCTATCGACATCGACTATGCCATAACCGTTCGCCCAGCGCTGGAAGCGGGCCGGAGGAGTCGAGAATGCATTCTTCGTTTTCGTCAGAGGTCTTGTCGATCGAGAGATAAGTCGGGGGTGGGCACACTCTGGCTCGATCGGCCCGAGAAACGAAACGCGATGAGTCCGCCGATGTGGAAGGATCTTCCCGGCGCACTCTCGGCGCTGTCGTCCGATGGCGAAACTCGCGCGATCGTTCTGGTGGGCAAGGGCAAGAGTTTCTGTGTCGGACTCGACCTGGTGATGATGGGGCCGGGCGGCGAAGGTGGCGGATTCTCTCAGCCGCTCTCGGGCGCGGAAGCGAATCTGGCCCAACTCGAAGTGACGCACGAATTCCAGCGCTGCATCAGTGCGATTGCGGAGACACCCATTCCTGTCATCGCCGCGATTCATGGACATTGTCTCGGTGGCGGGATCGATATCGCGACCGCCTGCGATATCCGACTGGTATCCGAGGACGCGATCTTCTCGGTTCGTGAAACGAAAATCGGCATCGTCGCCGACGTGGGCACGCTTCAGCGACTTCCGAAGGTGGTGACGGCCGGCCATGTCGCGGAGCTCGCGTACACCGGCAAGGACATTGATGCGGCGCGTGCGGAGAAGATCGGGCTCGTGAACGATGTCTACGCTGATTTCGATGCAACCTACGAAGCAGCGTTTACGATGGCGCTCGAGATCGCTGCGAACGCGCCGCTCGCAGTGCGCGGAACGAAATTCGTACTGAGTGAGAGCGAGGATCTCACGACGGATCAGAGCCTTCTCTTGAATGGCATCTGGACGATGATCACGACGCTCAACTCGAATGATCTCAAGGAAGCGAGGAGCGCCTTCATGGAGAAGCGCTCTCCGATCTTCAAGGGCAACTAACGTCGAATCAACGTGAGGTCAGCGCGGCCGGGCGAACGGTCACGAGTCGATCGCCTGTTGCGCGAATTCCTCTTCGGGCGAGAGGATCATGCGATGTCGCGCGTAGAGCCCGAAATAGGCCAGTGAGAGCGCGAACCAGAGAGCGACACCGTAGACGCCCGGGCGATAGTCAGGATTCACGAAGAGGAAGATCAGCGTCGCCATCGCGATCAGGCCCGCGACGATCGCGCCCGACCGACCGAGCGGACTGATGAAGGGTCGCTCGAGAGATTCGATCGACTTGATCCTCAGGTAGGCGGCCATCTGCATGATGTAGGCGATGACGGCGCCAAAGACCGCCATGTTGAGGAGAACGCCTCCGACCGGAACGTCGCCAAAGAGCTGGCCGCCATATTCGATCGCGAGGGCCACGGCATATCCGGATACGGCGCCAACGACGAGGGCGACGTAGGGCGTGTTCCGGGTCGGATGCGTGCGCGACATCCAGGTCGGGAAATATCCCGCTCGCGCGAGTGAAAAGATGTTGCGCCCGTAGGCGTAGATGATCGCATGAAAACTGGCGACGAGTCCCGCGACGGCGGCGAGGGCGAGGAGCGTCGACCCCGTGCCCTCGCCGAAGATCGTTCGGAAGGCCAGGAAGAGGGGTTCTTCGGAGGCGCCGACGATCGTCGCACCCGGGGCGATGCCCGCGTTCAAGAAGAGCGTGAAGAAGGCGGCGATGATCAGGGTCGCGAGCCCCCAGAGCAGGCCGCGCGGCATGTCGCGCTTGGGATCGTGACTCTCTTCCGCCGCGAGGGGAAGCTGTTCGATGGCCAGGAAAAACCAGATTGCGAAGGGGAGTGAAGCGCTGATTCCCGCAAGGCCCTTTGGAAACCACACGCTCGCGCCCGGGTCAGGTACGACGTCCAGCGCGTGTTCCCAACGAAAGAGGGGGAGGGCTCCAATCCAGAAGACAATCAGGACGACGAGCGCGAGCAGCGTAATGGCGACGGTGATGCGAAACGTCAGCTCGACGCCTGCGATATTGATTCCCACGAAAATCGCATAGAAAATCGCCCACCAGTACGGGGCAGGAAGTGTCAGGCCGAAAGAAGATTCAGCAATCGTGCCGACATAACCGCCGATGCCGACCACGATCACGGCCGGTGTCAGGACGTATTCGATGCTTTCGGCCAGCCCCGTCAGAAAACCGGCCCAGGGTCCGAATGCCGTTCGCGCGAAGGAGTAGGCGCCGCCCGTATGGGGAAGCGCAGGGGAGAGTTCGGCGATCGAAAAGCAGAGGCCGATATACATGATGGTCACGATCACGGTCGCGACGAGGAGGCCGCCGAAACCCCCGGACAGCAGTCCGAAATTCCAGCCGAAGAAATCGCCCGAGATCACGGCCCCGACACCGAGAGCCCAGAGCGACCAGACTCCGGCGAATCGACGCAGACTTCGCTTTTCGAAGTAGCTCGCCTCTGCTGTTCGGTAGGTGACGCCGCCGGGCTTGCCCTCGTTCATGTCACTCCCTGGAAAGCGCTCTCGTGGATTTCCAGTCGACCATCGTAGACGTTCGTCGCGGTCGCTGCCTTTCTCGATCGATCCTTGTCGCGGGTGCAATCGCGGCGAGCCAGATATCATGCCCGCGCGTTCGTCCTGGCGAACACGTCGTCGACGCATTCGATTTCTCGATCGATCTTCAAATCGGATGGCGGAAGAGTGAGAGGTGAAAGCATGAGTGAACCGGTCGTTCTCTACGAAGAGCAGGGCAGCGTGGCCATCATCACGCTCAACCGGCCCGACAAGATGAACACGCTGACGGAAGGGGTCGTGCAGGGCGTTGCCGATTCGATCGATCGGGCGACGGCCTCCCGGCCCGTTCGCTCAATCGTCCTGCGCGGCGCAGGTCGCGCTCTCACTGGCGGCTACGACCTGAACCCCGGTTCGGGCAGCGAAATCGAAGGCGGGTGGGGGAGCCCCTTCGATGCGCCGGGTCCGAAGCCACGCGAAGGCGCTTGGGATCCCGTTCGCGATCTTCAGTTCATGGGACATAACGTCAAACGATTCATGAAGATATGGGAATGTCCCAAGCCGGTGCTCGGCCAGATCCATGGTTGGGCGATCGGTGGAGCAACGGATCTGATCCTCTGCTGTGACCTTCTCTACATGGCCGACGATGCATTCATCGGTTATGCGCCCTCACGGATCTTCGGGACACCGACGACCATGATGTGGGTCTATCGACTGGGACTCGAACACGCCAAACAATTCTTGTTGAGTGGCGATGCGATCGACGCCGAGACCGCTCATCGGATCGGACTGGTTTCTCAAATCTGCCCCGCCCAGGAGATCGAAGAGCGAATCCTGGCTCATGCGAAGCGCCTAGAGAACATTCCCGCCAACCAGCTTGCCCTGAACAAGTTGCTCATCAATCAGGCCTTCGAAAACATGGGACTCCGAACGACCCAGCTTCTGGGCACACTCTTCGACGGAATGACTCGTCATACCGAGGAGGCCTATCAATGGGTCGAGAGCTTTTCGGAGAAGGGTTTCCGCGAGGTGATCTCGGAGCGCGACGCACCCTTCGGTGACTACGGGGAACGCAATCGAAAGGGGAAGTAGCCCTTCGACGAGCGCGTCCTAGCCGATTGTCGCCGGACTCGAGCCGCTGCAGGCGACAATTTCCTCGTCTACTCTGAGTTCCAGGCTGCGCGCCCGCTGCTCGATCCAGGAGGTCATGAAACCATGCGGTTCGGAATCTTCTTCGAACATCAACTCCCGCGCCCTTGGAAACCCGGCGACGAACTCGAACTCTTCCAGAACGCGCTCGACCAATGTGAGTTTGCGGACAAGATCGGTCTCGATTACGTCTGGGAAGTCGAACATCATTTTCTCGAAGAATATTCACATTCGAGCGCGCCGGAGGTCTTTCTCGCGGCGGTCTCGCAGCGAACAGAGAAGATTCGACTCGGTCATGGAATCATCCAGACCGCACCGCAATACAACCATCCCGCCCGAACCGCTGAACGGATTGCAACCCTCGATCTCGTTTCCAAGGGTCGAGTCGACTTCGGATCGGGCGAATCGAGTTCGACGGCCGAGCTAGAAGGTTTCGGAATCGATCCCGCACAGAAGCGGGCGGCCTGGCAAGAAGGTCTCGAAGTCGCGGTTCGCTGTATGACCGAAGTGCCGTTTACCGGTCACGAGGGGACACATTGCAGTGTCCCACCCCGGAACGTCGTTCCCAAGCCGGTTCAATCTCCCCATCCGCCACTTTGGCTCGCGTGTTCGCGACGCGACACGCTCTTGCTGGCGGCCGAGAAAGGGCTTGGCGCACTGACCTTCGCATTCATCGATCCCGAAGAAGCGCAGACCTGGGTCAAGGACAGCGAAAAAGTCATGATGGAAAAGTGCCTTCCGATCGGCCACGCCGTCAATACGGACATCGCCTGTGTGACGAACATGATGCTGCATCGCGATGAGCGAACGGCGATCGAGCGTGGACTCGAAGGCGGCAATTTCTTCGGCTATTCGCTGGCACATTTCTACGTCTTCGGATCTCATGTGCCAGGCAAGACGGATGTTTGGAGCGAGTTTCAGGAACGCCGTCACGAGATGGGCTACTCGCCGGAGGTCGCTGCGGCGCTCGAACAAGAACGGCTCGGTGCGAAAGTGGCGGCGGGTGGAGGTGATTCCGGACTGCGCGGGGCGGTCGGGACTCCGGATCAACTTCGCGATTACCTGCGTCGCTATGAAGAGGCGGGCATCGACCAGTTGATCTTCATCCAGCAAGCCGGCCGAAATCAACACGAGCACATCATGGAGTCACTCGAACTCTTTGGTCGCGAGGTCTTGCCAGAATTCAAGGACCGAGACGAGAAGCTGCGCGCCGCCAAGGCGACCCGACTCGAACGGTATGTCGATGCCGCGCTCGAGCGACGCGAAGCGTCGTCGTCCGATCTGCCGAAGCTGCCCGAAGGCTATGTGATGGACGCCATGATCAAGGCGGTCGTCAAGCAAGTGGGCGGCGAAGAGGCGCTCGAGAAGATCGCATCGCGAACCGCGGTCGGTGAAAAGATCTCGGACGTCATCGGTGACGACGTGGCCGAGGAGATCGCCTGATGAAGCGTGCAACGGCCATGGTCAGAATGAGCGATTTGAATAGCCCCAGCCCGAAGAGGAGTTCTTCATGATTCATCGATGGATTGCTTTGTCGATCTGTACTCTATGTCTTGCTTGTGGTCCGATCCTCTTGCTCCCAGGCGGAGAACTCAGCGGGACGGCGACCTCGCCTTCCGGTGATTGGGCCTGGACGGATGAAGTTTCGACGATTCAGCTCGAGACCCGTCCCCGCGACCCCTATTCCGTCAATATCTGGGCGATCGGGAGCGGCGAAAGGATCTACATCCACGCCGGCGCGAATCGAGCGGCCTGGGTCGAACACATGGAGATCGATTCCGCCGTCCGTGTTCTCATCGATGAGAAGATCTATGAACTGAGCGCTTCCCGCGTCGAGGACCAGGGTGAGTTCGACGCGTTCTCGGACAGCTATGAAGCGAAATATGGAATTCGTCCGCGAAACGAAAACGTCAAAGAGGTGTACCTCTTTCGCATGACCGCGCGCTGACGGCTCTCAGTTGGCTGACGGCTCTCGATAGCCTGATGGCTCCCGATCGATAGTCTGATGCCTCCCCAGCATCCCGGCTCGCCGACTGCAGCGCGAATCGGGTCGATTCATTCGGGTTTTTCTTGACTCGGAAGGCCCTGCCGCAAAATATGGTGATGGATCCGAACTTTCCGGGGAAGGGGAGTTTGATGCGTCGAATTCTGTAGCGGTGTGTGTCCTCTATTTCATGCCTGTCGTTCCTGTTGCTGATCGCGCCCGCAGAGCCCATACAGGCTGCCACGATCATGATCGACGCCGATTTGACGGGCCGGTTTCTCGATGATGGAACCGCAGAGAATGATCCGACCTTCCAGAATTACTTCGTCGCTCACACTGCGCTGGTCGGCGATCCCTTTCCCTACGTCGAACAGCGAAATTTCTTCATCTTCGATCTGCCGGTCATCACCGACATCATCGTCTCCGCGACCCTGACGCTGACTCTGGTTCCCGGCAGTCTGTTCACCGATGAACTCCCCGGTGTTCCCGAGATCTACGAGCCGACCTCGATTCCGTTTGCATCCATCGAAGTCGCCGATATGACCAACACAGCGGGCGAGAACATGATGATTTTCGCTTCGCTGGGATTCGCGACGCCCTACGCCTCGGTTCCCGTTCTGCCGGCCGATATTGCGCCCGGGGTTTCCGGCGATCCCAACACGGACCTCACTTTCGGACTCTCCCCCGATGCGCTCTTCGACCTCCACAGCGCGGGCGCTGGACTCTTTGCGATGGGCGAGCGGCTCGGGACCCATTCCTTCGACGATCCCGGGGAACTCGACGAAATTCTCTTCGGCTTTACCGACGTCGACCCGACCGGCTTCTCGCTCGTTCTGAAGCCGGTCCTGACGCTCGAGACGATTCCGATTCCAGAGCCGGGAACCGTCATTCTTCTGGCGGTCGGACTCGTCGGACTCTCGTTTCGCCGGCACGCCCACTGAGCATCGCGAAATCGCCCCGCGCGGTGAGTGCTTCCTCGTCAATCTGAAATCAGTGTTAGATTCGCCGGTCCCCTAGAAAGTCCGGAGAATGGCGATGAAGATTGGCCTCTGCTTTCCCTACTCGCAGGATGACCTGTCGCGCGAATTGATTCTCGAATGGTTTCGGCGTGTCGACGAAGGGCCCTTCTCGGCGCTTTCCTGTGGCGAGAGACTGGTCGGTTCCGGCGTCGATATGATGGCGCTTCTGGCGGCGGCGGCGGCCGTCACCACGCGCGTCGAAATCGTACCGACGCTCTACGTCCTTCCGATGCACCCTGCGATCAAGGTGGCGAAGCATGCCGCGACACTCGATCTGCTTTCGGGTGGTCGAACTACGATCACGGTCGGCGTCGGCGGAAGGGTTCACGATTATATGTGCATGGAGAAGGAGCCCGTCGCCCGGCATGCGAGAATGGACGAGCAGGTTGCGCAGATTCGTCGTATCTGGGCAGGCGAAGCGCCCTTCGAAGGGGCCGCGCCGGTTGGGCCGATGCCGATCCAGCCCGGGGGACCCCCGATCCTGGCGGGGGTGATGGGCCCGAAGGCGATCGCGCGGGCGTCGAAGTGGGCAGACGGGGTGTATTCGTGGTCGGGCAACGGCGATGCGAAAGAAATGGAGCAGCAACAGACGCGAGTCGTTGAAGCATGGCAGGAAGCCGGCCGCGACCGGCCGCCACGTAGAGTGGCCGGGTTCTGGTACTCGCTGGCGCCGAACGCCGATGATCGGCTCAAGGCCTATGTACGGAAATATCTCGCATTCCTGGGAGACGCGGGCGCACGCGCCGTCTCGTTAGGCGTCGATCGTTCATCGCCCGACGCTGTGCGTGCCTCTCTCGACGCCTTCGAAGAGCTGGGTGTCGAGGAATGCTGGCTGAATTCGGCGACTGCGGAGACCGCCGAAATCGACGGTCTCCTCGAAGTCCTCGCCAAGCGCGGTTAGTCGCTCGCGCTATCGATGCGGATTGATCAGATACTTCTCACCGGTGGCCTGCTTGCCGTAGGCGGCAGCCGACTTGAGAGTGAGCGCTTCGCGCAGTGATATCTCCGCCGTATAGTGACTGGCGAAGGTCGTCGTGATCTCTGCGGCGACGCGGGCCCGCAGGCGCGCCGTCCCCTCCAGTCCAAATTTTCCCAGGAAGGGTGGAAGCAGCCAGCCACCGATTCCCCAGGCCATTCCGTATTCGCCGGAGAGCTGGGTCATCGAGCGATCGAGTCGTCCGTAGATGTAGAGCTGCTTGTGGGTCGTCGAGCCGTAGCGGCTGTATTCGCCAGCGGTGCGGTTGAGCGCTCTTTCCATGCAGGAGAGAATCTGCCCTCCCAACTTGCCACCACCGGTCGCATCGAAGGCCAGCGTGGCTCCAGTTTCCGCGAGTGCATCCGTGAGTTGACTCTTGAAGTCGGATGAACTCGAGTTGCAGACGTATTTCGCACCGAGCGAACGCAGGATTTCTTGCTGTTCCTCCCGGCGAACGACGTTGACGAGATCGACTCCGTCCGCGAGGCAGATCTTGTTCAGCATCTGTCCGAGGTTGGAAGCCGCCGCGGTGTGGACGAGCGCGCTATGTCCTTCCATCCGCATCGTTTCGACCATGCCGAGGGCCGTGAGTGGATTCACGAAACACGAAGCTCCTTGCGCCGGCGTCGTTCCGTCAGGAAGTTCGAGGCAGAGCGCCGCGGGGGCAACCTTGTATTGCGAATACATCGCGCCGGCCGCCAAGCCGACCGTTTTGCCCAGCAGTGCTTGCGCGGCATCGGAGTTACCGGCGTCGATGACGACTCCGGCACCTTCGTTCCCGACGGCCAGGTCCTGGTCGAGCCGCGCCGCGATGCTGCCCATGAATTCTTTGGGCACCGGAGCGCTGAGAGTCGGACGATCGTCTGTCCCACCTTGCTTCGCCGCCGCCATGTCGGCCGGACCGAAGAGCAGGCCGAGGTCGGACGGGTTGATCGGCGCCGCCTCGACGCGGATGACTACATCGTCCGGTCCGGGGTCCGGCGTCGCCACGGAGGCCAGGGCGATTTCGAGCTGGCCGTCCTTGGTGACCGTACTTTGGAGCTGAAGACCTTCTGCGTATTCGGATTGCGTCATGGGGATCTCGTTTCTATTTGAAGGTGGCCCGGGAGGGGATCTCGGGTGAAGTTGAGTTCGGGCTCGCGAACTATAGCGAGAAGACCGCGGCCGAAAACGGACTGACTCCCTCTGGATCTCCGCCTTCGCGGCGTGCTACCAAAAGCGCATGGCCCTTCTACCTCCCGACGACGACCTCGACCTCCTGCATACGCGCCAATACGAGGCGCGCGTCT
>CAWLAJ010000147.1:0-10458 GCA_963854795.1 Deltaproteobacteria bacterium UBA4427 | reverse complement strand
TGCCCAGTGTTCGGTCGCCGGCTCGATCCACGAAGTCGAAGACCCCGTAGAAGGGAACGCAGCCGTCGATTCGCGTATCGACGTCTTCGAAACCGGGCTGGAAACGCGGATCATTGGCAGTGAGAGCGGCGAGCGAGGAGAGATGACCTCCCGCCGATCCACCTGTGATGCAAAGGAATTTCGGATCGCCCCCATACTCTTCGATGTGCTGGCGAATCCAGGCGATCGAGCGTTTCACATCGACGATGTGATCGGGCATTGTCGCCTGCGGACTCAGTCGATAGTTGATCGAAACGCATATCCATCCCCGCGATGCCAGGTGGGTCATCAGTGGCTTTGCCTGCTCGCGCTTGTCGCCGATGATCCAGCCACCGCCGTGGACTTGCAGGAGAACGGGACGACGGTCGCCTTTTTGCGCTGCACGAGGCAGTACGAGGTCGAGCAGATTCCGCCCTCCCTTGTCTCCGGGAAGCGACTCGCCGTACACGATGTCGCGCAGGGTCTGCACGTCTCGATGCTTGAAGCCGAAAGGCATCAGCAGGCCGTGGAGAAACGAAATATCGGTCTTGGGTTGAATGCCCGCCGGCTTCAAGACAGCGGCGATTTCTTCGCCGGTCTTCATACCGCGCTGAGCGGTCGCCCCTAACATCGACCAGGAGACGAGACTGAGCAGCAGACCCAACTGACCGACGCCACTCTCGAGCGCGCCAGCACGGTAGAAGGCGATCGTCGCGATCACTTCGAGAGCAATCGTCTGGAGCGCCAATTCGCCCCGAAGCCATCCGATCACGAATGTGGGTACGGTCAGCTGCGGGATTATTCGCACGCGGTAGAAGGTCAGGACGCTGCAGGTCAATCCGACTGCAGCCAGAATCAGGTAGGTTGTCGCGAGTGTCATCGGGTGGACTCTCCTCTGGAAGGCTCTTCATCGTTCGGGTTTGTTCGGGTATCGCTGGCGGGGGAACTTGCCGTCGACTGCCCTGCCTCGAACAGATCTGATCAACGCCATCGGTGCGCGGACAGGACTAGGTTATAGGGAAATTCGCCCGCCCCGACGAGAAAGGCTCCTCATTGTCGCGCTCTCCGATCGTTCACTTCCTCGTCGCTGGAATCGCTCTCTTCGTGGTGGCCAGCGTCTGGCCGGGCGCGCCTGCACGCAAATCAGTCGAAATCCGCCGCAGCGAGATCGAGCAGGCGATCTCCGACTACCAGGCTCGCGTCCGACGCCCCGTGAAGACCGAAGAGGCGCGCGCGATCGAGGATCGAATCATCGAAAATGCGCTCTGGCTGGAGCAAGCCTGGGCGCTGGGTCTCCATACCGTCGACCCGATCGTGCGACAGCGTCTCGTTCAAAACATGCGTTTCCTGGATGGCGAGCTCGATCTCCCCGAAGCCGACCGACTGCGTAGGGCCTTTGAACTCGGTATGGAGAGGAGCGATCCAGCCGTACGACGTCGGCTCGTGGATCGAGTCCAAGCCCTGCTGGCCGCCGGCGTTCGAGAGGCTTCACCGAATGAACAGACCCTCCGGTCGCACTACGAGGACAATTCCTCGCTCTGGCACACGCCGGTCTTGCTCGATCTATCCCACGTCTTTCTGTCGCGAGATAAACGCGGCGCGACAGCCCGCGAAGATGCGGCCGCCCTATTCGAGATCCTGGTTGAAGGAAGGCTCTCTGTGGAGCAATCGATCGAACGCGGGGATCCCTTCCTGTCTGGTCACCGAATCCGCGCTGCAACGCTTGCGCGAATCACCTCGAGGCTCGGGCCGGAATTTGCGTCCGCGATCGCCGAGGCGGAGTCCGGACAATGGATCGGACCCGTCGACTCCGCTTTCGGCTCCCACCTCGTCTGGGTCCACGAACGAATCGATGCGCGCGTTCCCGCCTATGATGAAATTAGCGCTCGAGTTCTCGAGGATTGGTACGAGGGAGAAACGCAGCGGGCGATGCGTCAAGAGATCCAGCGACATCGTGAGAACGTCGAGGTGCGGATCATCGAGGATTCGGCGGTCTCACAAAGCGCGACTTCAATCTCCGAGATGGATGAGAATCGTGCGCGCTGAACTCTGTCGGCGATGCTCCCAAAGGAAAATGCCCTGCCAGACTCCCAGCGCGAGGCGCCCATCGAGAATCGGAATCGCAAGCGAAGACGCAGTCAGGGCGGACTTGATGTGGGCCGGCATGTCGTCGGGACCCTCCTGGGTATGTCGATAGAGTGCATCGCCCTCCGGAACGAGCCGATTCAGCCATCGCTCGAGGTCCTCACGCGCGCTCGGGTCCGCGTTTTCCTGGATAAGTAGACTCGCCGACGTGTGTTGCACGAAGAGATTGCACAACCCTTCCGATCGACCGGCCTGCGAGACGACTTCGGCCACTTGATTCGTGATCGGGAAGAGTCCTTGCCCCTCGGCTCGAACGAGGATTCGATCGATCATCTCGCCGCCGACCCCTCGTCGCGATCAGCGCGCATCGATCGCCTCGACCAGCGGCGACGGTGTTCCGACGCTCATCAGCCATAGCTGATGTACGGCGCGGGTCGCCGCCACGTGAAGCAGTCGGCGAGTGCCTGGCGTGTCCGGGTAATTGGTCGCATCGACGTCGAGGACGATGACGTAGTCGAATTCCAGTCCCTTGACTTGCGTCACTTCCGTGACCTCGATCCCGGCCTTGAATGGAAATTCTCCTTCGCGAATTCGACGCAGGCGCAATAATTCAGCGCGCTGCAGACCCTCGAAGTAGACATCACTCACCAAGGGACTCGGGGTCAGGACCGCAACCGACGCCATCGGCTCGGCTTCCATCAGATCCCGAAGGACATCGGACAGAAAGGCAACGCAGGCGCCTCGATCGGTCAGTCGAAACAATTCGACCGGCGGCCCCGACCGCGTTGTCACGACTTCTTCATTCTCTTGAAGGTCGCCTAGCAGCGACGTGGCAAAATTCATGATCTGCTCGGAGGAGCGGTAGCTGACCTTGAGGGTGTCGATCTCGGCGCCATCGAGGCCGAGATCGTCGAAGAACCCCCTCCAGGAAGTGAAGCCCGAATGTTCCATCAAATGCTGTTGGGTATCGCCCGCCAAGGTGATGCTCGAATCCCGCTGCATCGAGCCCAACAAAACCCGAACTTCGATCGGCGCAAAATCCTGAACTTCGTCGATTGCGATGTGTCGATAGTGGAGCGGGCGTCCCGAACGACCCGGTAGCGGACCCACCCGGAGCTGCCAGGCGCGAAGCAGGAGCGCGTCGTCTTCTGGATCGAGTGCCGCATCGGCCTCCGAATCACCGGCCAAGGCCGAACTCAACTGATCGAGACGACGGCGATTCCACTCCACGAACCGGTTGAGATCGCGATCCCTGAACTGACCGTTCGCGACGTCCTCGAAGACCGAGCCCAGCAGATCCCGCTGCGTCAGAACACTGGCCCAATCATCGAATGCCTGTTCACCGCTACGCGGCCCGGGAACTCGGGCGATCTGCCGTGTCAGAGCGACATCCATTCCCGAGTGCAGTTTCAGTCGCTGGACCAGCGCCGGCGTATCGATGCATTCGCCGGCCGGAAGCTCTGGGAAGCAACGCCTCCGCTCGCCGTGCGCCCACTCCCGGTAGGTCAGGATCCGGACCCCGCGCAGCCCCAGCGACGGCAGCACGTGCGCGACATAACGCGCGAGGGCCTTCGAAAAGACTACGACCAGCGTATCCGGACCATCGATACGGGGATCATCGAAGGCCAGGTAGGCGATCCGATGGAGAGCCACCGTGGTCTTGCCAGATCCGGCACTTCCGCGAATCACCAGATAGCCGTTGGCTGGACGTGTGATCAGGTCAAATTGACTCGGATCGATCAGGCTCGTGATTTCGGGGAGATGCTTGTCGGCGCGAAGCGCCTCGCCATCACGTCCTTCGCCCATTCGCCGCGAGAGACCCGAGTCCGCAACGTCGTAGCGCAGCGCCGCTGATTCACCGCCGGAAAGACGAGGCGAGCCGAGGAATTCGCGCGACCAACCGCACGGCTCCCGTGCATCGAGACGAAAATCGCCTTCCGGTGCCTGGACACGTTCGAGCACGCCTTCTCGAATCCGTACCATACGTCGCGCCAGAACCGTGCCCTGGCGCTCACGCCCCGAGATTTCTTCGTCGAAGTCCTCGCCCTGCTGGTAGCTGTAGAAAATCTTCGAGATGGGAGCATCGCGCCAGTCGATGATGCGCACGCCCTTTTCGAGGCAGGTGGCGCGTCCCAGGTAGACATCGCGCTGACGGCGGCCTTCTTCGAGTCGAAGATGTGCGAAATACGGTGACGATGCGTCGACGGTAATGGCTTGCCCGGCGTTCTGGAGTTGCTGCAGGATCGCGGATTGATTGTGGTATTGCTCGGTTAGCGTCGAGAGGTCCTTGTTCTCGTCGCCGGAGAGCAATCGCTCTCGCAAACGCTCGAGTTCGCGGACGATGGGCGCTTGACTCGCAGTTTTCGCGGGCGGAATTTCAGCCAGCACAGCCGTCACCTTCTCGAGTGCAGCAAGCTCCTCGAATACGATGTCATCCGGCTGGTCGCCCATTCAACCCTCATTTTCAAAAAAACGGGTCTCTCTTTATACGCGCTTTTCGTCCGGCTGCCTAGCCCCTTTTTCTTCTTTCGATCTCGAGTGATGAAATTCCGGTCGACGACTCAGTCGACCTCCACGGGTCCCGTCGTGGGGTCGGGCGGACCGAACCGCAGACCAAGATCGAACTCCTGATCGATTTCGTAGCCCCGCCATCCGGCACGGAATCCGGCCGCCGTGATCGCCTCGCGCGCGGCCAGATAGGCCTCGAAACTATCTCCCCAGATCTGGAAGCGGATGAAATCGATGTCGGGAGATCGCACGGCCAACCATTCTCGCAGCGCACGCGACGCCGCCAGATCGGCGTGTTCGAGCCCGGCGTCCTGCGAACGCCAGGCCAGCTGAACGCGAACATCCGGCTCGGTCTCCAGCTGCCAGCGAAAATTTCCATGTCCCACATTGCGTTTGCGTAGGTAACGAGCGACCGAATCGAATTCGTCCTCGCGAACTCGCCGATGGACGGGGTCCTGGAGAATCAATCCGATCGCCCGACTGCCCTCCCGCAGAAGCGCCTCGCGATCCGCTAGATAGACCCTTCCATGGCGAACCAGGATCCAGGACTCCTTGCCGTGCAGAACCTGTGGATCCGGGAGCCGAGCCACCATCCGCTTCGGCACCTTTTGAAGGCGCGACTCGTGGCGCGCGCGCCGATCCCGAGCACGCTTGCTCTCGGCGAGGCTCACCTGCAAAGCATCGAGCCGATTCTCCAGCTCTTCGATCGGCTCGAGATCATCGCGCCCCTCGCTCGGCGTCAACGCCCCGAGCTGCGCGAGCGTCGCTGTCGCGATTCGAATCGACTCCTCGACATCCGCCTCGGTCCGCCGCAGCAGAACATCCCGACGCTGGGCGCGCCCTTTGGCGCCTGTCGGCGAAAATGCATGATCGCGTTCCCGCTCGATGCGAATCCGTTCGAGCTCAACCACGCGGGTCAGCGCATCGCCGAGCTGAAGCTGCATGAGCGCCACGACGATCACCAGAATTCCGACGACGTTCGAAAGCGTGTCGACGAGTGGGTCGAGGTTGTCGGGAATCGTTCTGCGTTCGGGCGATGCCATCGTTATTCTCTCTCACCCTCTGCTCTTCTCAGCAGACTCCAATCGATCTTTCCCGTTCCAGGCAGGGGCAATCGGGCAACGCGAATTTCGGCGCCGCGAGCGACTTGCTCCGTTCGATCGCAGGTCGAGAGTCCGTCGGGTCGGACCAACAACACCAGCAGCGCGCCCGGTTCCGCGCGAACCCGGCGCAGGTAGCGACCGAAATCACCACTGGTCGAGAGATCCGCTTTTGCGACGAAATATCGAAAATCATCTCGAGCTCGATAGGCCGTCGCACCCTGCGCGTCGCACTCGATGAAATAGGGAACGAAATGTCGTGAAAGTCCCGTCGGATCGATCATGATCGGCAGGGTTTCGCGGCGATTCTCCAGGACCTCGATCGTCGTCTCGATCACGTCGCGCTCGCTCGCCACGTGCGCAACTTCGTCCTCGATCTTTGCGAGTTCGAGGGAGACCGCAGTGCGACGATGGGTCCGTTCGATTTCGAGTTCGATCGAGGAAAGCGAGAGTCCGGGTCGGAGACCGCGACCCTCGAGGACGTGATCGACCTCGGACCAGAGTTCTTCCGCGCGCGCGAGTCGCTCCTCTTCTTGCTCGATCGCAAGTTCGTCGCCCGCGATCGCTTCGGTCGTCAGGGTGTAGGCGCGAGCGGCGGCATCCGTCGCGCCCACTGCCGAGAGAGACATCGCCACCAACAAGAGCGTCAAGGCTCCGATCGTGCAAGCCAAAATGCTCATGAAGGGAAAGAGTGAAACCCTCGGCTGCCCGCGACCGACCATCGCTCGCCCTAGCGCCGCTCGCCCGATTGCATCGATGCGACGAGTCGATCTGCCAGAGCGGCGATCACGGCTTCATCCGCTTCTGCCGTCGATTCGTCTCGAAGCCGCGGGACCAGGAACTCGGCGCAATAGTCGTCGACGTCCGACAAGAAGGCTTCTTCGATGCGCTGGACCGCACTCGCCGGAAACATGATCAGGATACTCATGACGAGTGCCAAAAGAGTCGTATCGAAGGCCACACCCAGACCACCGGTCACCATCCCGATCGATTCCTTCATGCCGTCGAGGGACGAGGCCGCCTCGAGAGTCTCTGAAAAGCCCGCCACGGCGGCGGCGATTCCAATCACCGTCCCGATGAAGCCCAAGGTTGGAATGGCCCAGACGAAGACGCGAACGAGCCCGTAGCTCGCATCGACCCGGCCCTCGTCCGTCCGCGCCTCGACGGACAGGAACTCGACGACCTCGACCGCTCGTCTGCGTGATTGGAAATGGCGCAGCGCCCGCTCGATCCTGCGCGCCAGAAAACTCTCGGCGATTTCCTTTGGCTCGCCGTGCAACGTGAGCAGAGCAAGTTCCGCATCATCGGGCATCATTTCGCCCCGCCCGTTGGTGGCGACGAGGTCCCGGTCGAGCATGCGACGTTCCTTTCGAAGACGGAGGAGTTTCGCAGCCAACAAGAAAAGAGCCCAGACGGAAATCACCGTAATGACGTAGGGAACCCATCCACGTTCCACGAACAATTCCGAAAAGCGACTCTGGGGAAGCATCGACAACGTGGCATAGAAGACCACGGTCACAGCGAAAGAGGCTGCCGCAGCTGGCCAGCTCGAAACTTCGCCCGGAGCTCCGCGCAGATCTCGAAGACGCTTCGAAAAGAGTAGAGAGCGAGCTCGATGAGAATCCGGCGACGAATTCGACTCGTCGGGGGCCAACACGCCGTCGTTCGATCCAGCGCCTGCTGATCCGCCCGGTAGCGACGAACGTTCACATGCGCGACAGCGAAGGATCGTCCCTTCAGCGTCGGCTTCGAGATCCCGCGACTCGCAATAGGGACAAACTCGATCCATCGACATCCGACCTCCGTGGAACAAAATGGGCTCGTTCAAGACTAGCCCGCATTATTCTCGAGCGTTCGCTGCGATGGGTACGGATCGATCGAATCGAGCGACGATCCGGCCACGGCCCTTTGCCACGCAGGATCGCGTCAGCGCCTGCTAGCCTCAGAAGCGATGGCCCCGCCCCGCCGATCAGACCTAGCGCCGACCACCCTGTCCCGACATCGGCTCGCGCGTATCCTTGGACTCGACGAGGAAGCCTCGCGCGAAGAAATCGATGCACGACTACCGGGCTTGCTCTCACGGCTCGGCCAACGACTGGGCGCTGCGGATACAGAGGAGGCAATTCGACTGCGGGAGGAAATCGCGGATCTGGCGACGAGTCGAGCCGGAATTGCGGCGCCTTTCGAACGATTCGCTGCCCCGAAAGGAGTCGGCCGAAGCAACACGAGACTCGGCGCCGTATTCGGAGCCGGTCTCACGCTGTGCCTGCTGATCGCCTACGCGTCCGGCTATCGGATCGTCCAAACGGAAATCGATGATGTTGCCGCTCTGCCCACCCGTCCTGGCACCCTGATTCTCGACGGACCGTTGTCCACGGCCACGCTTCGCGTCTTCGACGCTGACCGCGAAGAACTTCTGCACAAGGGCCCGGCCGACGGAGCGCATCTCGAAGTCGGACCGGGACGAGTGGCCCTCGACGTACGTCGCGAGGACTGCCCCGATCATTGGACTCGTTCCGTCTACTTCGAAGAACGTTCGATCCACCGCTTCGAACCGAAAATCTGTCGTGGCCAGGGTCGCCTCACCGTTCGCTCGAACGTTTCGCAGGATCGACTGCGCATCGACGGCCTCGAATTCGGAGCCACCAACGACCAACCTCATCTGCTCGCCACCGGCGACCACACGATTCGCGTCGACAAAATAGGCTATCAGCCCTTCATGGGAACCGTGCGGATCCGACCGGACGAAGATCTCGAACTCCGCGCAGAACTGATTGCCGACGACGGCGGCGGCTCCCCGCGCGGTCGGCCGATGCCCGTCACGAAACTCTTTCCTTCGGCGACTCCTTCTGCAGCCCTTTCGAGCGGCGACGGCTTCGCAGCTCTCGACATGAGTGGCCTCGGCGATTCGATCGCAAACCCGACCGTCGACTTCGACGTCAGCCGACTCCTTCCGCCGAACGCTGAGGATGCCTACTACACGGCCTCTGCTGCCGGCTCGACGCGCTGGCATGACCGAGTCTCCGCAGACATGATCGCTCGTTACGATCTCGACGAGTCCGGACAGATCGATCAACTCGCGGAAAGCGAAGCCATCTCGTGTCGCGTCTGGCGCGAGATCGAGCGAGACTTCGACGGAGGCGGACTCGGACTCTCGATGGTTCGCTATTTCGGATTCGACGGCAGCGAGTGGCATCCAAACGCCCTCGGCTTCGCCCGTGCACACCGCAGCGCGGCTTTCGCGAAGATGAAGGAATGCGATCTTCAAAACTAGGGCAAACACCCTAGCGCCATTGATTTATATGCCGCGGGCTTAGGTATTCCAATTGAGAAACTGCGTTTTTCGCCCGATACCCGCCTCATAGGACGAAACTACTCTAAGCACCTTGTTCAAATGAATACAACTGAGTGGTTCACGGTAATCAAGGGGGAGAACATGGTCAGTATCGTTGTTGCGGATGATCACAAGATTGTTCGCGAGGGGCTTATTCGGCTGCTCGAAACACGCGAAGATTTCACGGTGATCGGCGAGGCATCCAATGGCGAAGAAGCCGTTGCCCTCGTCATGGAGAAACAACCCGATGTCGTTCTGATGGACATCAACATGCCGAAGCTTTCAGGAATCGACGCGACGCGCCAGCTCGACAAAGCCGGCTGTCCCAGCAAGATCCTCGTGCTCTCGATGCACGAGAGTCGTGCCTACGTCGAAGAAGTCCTGCGCGCGGGTGCTGCCGGGTATGTCGTCAAGAACTCGGCGTCCAAGGACGTCCACAACGCGATCGATGCCGTTCACTCCGGTGCTTCGTATCTTTCGCCCGCGATTACCCAGCAAGTGGTCGATGCGATTGTGCGACCCGGCGACGGGGGGCCATCCGGTGTCTCGATGCTGACCGAGCGCGAGCGGGAGGTTCTGAAGCTGATCGCCGAGGGACTCTCTTCCAAGGAAATCGCCTCGGATCTGGGTGTCTCCCTGAAGACGATCGATTCCCATCGATCGAATCTGATGGAGAAGCTCGACATCCACAAGGTTTCCGGCCTGGTCCGATTCGCCATTCGCGTGGGACTGGTCGAAGCCTGATTCGAAGGCGTCGTCGAATCACCGACGCACAAACAAAAGAGCCCGCCCTCGCTGTGCTCGCTCAATGCGAGTCGGCGAAGTGCGGGCTCTTCGGGTTTCCACTTGCGGAAGTTCTAGCGGTCGTCTCGAATCGGTCGCAAGTCCACGCGCCGATTGTAGAGTTTGTCCTGTGCGCTCTCTTCCACTTCGCGAAGCGGATCCGCTGTGCCGAATCCCTTTGCCACCAGTCGCTCCGAGTCCAGTTGAAATTTCTCGACGAGGTAGTCTCGCGCGGATTCGGCCCGTGCCTGAGACAAGGGCCCGTTCACGGCGTCGTTGCCGTCGAGGTCGGTATGACCCCCGACGATGAAGCCCATGTCGAGATAGTCTCGGCCCAGGACTTCCCCGAGTTCGTCGAGTCCGGCCCGAGACTCGTCTGTCAGATCAGAGGAGTTCTTCTGGAAATGAATTTCGAAATTGAGACGCGCCGCGTGGCGCACTGCCACGCTCTCACTGGAAGCCTGTCCCGCGTCCAGCATCGCCTCCAGGGCATCGCTGATCACGGCCGCTCTCGAGATGCTCCTTCGCGATATACAGCTGACCTGACACCGTCTGGATTTGCTCTCTGGTCGAAGGGCCATCGAGCCTTTCATAGAGCCGACGATTGATGTCGTCTGCGCTCGAGTCTCC
>CAWLAJ010000146.1:0-10488 GCA_963854795.1 Deltaproteobacteria bacterium UBA4427 | reverse complement strand
TGATCGCGCTGCACCTTCTTCGTTCTCCCTTCCCTGTGCCGGGCTCGCGTCTATTCCCCGATCGCCGTGAGCCCACCAGGGATTCTAGCCTTCATTTCTCCAGCAACAGTGTCGCTGGTTCCGTCGAAGTTCCGGTCGCGGCTGCCGCGTAGCGATCGTCCACCGACGGAAACGGCTACGAATTGGCTGGCAGGCCAATGGGACAGCTCACGCCTGTGCCACCGAGTCCGCAATAGCCCGAGGGATTCTTGGCCAGATATTGTTGGTGCTCATCCTCGGCAAAATAGTATTCGGGCGCCGCCAGGACTTCTGTCGTGAGAGCCGGATATCCGGAAGACGCGAGTGCCTTCGCAAAGCCCTCGAAAGATTCGAGCGCGAGTACTTTCTGGGTGTCGTCGTAATAGTAGAGGCCCGATCTGTACTGGGTGCCGCGGTCATTGCCCTGCCGCATGCCCTGAGTCGGGTCGTGGTTTTCCCAGAAGATTCGAAGCATGGCTTCGTAGCTCGTCTGCTTCGGATCGAAGATCGCTCGCACCGCTTCGGTATGACCGGTCTGTCCGGTACACACCTCCCCATAGGTCGGATTCGGCGTATCTCCGGCCACGTACCCAACCGAGGTACTGACCACACCGGGGGCCTCCCAGAACATTCGCTCCGCACCCCAGAAACATCCCATCGCCACGAGAATTCGCTCGCAGCCTTCAAAGGGGGCATCGAGCGGCTTGCCGAGCACGAAATGCGCGCCGGCCACCGGCATTTTCTCGGTCCGACCGGGCAGAGCCGACTCCGCGCTCGGAATTCCCGTCGTCTTCCCGAAGAGACCCATCGATTACCCTCCGCACAATGCCCGGTTCGGATCGGATACTTCCGTGAATCGTCCACTGACGGGCTTGTCCAAGGATAGCCGCGATCCGTCACCCGCACATTCAAGGCCGTTCATGATACGCTCATTGCCTTTCCGAGAGGACGAACGATCTTGAAAATCGCGACCTGGAATGTGAACGGCCTTCGCGCACGAATCGACTACATCCGACTCTGGCTCGAGGAGCGGCAGCCGGACGTCGTTGGCTTCCAGGAACTCAAGGTGACCGACGAACTCTTTCCCCATGACGCGTTCGAATCGCTGGGATACAGAGCGATCACGCATGGACAAAAGAGTTGGAACGGTGTGGCTGTTCTCTCGCGAATTCCCGTCGAATGGGTCGAGTCGGGGCTGCCCGGACAGTCCGATTCCGGCGCACGATTGATTCGCGCGCGCGTCGGATCGGGCGAGCAGACACTCGACTTCACGACCCTCTACTGTCCAAACGGCAAGGACACCGACCACGACGATTTTTCCCGCAAGCTCGCCTGGTTCGATGCGCTGAGGGAATGGGCGGCCGACTTCGTTCGAGCGGAGGAGAGCGCCGTCCTCTGCGGCGACTTCAATATCGTCCCCTGCGCCCTGGACTCTTGGAACGAAGAGAAATTCGCCGGTTCGATTTTCCATACGGACGACGAACGAAAACGCCTGGACGCGCTCGCTCAGTTGGGACTCCGCGACCTGTACCGTGAACTCGAAAGCGAAACGCAAGCGTTCAGCTGGTGGGATTACCGCGGCGGCGCCTTCCACCGCAAGCACGGCCTCCGAATCGACTTTCTCCTCGGCACGAACCGAGTCGTCGAGCGCTTGAAATCCGTTTCGATCGATCGAGAGTTCCGAAAGAAACGCGATGGCCTGACGGCGTCAGATCATGCCCCGGTCATCGCCGTTCTCGACGACGACTAGGAGCCTGACCCAAGACTCTCATGGGAAGCCCAGGTGTCGAGACGCGCCGCTGGAAAGGCGCGGGGCCGCAGCTATCGCGAGCTACAGCAAGGTCTCGCAACGCACGCAGCGGTGATGGAGCGGCGCATGGGCGTCGCGACGAGTCTTGGGTCAGGCTCCTAGGCGCCCTTGCGCTCGACCAACCTGTCCCGAAGTTCGCGCTTCAGGATCTTTCCGGCGGCGTTCCTGGGCAGGGCTTCGGTCGCGACCTCGATCACGCTGGGAACCTTGAACGAAGCCAATTTTGCCGAGAGATGACTCGTCAGCGCCTCGACGTCGATGGACCGTCCCTTCTTCGGTAACACTGCGCAGGCGACTTCTTCACCCAATCGATCGTGGGGCATTCCGAAAACCGCGGCTTCATGCACGTCATCGAATTCGTAGATCGACGCCTCGACCTCCGCGCAATAGATGTTCTCACCACCGCGCAGGACCATGTCCTTCACGCGATCTTCGACAAAGACGAAACCTTCCTCGTCGACCCGCCCGAGATCGCCGCTACGCAGCCAACCCTCGACGATCGTCTCGGCCGTTGCTTCGGCGTTGTTCCAATAGCCGCGGATCAGATTCGGGCCACGAAAACAGAGCTCACCGAGCTGGCCCGCCGGGAGTTCGTTCATGTCGTCGTCGAAGGCTTTCACCTGCAGCGTCGGAACGCTTCGCCCCGTACTGCGTGGCCGCTTGAGGTAGTCATCGCCATTGATCTGTGGACCGTAGGCGTTCGTTTCGGTCATCCCATAACCGAGACCGGGTCGCGCGCGCTTGAAGGTCTTGTCGACTCGGCCAACATATTCGGGCGGCATCGGTGCGCCCCCACCACCGACAGCGGCCAGGCTCGACGTATCGCGCGAGTCGAAATCCGGCGACTCGAGAAGATCAATGGTCATCGTCGGGACGCCCACGAATTGCGTCACCTGCTCGCCCTCGATCAATTCCAGTGCTCGCTCTGGACTCCACTTGTACATCATCACGAGTTTGATCCCGTTCATGAAGCAAGAGAGCATCACGGGGACGAGTCCCGTGACATGGAAGAGTGGCACGGCCAGAATGAAACAAGTCTCGAACGGATGCGGCTCCTTGGGCGGCTGACTGAGCGCCCCCGCCAGCGCGCGGCAAGCGAACGATTGTAAGGAAGACAGGACCGCGAATTGCGTCGAGACCGCTCCCTTCGGAAAGCCGGTCGTTCCCGACGTAAACAAGATGGTCGCATCATCTTCCGGACCGACCGAAACGTCCGGCATCGTGGCACCCGACTTCAGGATTTCGTCCATGCGATCGACGCCATCGGGAAGCTCGCCGTCGTGACGCACGACGACGGCACGAATGCCGAGCCGCGAAAGGGACGGCTCCGCCGTGCGCACACGTTCGACATCTCCAATCAATAGTTTCGTGCCGGAATCTTCCAGCCCGTAGGCCATCTCATCGGTCTTCCACCAGGAGTTCATGCAGACCGCGATTCCCCCGACCGAAACGATCGCGGCAAAGGAGAAGATCCATTCGGGATAGTTGCGCATGGCGATCGCGACGCGATCCCCTTTTTCGATGTCATATCGATTCACGAGTGCATCGGCGATTTCATCGACCCGCAACATCGTGTCGGCAAAATTCCAGGTCTCGTCCTCGTAAACGAGAAAGGGCTTGTCACCGTGAAGTCGAGTCATCTCGAAGCGTTCGCGTAGCGACGCCGGCGTATTCGCAAAGACCTTCATCGTCCGCCCGTCGACTTCCTTCTCGACGATTTCGAAAGGAGCGCCCGGACCCGTCAAGGTGGCGATCGATTGGTCCCAATTCGGCACCGGAGATGACATGAAAACTCCTCAATTCATTTTCGTAAGAACCACAGCGCGAAGCCAACTCACACGGTCGATGGCGCGGGTCGTCGAAGCATAACGGAATCCCCGGCGTCGTCTCCCCGCGCGACCGCCCGGGACCAGCGAGCACAAACGACGTCCTTCACTTTTGCTTTCGGGGCACCGATTTCGGGCGCGCGTTGCCGATCCGTGGGAGTCGGCACGGCGATCTGTTAGAGTCGCTTGGCGCGCAGGAAACGGAGGCCCGATGAATTCTCAGGTCGTCATCGTGGGTGCGGGACCCGCCGGAGCGCTGCTGTCCTTCCTGTTGTCGTCACGGGGAATCCAAACGACGCTGATCGAGCGCCAAACCGATTTTTCGAGAGAGTTCCGTGGCGAGGTCCTGATGCCCAGTGGTATCCGCGCGCTCGCCGAAGCCGGATTTTCTCTCGACGATATCGCCACCGTCGTTCCCAATCGATTCGAGGGCTACTTGAAGGGTCGGCGTTTCGTCGAGATCGATACGGTCGACGTCGACACGCTCACACCAATGGCCGTCTCGCAACCTGAGTTGCTCGAGAGCCTGGTCGCCGCGGCCGAGCAGACGGGCGCTTTCCAATTCCGACGCGGACATACTGTGCGCGGATTGTCCCAAGACGCGGACGGGGTCATCGATCTTCGCCTTGCCACCACAGGCAGCAACCGCGAACAGACGATTCGTGCGCCCTACCTGATCGGAGCAGACGGACGAAGTTCGGTCGTCCGTAAACGCCTCGCACCCAAGGTCCAAACCCGACGCGATCCGCTCGACGTCATCTGGTTCAAGGTGCCCTACCCCGAAGCATGGACGGATTCGCGCGTTCGGTTCGAGTTCGGCAACGGACATCTCTTGATCGCGATTCGCTCGCCGGACGAACTCCTGCAGATCGCGTGGATCATTCTCAAGGGGAGTTTCGGTGAATTGCGATCACGCGGCATAGATCAATGGGTCGAAGACATGTGTGAACACGCCGATCCCGAACTCGGCGCTCACTTGAAGGAGTGCCGTAAACATCTCAGTAAACCCTTCTTGCTCAATGTCGTCACAGATCGCGTTGTTGGTTGGGCGGGTCGCAATACACTCTTGATCGGCGACGCCGCACACACGATGTCGCCTGTCGGTGGGCAGGGCCTGAACCTCGCTCTACGCGATGCGATCGTTGCGGCCAATGAACTCGTACCGGCGTTTCGGAAGGGCGAAGATCTCGACCTGGCGGCAGCCCGGGTCGAAGAATTGCGCGGCCCGGAGATCGATCGAATCCAGTCAATAGCGGCTGTCCCGCCGAGGATCGCGATGGGGAAGACGGTTTTTCATGATGCGGCACGCTTCGCAATTTCCCGCCTCGCCGGATCATCGTTAGGCCGCGCGAGAGGCGCGCCTATCATGTCGATCTTCTTCGACGGCGTCACGAAAGTAGAACTGACCGTTTAGCGGGTAGCGACTCGCACACGGCCTACTCGTCCTCTTCGTGTTCCGCCTCGACCTGTTCGTCGGGCATGGGCGTTTCGAAAATCTCTCGTCGACGGGCGTCGCTGGGCGGCGCTGCTTTGTCCGAGAAGGCATTGAGACGGTCGATCAGGCCCCGCAATCGACCGACGGCCTTTCGATTGAAATGCAGACGCAGTCGTGGCAAATGAGGAATCTCGCCCTCTTCGCCCGGCAGGATATCCGTCCGTTCAATCTTCCCAGACTGGAGAAGGTCAGCGAACTCATCGTTCAACTCCTCGAGTTGTTGCTTGCTCGGCGCCACGTGAAGCCGGAGAATGAGTCGTCCGCCGACATAACGGCTCGAGTGGTAATTGCGGTAAAAGCCCTCGATCTCCTCGACCGCATCGTCGACCGAATCGGCGACTCGAAAGAGGTTCATGTCGTCTCGAGCGATCAACCCACGGCCGGCGAGATGCGTCTCGACGTATTCCAGCCAGTCACGCCAATAGCTGCCCCCAGGCGCATCGACGAAGACGATCGGCACCATCTCGCTCTTCCCGGTCTGGATGAGCGTCAGCGCCTCGAAGCCTTCGTCGTGAGTTCCGAATCCACCGGGGAAGAGTGCTATGGCGTGCGACTCCTTTACGAAGACGACTTTTCGAGTGAAGAAGTATCGAAAGTTGATGAGCTTCCGATCTCCGGCGATCACTTCGTTCGCTTCCTGCTCGAAAGGCAGGCGAATATTGACGCCGAAGGAAGCTTGACGTCCGGCACCGCCCTGCGCTGCGCCCATGATGCCACTGCCCGCGCCGGTAATGACCATCCATCCGGCACGTACGATTCGCTCGGCGAAGGCATGCGCGTGAATCCAATCCGGATGATCGGATTCTGTTCTCGCACTTCCGAAGACCGCCACCTTGCGAAGTTCCGCATAGGGTTTGAACACACGAAACGCGTGGCGAAGCTCTTTGAGCGCGCTGTTGACCAGCTTCAATTCCGCGCGCGAAGTTCCATCTCGAAGTAGATGAACACCTGTCACTAGAATCTGACGAGCCAATTCGACGTCTTCGTCGTCGGACCCCTCGCGACGCGCGACGAACAGTAGATCTTCGATTTTTTGGTTCAGCTCTGTACGACGAAGCTGATAGCGGCGGCGAGACGATGAAGAGGACGACATTGGCCGGAAGCATAGCGGGCGTTGCTGCTCCGGCGCTCAGTCGCTCAGTCGCTTTTCTTGAGAACTTCCAACATCGCCGCCATCTTGGCGTGGATTTTCTGGATCGCCTTGAGTGGTCGGATCATGACCTTGAAATCGCTGATCTTGCCGTCGTCATTGAAATGAATCATGTCGATGCCGTTGATGGTGATGCCGTCGATCTCGGACCTGAATTCGAGAACGACATCCCGTTCACCGACGATCTCGCGAACGTATCCGAAATTGCCCTTTGGCCGATTCGCTTCATCCGACGACTCGTCTTTCTTGGATTGCCCCGGCAAGACATTTCCCGCTGCCTTCAAATAGAGCTTCGTCAGCGCGCGGCCTTCCTGTGGCGTATGGACGACCGGCGAATGAAAGACGACGTCTTCGGCGAGAATCTCGTCGAGCGCCTCATCGGACATGTCACGAACGACGCGATGCCAGGCCTCGAGTCCTGCTGCTGCGATTGCACCCATGATCTTCTTCTGCTCCTATTGCTACCGCTACCGGCTACAAGAATTTCTGTGGAGCCGCGCATAGCGCAGCGTAGACTCCAAACGCCAACCCGCCGACCGCGGCGGCCGCAGGGGGCGCTGGCGGAAAGAGTAGCGGGGCGAGCACCGGTCCCAACACGAGAAAAACAGCCAGTGTCGAGTATCCGACGGGATGCGTGCGGAGTTCATTGCGCAAGCGTTGCCTTCGGGAGTGAGTCTTTGCAGCGGAAAGGGCCTCGATTTCCGTCTCATCAGCTTTGCTGCCGACCGGCAACTCTGACATCGAGATCCTCCTGCCGGTCGACGCGGGCTCTATTCGCAAACGACGATACGCGGCGGCGAAAACGATACGGGGCGTGGTCTCAGATCGGCATGCAGCCGCCTGTTGCTGATTCGGAATCGCGCTGACGCCGCCGGACGGCGCTCGCATCACGGCCCCGGCGGGGAACCCGCCGACCCGGCCGGCATTGAATCAATGGGTCGAGTGGTGCTTCGAAATCTCATCGACGATGCGATGAACGAGCGTGGTGAGCGCTTGATCATGAACGCGAACCAGGTCCGTGGCTTCATCGCCGTCCGACGAGAATCGCTCGTCCATGATGAAGAAGGTGGGCCTCCCCTCTTCGGATCCCGGAAGCAATGCCCAGCGAATGCGCACTCGCAGGGTGCCCGCCTCCTCGAGAATCATGTCGTCGACATGCAGGCGAATCTGGTAGTCGAAGGGAAAGGGCGCCTTCGAGGGCGCAGGGGCGACGCGGTCGGAGCCGAGTTCGCTCGCGAGGCCCAGGGAGATCGCGCGAAGGAAATTCTCTTCGAAACCCCCGAGCCATCGGCTGAATTCGTCGAGATCCACTTCCCCGCCGCCAACGAGTGTCGCCATCTGGGATCGCTCGAGGTAGGCGGGCAATCGGACCGGACCAACGAGCACCGCGACGCCGGGCGCGCGCGCTGCGGCGCTCGACGAATCCGAAACACCAAGCACGAAATGGCGAACGTCGGGACTTCGACCGAGGCAGCCTGCCAGCAAGAGCAGCGCGAACACGGCCCAGACTTCATGAGGAACAGAACGTGTGTTATGTCCTGAGTTTCGTTTCAATCGCCTCTTCATTCGTTCTTCCCCCGGAGCAATTCCTCAGGATGCTCTTCGAGTCGCTCAGCCAAGAGGCGAATCGATCGCGCTGCCTGGGCTAGATCGGCCACCAGTCGTTCAAGATCCTGAACAACTGCGGACTCGGGAGCGATGATGGCGTCTGCCGTACTCAAAGTTTCTTCGAGCTGAGCGAGCGAGGAGATGAAGCTCGGCACCAGGTCCTCATTCGCGACCCCGGCGAGCGCCTTGACCTCTTTCAATGCATCAGAGAATGCCGCCAGCGCCTCTTCGAGATTCGAGCCAATTTCCTCGATCGGAACGCGATCGATCTTCTCGACGATACGCGAGACGCGGTCCGCAATCTGACCGAAGTCATCCGACGCAGTGGGCAGGACCGGGTAGATCCCACCGAGGCGAATCTTCTCCGGCTCCGCTGACTCGATGAAATCGAAGTCGACCGTCTTCTGGCCAGTCAGCAGGCTGCTCGTCGTGAGCCGGGCCCGGAAGCCATCGGCGACCATTTCCTCCAACCGATTGAGCTGAACGTCATTGTCGGCGGCGACACCCAAGCCGAACCGTTCCGGCTCGATCTCGATCACGACCGGGGTAAAGATCTCGTTGGTCGCTGCATCGAACTCGAGATCGACATGGAGGACCTCACCGAGTTTGATACCCCGAAACTCGACATTCGATCCCGCCTCGAGCCCTGCAACGGATTCATCGAAGTAAAGAAGAAAGCGGGTCTTCTGAAGGTAACGAGGCTGCCGCATCGCATTCTTGTTCGCGTAGAGCTCGAAGATCATGTTCTTCGGCACATCTTCGGCGACCGTGACGGTCGGTGGCGTTTCGAAAGCGATCCCGCCGAGCAACATTGAAACGAGCGACGGCGAATTGATCTGGACGCCCTTGGCCGTCAGCGCGATATCAAGACCGGATGCATTCCAGAAGCGTGTCGTCGACCGAACGCGTCGATCATGTGGGGCTTCGATGAAGACCTGTACGCTCACATGTTCACCCGACTCATGAAGCTCGTAGCCGGCCACCTGTCCGACACGAAGCCAGCGGTCGTAGACGGGCGCACCGATCTCGAGCGACCCCAGGTCTTGACCACGCAAGTCGAAAAGCGTCCCGGGCTTGTCCGAAGTCACGATCGGCGCCTTTTCGAGTCCGACGAAGCTGCGTGCACGCGCGCCTCCCTGAGGAGGATCGACCGCGATGTAGACGCCCGACAAAACCGTATCGAGGCCTGTAATCTGACCCGCGGAAACCTGCGCGCGAACCACCCAGAATTTGGTTCCCTTCTTTAGATGTCGTGAGAACCCACTCGATATCATCGCGGTCACTTCGACCCGGGAAAGATCACTCGTCAACTCGACGGATTCGACCAGACCGACGTCGACCTGTTTGTATTTGAGCTTGGTCTGGCCGGCGGACAAACCCTCTGCGCTCTCGAAGGTGACCCTGATCGTCGTACCCTTCTCGCTCCAAGACCAGTATGCGAGGTAGAGCCCGACCGCCGCGGCAATCAACGGAACCAGCCAAACGATCGAGAGTCGTGCGCGGTCGAGAACGACCACACTGGGAATCACCTCTTCTTCTGGCGCCCCGGGCGGGGCAGGATCGTCAGTCATCGCTGTCCTCGATCTGGTCCCAGATCAATCGGGGATCGAAACTCTGCGCGGCCAGGAGAGTCAAGACCACCACCGCCCCGAAGAATATGGCGCCTTGTTCGACCGCGATCGTGGCCATCGTGCCCAGATGGACCAGTGCGACCAATATCGTCACGACGTACACATCGACCATCGACCATCGTCCGATCACCTCCACGATCCGGTAGAGACGCGCCCGATCACGGGGACGCCACTGGCTCCTTCGCTGGACAGAAATGACGAGCGACGAGAGCAGAATGACCTTTAAGACCGGCACGACCACACTCGCCACGAATACGATAAAGGCGAGCGGCCAGTTTCCGTGCTGGAAGAGATAGATCACGCCGGAGATGATCGTATCGGATTGTTTGTACCCAAACGACGTAACCTGCATGATCGGATAAAAATTCGCCGGGACATAACAGATGCCGGCCGCGATCAGCAGTGCCCAGGTTCGCGTCAAACTATTTGGCTTCCGATGGTGGATCATTGCCCCGCAGCGTGAACAGCCGATCCTCTCCCCGAGCGCTTCGATCGTCACGGACATCACGAGACTGCAAGTCTGACATTGAGCGTGCAGACCGCCAAGCGCTGGAGACGGGGCGCTCATTTCGGCTCCTCGATGCGTCGCCAGACGACTTCCGCATCCAGAAAGGCCAGAGCGGCTGCCAACGTCGGAATCAGCAGGGCAAAGGCCCAGAGCGCCAGGCCGGGCATGATCTCGGCCATGTCTCGCAGCTTCACGAGCGCCACGAAGATCCCGATCAAGAAGACCTCCATCATGCTCCACGGGCGAAAATGCTCCACCCATCGAAAGGCCGTGGCTGCGCCCCAGCTGGGCCATTCGAAGTGAATCGGGGCGAGCACGTAAAGAAGTAGAAGGACCTGGCTCGCCGGAGCGAGCATGGTCGTCAGGAAGACCAGAGCCGAAACCGCGAACTGGCCCTGCTCCCAGAGCACGACAACCCCGGAGACCAGCGTCGTCTCGGTTG
>CAWLAJ010000145.1:0-10545 GCA_963854795.1 Deltaproteobacteria bacterium UBA4427 | reverse complement strand
CGGGAACCGCGATCGGGTAGGAGTCGAGAAACCATGAGCACGGAACGATGGGCGATTCACATGCACAAGGAGTATTTCAAATTCTCCTGTGCCCATTTCCTGATCTTCCCGGACGGGTCGAAGGAACGCCTGCATGGCCATAACTATCATGTCGATGCAGAGATCGAAGGCCAGCTGACGGATCGGGGCCTGGTCATCGATTTCATTCTGGTCAAGCCGCTGATCCGAGAGCTCTGCGATTCACTCGATGAGCGTTGGATCCTTCCCGGTGAACATCCGGAGCTCGACGTGAAGGCCCGAGACGACGGTCACACGGAGGTGACCTACCGCGAATGTCGCTACCTCGTCCCTTCGGACGAGATACTCATTCTGCCACTGAACAACACTTCGGCCGAGAACCTGGCGACCTGGATTGGGCGCGAACTCGTCCAGCGGATCGGTCAGGAATTCGGGCGGACACAGATCCAGAAGCTCAGGCTCAGTGTCTCAGAAACGCCCGGACAATGGGGCGTCTACCACTACTCGGACGACAACACGGGTTAGCCGATTCGGTGGCGGGTCAACCCTTCCGAAACGGATTCGGGTAGACGACCGCCTCCTTGAACGCCGCATTCATTTCGGCGAAGGCGTCGTCCATGTCCCATAGCCCCGGTGTCGTGACTTCGCGCTCGATCGCCGGGCTGTTGAAGAGGCCGATTCGCCCATTTCCGGCTTGAATGATGCGGCCGTTCATCCAGCTGCTCTCAACGCTTGCGAGCCAGACGACCGGCGGGACGACGTTCTTGGTCGAAATCTTCTCATTGCTCGCGCTGTAGTCCATGACGGTGGACTTGCCTTCGAGGCTGGCCGTCATGCGCGTGTAGGCGATCGGGGCGATGCAATTGCTCGTGACGCCGTATCCGACCAGCGCGCTCGCGCAGCTATTCGAGAGACCGACGATGCCCATCTTGGCGGCCGCGTAATTGGGCTGCGTCGGGGAGCCGTAGATGCCCGAACCGGAAATGAAATGGATCAGTCGATATTCGCCGCCGCGGTTTTCTCGCCAATGGACCGAAGCGTGTCGCGAGGTGTTGAAACTTCCCTTCAGATGAACGGCGAGGACGGCATCGAATTGCTTTTCTTCCATCTTGAAGATCATGCCGTCGCGGATGATGCCGGCCACGTTCACGACGATGTCGAGCTTGCCGAATTCCTCGATCGCCTGAGCAACCAATTTCTCCGTCGCTTCGAAATCGGTGATGTCGCAGTTGTTGGCCGCCGCCTTGCCGCCCGCCTTCAGGATTTCTTCGGTGACTTCCTCGGCCGGTGTGCCTTCGTCGTCGTTGCCGTCCATGCTCGCGCCGAGGTCGTTCACGACGACGGCGGCCCCTTCGGCTGCGAAGGTTCGGGCGACTTCGGCACCGATGCCCCGTCCTGCGCCAGTGATGATTGCGACTCGACCGTCCAGCTTGCCCATTATTCTCTCCTGATTCGTCTCTTCGATTTCTCGATCCGACGGGTCCGACCGCGCGAGATGGCGATTGGCTAGCGATCATCCAACAACAGAGTGGCCGAGACCGTCGCGACCGGTCCTTCGAGATCATGCAGGGTCGCGATGCTTTGGCCAATTCCGTCGTTCGCACGTTGACTCATTCCACGGATACCGATCCCCTCCGAGCGGGGTTCACGCAAGATATGGATCGAAAGGTCCGGGTTGACCGAAGAGTATCGCGTGAAGTCCATGTGATTTCCCGTTCCGCTCGCGAAGTCCGCGAGCGTGGCCAGCTGCACGATCGGCTCCGTGTCCTCGTCTTCCATGAAGCGACAGCGCAGTCGCGTCCAGAGACTGGTCGGCAGCCCGCTTTCAGTCTCTTCGCCGTCCGCCATATCGACCGCATTGCTGAAGCCGTCGGGATTGCCGAAGCCTTCTTTCTTCGGCCTCGGAGGAATCTCGATCGGTGGCTGTCCGAGCAGCGGATCGATCGAATCTTTCGTGGCGAGGACCCCGAGGGCGAGTTCTCGTCGGATCCGAAGCGCCGTGGCGCGCGCAACCGTCGTCTCATCGTCGAGGAGATTTGCCTCCACACTTTGGATGCGGCGACCCGCTCGCAGGACACGGGTCTCGACGCGCAGTACGCCAACCGGTGCGGCGCGGAACCTGTCGATCGTGATCCGGGTCAGGCGCATGGGGACAGGCGCTTCCAACCGATGCAGAGCACGCGTCAGCAATCCGGCCACACAGCACCACCATGCTGATGCAAAGGATTCCAGGGCCCGCCGGTCAAGCGTGAGGCCAAGAAGATCGAAGCGTCGTCGTCGATGACGCGATAAAGACCGTCCTGCGGCCCGGCTTTGGTCATGATGACAAGAGGCTAGCGCGCTCGGCCGGGTCGTGGAGCGACTCGCGCGCTCTGGTAGACTGCGGTTCCTTGGCAGGGGTGACCTTCTCGGCGCGGTGACGGCGAGAAGTCGGGATCATGGGATCGACTGAAGGCGCCATATGGCGTGAAGGGGTTCGCTTCGTGACAGCGCTCTGTGAAAACGGTGGCTGAAATCATTCGCGAGTTGGTGAAGCTTCAAGAAGAACAGGGCTGGTTGGCGTCCGACCAACTCGAGAACCTGGCTGCGCGATTGCGGGTGCCCCTCCATCGGATCGAAAGCGTGTCGACTTTCTATCCTCATTTTCGAAGAGAGAAACTGCAGGGAACGGAGATCGCCGTGTGTCGCGATCTCTCATGTCGGCTGGCGGGTGCCGAATCGGCGACGAGTGCGCTGCGCCAATGGGCCGAAGGTCGTCCGGACGTTCGAGTCTGCGAAACTTCATGCCTGGGGCGCTGCGATCGGGCGCCCGCGGCGGCCCTCGGTGATCGAATCGTCGATGCCTCGAATCAGCTCGAGGTCGCCGAATGCGTCGAGACGTCGCGCCAAGGCCCCGCAACCAGGGAGATTCGAATCTGGCCGGCCGCGGATCCCTATCAAGGGTCCGAGCGACAAGACTCCGACGCCTATCGCGTCCTGCGTGCGGTTCTCACGGGTGCGAAAAGTGCGCCGATCGAATTGCTCGAAGCGGCGGGACTTCGTGGAATGGGAGGAGCCGGATTTTCGACCGCACGCAAATGGTCGCTTGTGGCGGCAGAGACGGCTTCGTCGAAGGTCGTGATCTGCAACGCGGACGAGAGCGAACCGGGGACCTTCAAAGATCGCGAACTGATCCACGACCTTCCGCATCTGCTGATCGAGGGCATGGCAATTGCCGCCTATTGCGTCGGCGCGAATCGCGGCACGGTTTTCATTCGCCACGAGTACGAGCCGGAACGCCGACGACTGGCGGCAGAGCTCGAAAGGGCGAAAGCCCTCGGAGTGTTAGGCCAGAATATTTTCGGCAGCGAGTTCTCCTTCGAAGTCGATATTTTCGTCTCGCCCGGCGGTTATATTCTTGGCGAGGAAACGGCACTTCTCGAATGTATGGAAGATCGCCGCGGCGAGCCCCGCAACAAGCCGCCGTTTCCCGGTAACGCGGGCCTCGAGGGGAAGCCGACACTGATCAACAACGTGGAAACCCTGGTTCACGCGGTCGGGATCGTGGCGAACGGGGCGGAATGGTGGCACGGACTGGGGTGCGAAGGGTTCTCGGGTCACAAATTCATGTCGACGAGCGGGGACGTTGCGGAGCCGGGGGTAGCCCTCGTCCCGGTCGGCACCACGCTGGCCGAACTACTCGAATTGCATGGCGGGATGAAGGACGGCCGTTCCGTTCTGGCGATTGCCCCCGGCGGCGCGTCGAGCAATTTTCTGGGCGCCGACGCCCTGGAGCTTCCACTCGATTTCGATCGGCTTGCACAGGCGGGCACGATGCTCGGATCGGGTGCCGCGATCTACATCGCCGAGGGTCGGGATCTACTCGATGTGGGTCTCTCGATCACGCGCTTCTTTCGAAACGAGTCGTGCGGAAAATGCGTGCCCTGTCGAGTGGGTTCGGAGAAGGCGGTGTCCTTGATCGAGAAGTCGGGCGGCGTCTCCGCCGAGGACGAAGCGCTTCTTCGCGAGCTGAATGAGACCATGCAGCAAACGAGTATTTGCGGATTGGGGCAGGTCGCGCTCGGACCCCTGCTTTCGATCCTTTCCGAGTTTTCGGGTCAGGTGCAGCATGCGAAATCTGATTGATCCACACCGGGGTCGCCCGTGAGCCGGGCCGCCGTCGTGCTTTGTGGCGGGTATTCCTCGCGCATGGGGCGCGCCAAGGCATGGCTTCCCTGGTTCGGGACTTCGATGATCGAGCACGTCGTTTCGTGTCTGCGACCGGTCGTGGACGAAGTCATCGTCGTGACTTCCGCGGAACTCGAACTGCCCGAGCTCGAGGCTCGAGTCGTGATCGACGGGGAAATCGGCGGCGGGCCGCTCGTCGGGATTCGCGAGGGACTGGCAGCCGCGACGTCCGAATTCGCTTTCGTCACGAGCGTGGACGCGCCGTTCTTGAATGCGAAGTACGTCGAGGCGTTGTTTTCGCTCGGCGCAGCCGCGGCGCCCGTCTCGGAAGATCACGTTCAGGTTCTCTCGGCGATCTATCCGTGCGCGGCGTGGCGAAACGCCGATAACCATCTCCGACGCGGATCTCGGCGGCCGCTACGGCTTCTCGAAGAGCTCGACTATACCGCCGTCTCCTCGGACTCCGCGGTCGCCTGGTGCGAGTCGGAGGGCCCGCGTCCTTGGCATGGGTTCAATGAACCCAAGGAGTATCTCGAGGCAGTTCGTGCTCTCGATCCGACGGCAACGGTCGAACTCGAATTTCTGGGTCGCGCCGCGAATCGGACCGGCCCCTCGCGCGGCCGGTATCCGGTGGGGACATTGGGTGAAGTTCTCGCTCGGGCAGAGTCGTCGACTTCGCTGACGTCGGGGTCTTCACTGATCGAGAACGGACGATTACGAAAATCCCATCTGGTCTGTCTCGGAGGTCGCGCGCTGGTTCGCGATCTGTCGATCCCCCTCGGTCCCGATGAATTGGTGAGCGTGATCGACGCGCTGGCGGGAGGTTAGGCGTGAAGGGCTTCCACGGCTGCTATTGGCGATTCGACCTGTCGCGGAACTGCGGCGAACGAATCGCGATCGAGGATTCGGTGCTTCGCCAAACGCTCGGTGGCGTTGGCCTCGGAGCTTGGCTCCTGCATAAAGAGGCACCCGTCGGGGTCGATCCTTTCGCGCCGGAAGCGCCTTTGATCTTTTCCTTTTCTCCCCTGGTGGGAACCCGCTTTACGACGTCGGCCAAATTCGCCGTCGTCGCGAAATCGCCTCTGACGGGCTTCATTTCGGATGCGTTGTCGAGCAGTCATTTCGCGATCGCCGGAAAGTCGATGGGCGTCGATGCGATCGTGCTCGTGGGAGCCTGTGTCGAAAACTCGGAACTCGTCGACGGACGACTCCGGCCGAGCGAATGCTGGGGATTGTCCGCCGAGGAAACGGCCGGGCGGCTCGCGCGCTTTGGTCGGGTTGCCGCGATCGGGGTTGCCGGCGAACAGCTGGTTCGATTCGCGAATTTGAGCACGGAGGGACGGCACGCGGGTCGGGGCGGACTGGGCGCGGTCATGGGATCGAAGCGTCTGAAGGCGATCGCCATCCGTGGCGAGGTCGCGACCGAGATTGCGAATCCGGACCAGGTCGACCAGCTGGTCCGACGATTGCGGAAGAGGGCGTCGGGTGAATCGACGGCGAAATACAGTGAACTCGGCACGATCGCGAACGTGCTTTCCTTCGATCGATTGGGAACGCTGCCGACGCGGAATTTTCAGGCGAGTCATTTCGAACAGGCCGATCGTCTTTCGGCGGAGAACTGGCATGGTCGTCGGGCCCATAAGCGCACCTCCTGTGCCAGCTGCACGATCGGCTGCGAACATCAATTCGCGTTCACTTCGCCGCGTCAGTCGGAGGAATCTTCTCGCGCCAATGGCGATCAGCGGGAGAAAAAGCAGACTCGAATCGAATACGAGAGTCTCTTCGCGCTGGGGCCGCTCTGCGGAATCGGCGATCCCGACGTCGTGCTGGCCGCAGCGAGTCGCTGTGATGAACTCGGTATCGATACGATCTCGGCGGGCGCAACGTTGGCTTTCGCGATGGAGTGCGGGGAGCGCGGTCTCCTCGCGGACGCCCCGCGCTTCGATGATCCCGACTCGCTTCTGGGGTGGCTCGATGACATTGCGCATCGTCGTGGTCTGGGCGATCGATTGGCGGAGGGCTCTCGACGGTTGGCCGGCGCAATCGGTCAGAATTCGATCGACTTCGCGCCCCAGGTCAAGGGCCTCGAAATGCCTGGCTACGAGCCGCGCGCGTTGCAGACGCTCGCGCTCGGCCTGTCGGTCGGTGTGCGCGGGGCGGATCACAATCGTAGTGGCGCCTACGAGGCCGACTTTTCAGAAGATGTGGATCGTCTCTGCGGGAACGCCTCGTCGGCGGCTCGGGCGATCGAAACCGAGGATCGCGCCGCGCTCCTCGACTCCTTGATCCTCTGTAAGTTCGTGCGAGGAGCCTTTGAGGATTTCTACTCGGACTGCGCCGACATTCTCACGGCCGTGACGGGTGAGACCTTCGGTCCGGAAAGGCTGCGCTCTGTTGGGAAGGGCATCGTGGACCTTCGCAAGGCCTTCAATATCCGAGAAGGCTGGCGACCCGCCGACGATACGCTGCCAAGTCGATTCTTGAGTGAACCTCTCGCCTCGGGTCCCGCGCGCGGGGCGCGCCTACCGAAACAGCGTCTCGACGAAATGATCGAAAGCTACAACCTCGAGCGCGGCTGGTCGGCGGACGGATACCTGCCTGCGTCGCGCCTCGCAGAAATTTTCGAAGAACGACTCGCGGTTCCGACTAGTGTGGAAAGTGGTGAAGGCGTATGAAGATTCGCATCGACGGCAAGGACGTCGAGGCCAGAGAAGGGCAAACGATTCTCGAGGCCGCACGTACGGTCGGAATCGAGATTCCGGTGTTATGCGACACAACCGATCTCGATCCGGTTGGCGTGTGCCGGATGTGTGTGGTCGACGTTGGTGAACGTGTAAAAGCGGCCGCTTGTGTTCGAAAGTGTCAGCCCGGGATGGAGATCCGAACGGACGGAGAAGAGCTCGACCGTCATCGCGCGATGCTCACCGAGCTTCTCCTTGCCGATCAGCCGACACCGCCCGCCGACGATCGACGCGAAACGAGTCTCGGTGACAACGAACTGTCCGCGCTGGCAAGGCGTTATGCGCTCGCAGGATCGCGGTTCCCCGCAGACCGAAGCCGAGGCACCGATCTGAGTTCAAAGGTGATCGAGGTCGACCATCAAGCCTGCATCCTCTGCGATCGGTGTATCCGCGCCTGCAACGATCTCGAAGGAAACGAAGTTCTGGGGCGGAGCGGGAAGGGCTATCACACTCGGATCGCTTTCGATCTCGATGCAGCCATGGGTAAGAGCAGTTGCGTTTCCTGCGGCGAATGTGCGGCGGCCTGTCCAACCGGCGCACTCGTCGATCGGCCGATTCGCTCACCGCTACGGCCGCGCTCCGAACTCGAGCCGGTCGATACGGTCTGTCCCTACTGCGGAGTGGGATGTGCCCTCACCTATCATGTCGAGGAGCATGTCGAGGAGCGAGAGGCCGGCTCCGGCGAGCCGCGTCGGTCCATCGTCTTCGCGGAAGGTCGAAAAGGATCACCTAGCGAGGGTCGACTCTGTGTGAAGGGTCGCTATGGCTGGGATTATTCGACGCATCCGCAGCGCCTTCGGAAGCCACTGATCCGCCGCGAGGAAAGCTATCCGAAGGGGCCTCTCTCCGCTGACGTACGGGGCACTCACGATGGCCGGCGAAAACCCGGCGGGTTCGTGGACGACCAGGAAGTCCTGCCCGCCTTTCGGGAGGCGAGCTGGGATGAAGCCCTCGATCTGGTGGCGAGCAAGCTCGCTGGGATCCGCGATCAAGTCGGGCCCGATGCGCTCGCGGGTTTCGGAAGTGCGAAATGCTCCAATGAAGAGGCCTATCTCTTCCAGAAAATGATGCGCGCAGCGCTCGGTACCAACAACGTCGATCATTGCACTCGACTCTGTCATGCCTCGAGCGTGGCGGCGCTGCTCGAATCGATTGGCAGCGGCGCGGTGACGACGACCTATGGTGATGTCGAGAATGCCGACGTCGCACTCGTGACGGGTTCCAACACGACGGCGAATCATCCGGTCGCGGCGACATTTTTCAAGCAAGCGAGAAAGCGCGGTATGAAGTTGATCGTCATCGATCCTCGGCGCGAAGTGATTGCCGAGCATGCCGACTACTACTATCGAGTCAAGCCGGGCACCGATGTGGCCTTCTACAATTCGATGATGCAGGTCATCATCGAGGAGGGCCTCTGCGACGACGCTTTCATCGAATCGCGCACCTCGAATTTCGAGGCGTTGCGCAAAACGGTTGCCGACTACGCACCGGAGCGAGCCTCGAAGATTTGCGGGATCCCGGCGGAGGACATCCGGGAAGTGGCTCGCATCTTCGGCGGTGCCGGGCGAGCGATCGTTTTCTGGGGAATGGGCATATCGCAGCACGTCTTTGGCACGAACAATGCGCGCTGCTTGATTTCCCTGGCCCTGATCACGGGCAACGTGGGCGCGCCGGGTTCGGGCCTACATCCCCTGCGCGGCCAGAACAATGTCCAGGGTGCAAGCGATGCCGGATTGATTCCGATGTTCTATCCGGATTATCAGCCCGTTGGAGACGACGCCATTCGCGCGAAGTTCGAGCGCGCTTGGGAGTGTTCGCTCTCGCCGGATCCCGGACTCACGGTCGTGGAAATTACGCGAGCCGCGCTCGAAGGCGGAATTCGCGGGATGTACATCATGGGAGAGAATCCGTTCTTGTCGGACCCGAACGTGAACAAGGTTCGGGAAGCGCTCAGCAATCTCGATTTCCTCGTCGTCCAGGACATCTTCTTGACCGAGACGGCCGAGTTCGCGGATGTCATTTTGCCCGCGAGCTCGTATCTCGAGAAAACAGGGACCTACACGAATACCGATCGGCGAGTCGCGCTCGGGCGGGTCGTCGTCGATTCGCCAGGAGATGCACGCCTCGATTGGGAGATTCTTCAGGACGTTTCGAACCGGCTCGGATATCCGATGAGGTATGCCACACCCAGCGAGATTTTTGACGAGTTCGCCGGATTGACCTCGAGTTATGCGACGCTTCATCATGACAATCTCGGTCCCTTCGGCAAGCTCTGGCCCAACGCCGATCCGGAGAACGAAGACGGACCTGTCGTTCTCTTCGAGGATCGATTCCCGACCGAGAGTGGTCGGGCGAAGCTGGTGCCCGCGCAGTGGACGGCGGCACCGGAACTGCCCGACGATCAATATCCCTTCGTCTTGAATACCGGTCGCCTGCTCGAGCATTGGCATACGGGCGCGATGACTCGCCGTTCCCGGGCGCTCGATGCGATCGCGCCGGAAGCCTTCGCTGCGATTCATCCCGAGGATGCGCTGGAGTTGGGCGTCCGAGACGGTGATCGCGTCGAGGTGGAGAGTCGGCGCGGAAAGATCCGGCTCGCGGCGAAGATCACGCTCCGGGAGAGTCGTGGCGCGATTTTCGTCCCCTTCCACTTTCGGGAGGCAGCCGCGAACCTGCTGACACTCGACGATCTGGATCCCGACGGGAAGATTCCCGAGTTCAAGTTCTGCGCCGTTCGGGTGACGCGCTGCGCGGACTGATTCCTGGACCCGTTTACGCGGATCCAGATCCCATGTTAGCCTCCGAAGATCAAGTTCTAGTTGCTAGGAGATGAAGCCCCCATGTCGATCACAACCCTCGATCAGGTTCTTCGCGTTCATCGTGAAGGACGCCCCGACAAGATCGCCATGCGCGCCGGTGATCGTACGTGGACCTATGCCGAACTCTACGAAGAGTCTTCTCGCGTTGCTCAGGGTCTTCTGGCCGAAGGCATTTCTCCACAGGAGCGAGTCGCTTTTCTCGACCGGAATGTGCCGGAGTACTTTTCGTTGTTATTCGGCGCCGCGATGGTCAATGCCGTTACGCTGGCCGTCAACTGGCGACTCGCGGCACCCGAGATGGAATACATCCTCAATCACGCAGAGGCCCGAGTGCTCTTGATCGGTGAGGAGTTTCTCGGTCATCTGGCGAAGATGAACCTCGAGACGGTCAAGCGCGTCCTCGTTGTCGGCGAGGCGGGTGAATTGGCGAGCTATGAAGACTGGTTCGCAGCGCACGAGCCGATCGATCCAAAGCTTGGCTGTGGCGAGGATGAAACTTGTTACCAGCTCTATACCTCGGGCACGACAGGTCTTCCGAAGGGTGTTGAGCTCACGCACCGAAACCTGATGGCCGCAATGAACGTGGGCGCCGAGGTGTGGTCGATCGATGAAGAGACGGTGAACATGGTCGCGATGCCACTTTTCCATATCGCGGGAAGCGGATGGGCCGTCGGCGGCTTCTGCCAGGGTGGGGAGTCCATTCTGGTTCGCGACATGGATCCGGTCGAAGTCATTCGTCTGATCGAGGCGCACAAGGTCACGAATTCACTCTTCGTTCCCGCGGTTCTCCAGATGCTGTG
>CAWLAJ010000144.1:0-10569 GCA_963854795.1 Deltaproteobacteria bacterium UBA4427 | reverse complement strand
CCAGGCTCTCCGGCACCGTGGTTTGACCTTCGATATTCCGTCCCCAGCAAGTGACGCCGTTGTCGTCGATCGCTCAGGTGTGATGGAAGCCCCCGGCGATGGCGCTGGGATTCGCCAGGTTCGCCGGGCGGATAGGAATTTCTCTGCCTATCCGGTTCGCTCCGCCTGAACCACTGAACCAGGGGCTACCGGCCTGTAGCGGGCTCTCGCGAGGGCCGTGCTCGTGGCGAGTTCTCTAGGGGTTCCGCACACCGGTAGCGGAGCCAACCGGATAGGCAGAGGAATTTCAAGCTGCGTTTACCGCACCACCGATAGGTAGTGTTCTGACAACTACGCTTCGGATTAGGCATATTCGCCCCGTTCCGGGACGATTTCAAGCTTTCTCGCTTCGGGCTATGCCGACTTCGACCGCACTCGACATTACCGGCCGATCCGCGAGCACACCTCTGCCCTCGGCGCCCCAGGAGCACTTGGCGAATCCAACCATGGCCAGATTCTCAGACGCTGGGTTCGCCGTTGTCGTATGCACGAGACTCATCGAAGTCGAACTCCGGGATTACTTCGAAAGATAATTCTCCCACGGAGTCGGGAGGACCGACTTCCTTGCGAGCTGTCGCAAGAGGCGGTGCTCGGGCCGGGAGCGCGAGACATCGAAGAATCCGACCAGCCACGGTCGGGTCGGTGATCGCCGAGAGGACTCTCATGCGTCCGCCACATCTGGGGCAGCCGAGGGCATCGACCTCGAAGACACGCTGAAGTAGATCAGCCCAGGCGACGCGACGGTGTACAACCCGTTCTTCCCTTCTTTTTGATGCGCGGCGAGTCGCGTCGGGCCAGTCGCTGGGATGTCGATCAGGGCCGAGCGGTGTAGTTTCGCCAGACGACTCAGGCCCGCCCAACTCTTGATCGCGAGATCTCATGCCCAAATGAACCGGCGATTCCACTTCTGTGATCAACGCAAGATTCGGCGCGTGGCTCGCCGCGACGAAGCTGCGGTCCCGACCTTCCGCTGCCGGGACGACACGACTCCGCCCACTCGCACAAGGCGCCAACACGCCGTGGTAACGAACCTGGTGCGCACGCGGGGGAGGAATTAGTGGAGCCAGTCGCTCTAGCAGTTCGTGCCGCGCCATCACGACATGGGTCGTGCCGTCTCGCCAGCGGGTCTTGAGCCGATAGGCGAGACGTCCATCCGCCATCGCTTCAAGGCGATCCAGAGCGAGCGGCGGTCGCGCCACATAACGACACAGACGTTCGAGGCGGCGCCGATCGTTGCCGGGAACCGCCACGTCTGCGTGCAAACTCATACCGCCCTCTCGCACGCAGCGAGGAGGGACTCCGGCGTCCGGCTCCACTCCACCCTCTTCACCATCGAGCGGCTCGACGCGATCCCCAAGACGCCGCCAACGCTCCCCTGCCTCGGGACCCGTCGCGATCCGCGAGCGAATGGACGCGGCCGTGAGCAGAGCCAGCAGCGGCTCGTCCGAGGCCAACGTGTCCTCATTCGGATCGAGACCCCGGCGTTCGACGATGCGGAGAATTCGACGAGCGGTACCAGTCAGTACACGGGCCACGTCTTCGGTCTCTGGAGGCGGGAGCGGAACGAACGACCCGAGATCGTGGGCGGGACCGGGATAAACCCCATCCAGTACGAGCACATGAAAATGAGGCGTCAGGTTCAGCGCCGATCCGAAGCGTTGAATGAAAGTGACAGAGCCGTTATGTCCACGCTGGATCCCGGAGAGCCGACGAGCCCGTCGTCGCTGCTCGGCAAAGAGGGAGCGTAAGAACGCACGTAGAACCTCAGTCGTGAGCCGTGCGTCCCAGGCACAACGGTATCGAAGTGGATAGGGAAGCGTGAGGACCCACTGACGGACAGGAACGTGGGGCAACACTCGGTCCACGAGCCAGGCGGCTGTATCCGCCATTCTTCGACCGCCGCATGAAGGGCAGAACCCACGACCTTTACACGAGAACGCGACGAGCCGATCGTATCCACACCCATCGCAATGAACACGCAAGAATCCATGAGCGAGGATCCCACATTCGAGATAGGCGCGGATCTCTCGCTCGACGAACCGAGCGACGGGCGCACCCTGCCCTCCAGCCCGATCCAGGAAGGGTTCGAGCTGTTCGCGAATGACTTCATGAAGCAGAGTCTTTTCGGGCTCGTGGCGTTCGTATCGGATGGCGGTAAGGCGTCCACCGGGATCATGAGAGAGAGGCTTCTTCCAGCCACAGCAAGCGACGTGCCGAGGTCACCAGGACGCTGAAACGATTCAGATGCAGCCGGTCGACCGCGTGCGCAGGCCCGATGCTTTTCCGGTGCCTCAAACGACGTCCGAATCGAGGCCACCGGTTCACGCGATCGGTGGAACCGTGCGGACTCCTCGGCGTCGGAACTTTGGGCTTGCCAGGATTCTGACCGCTTACGCATCGCGAGGTGCATATTGCACGGAATCACTACCCATTGCGAGACTGAATCTTCGTCTAGATTCGGCCTAGCTTGAACACGCCGGGATAGATCGAGTGCTGCAAGGAAAGGCTCAATCATTTCAGGGCGGACCGATTCTAAGAACGAACGGCAGCAGCGTCGAAATCCTAGAGACGGTGCTGCTCGGGATGTGCGCGCAGTTTTGAGTCTACTTTGAGTCGCACCGTTCTGGCGATCCGAAAACACCAATGTTCCCGGCATGTTAATGGTGGAGGCGGCGGGGATCGAACCCGCGTCCGCATTGCGTCTACCGTACGCGTCTACGTGTGTAGTCTCCGCTTGATTTCGGGTTTGCCCGCTGCAGAGACGGAGCAAGCATTCCCTAGCTCGACGTGATCTCACTTCCGGATACGGCCGAGCAGCGCTCGGAAGCCAGCCCTCGATATAGCATCCGCGACCCACCAGAGGACGTCGTGGACGGATGTCGCTAGTTCCTAAGGGTTAGTTAGGCAGCGAGTGCGTAGTTATCATCGGCAGTTATAAATTACCAATAATGTGCAGCTGTTTAACGAGGTGGCTACGACCTCGACACGCAACGTACGACTTCTTCAACCCGTCGAAGCCAAATCGCCCCCACGAAACATCGAAATCGTAGGCACAAGGATCGCCCGTCCCTGCCCAATCGGCAAGCCGGGTCGGGGCTCGTGCCTATTTGCCGCCGCCCAATCGCGAGAATACGACTTCGGGCGTATCCGCGGTCGGCGAGTCCTCGAGACTTTCGAGGCCGGCTGTCATGCGATCACAGACGGGGCCCGCATCGGCAACACCCCGCAACGAGAGTTCATCGGGCAGGATTGGGCGGACGACGACCGCCCATTCGGAGCCGATGACCGACGAGGGCGCAAGCCCGCCCTGCTTGAGTGCCAGCCGGAGAGTGCCGCGCGCCGCGAGGCGGTTGACAATGACTGGGTTCGAAATGGCCGAGCGCATGACGCTTTCGAAGCTTGCTGCAATAGACGAGTGACTCGATCGACATCCACGCAAACATCACGATAAATTGCGGCGAACCGGCGTAGCGGCCGTACATCGGGAGTTCGCCCCCTTGTGCGAGCTGCTGACAGTTCGCCCAGAAGCTCGCGAAGATCGTGACAGCCGCTGTCACACCGATCAGAGCCGTGAGGGCGAGACGCCATCGGCTCTCGGCCCCAAAGACTCGCCAGGTAAACGCCGATAGTCCGAGGAGTGCGATGTAGTAGGCGAGAAAGCGGGATGCCCGAAGAGCGATCCGGACTTCCGTCGAAGCTTCATCGCCCAGCGCATGACTCGCAAAAAGCGTCGTCTGTCCGATCGCGGCATAACAGAAGAGACTGAAGCCGATCGCGAATTCCGAAAACTGTCGTGTTCGGGATGAAAGTCGAAGGAGCTTCACCCCGACGATCGTGCCGATCGCCGTCGACAACAAGACCGACGTAATCAGGAGCAGTTGCAACGGAGAGGAGTCCTTCTCTCGGTGACACCTGGTGGCAAAGGCCGAATCTGATCGATCGGGTAATCGGGACCCACGCTTCTAGGCAATTGCATCCTGAGCGGAACGGACGCGACTTGGACGACCTCGCCCTGTGATACCGTCGACGACCCTGTTCGAGTCGCCAGATCCGGAGGATTCACTTTGGCCCGCAAGATCGCAGTCGCCGTCGTTGCCCTTCTCGTCATGCTCTTCTTCTGGTTTCGATTCGTCAGCCAGGGCGGGCTCGGCGAACACGAAGCGCCCGGTGTTCTCACAGCCCAGACGCGCCCCGGCGACATCGTCGACGCTCGCATCCAGGACGTCGCAAGCGCCGCGGATGAACTGCTCGTATCACGACCGAAGCAGATCCTCTTTGGCGATCTCCATGTCCATACGACGTTTTCCTTCGACGCCTTCATGTTGAGCCTGCCTCTTCAGGGCGGCGAGGGAACACATCCTCCGGCCGATGCTTGCGACTTCGCTCGCTTCTGCTCGGCCCTGGACTTCTGGTCGATCAATGATCACGCCGAGAATATTTCGCCGCGTCACTGGCGCGAAACCGTGGAAACGATTCGCGCCTGCAACGACGTCTCCGGCGCGGGCGCCGAACCCGACACGGTCGCCTTTCTGGGCTGGGAATGGACGAACGTCGGCGCGACCCCGGAGGCCCATTTCGGTCACAAGAACATCGTCCTTCGAGATCTCGAAGACGGCGCGATCCCGACGCGGCCGATCGGTTCGCTGGCGACACGCAAGCGAATCATGGGCGGGAACATTTTCGGCGGTGCCGGCGCCGGCATCTTCCTGCACGCGATGGGCGAGCCTCGACTTCACGCGATGGCCACGTATTTCGCCGAACACGACGCGCTCGATTTGTGTCCGATCGGTGTGCCCGTCCGCCAGCTTCCGCCCGATTGTCTCGAGATGGTCGACTCGCCCGATCTGTTATTCGACAAACTCGACGATTGGGATGTCGAATCGATCGTGATCCCGCATGGAACGACATGGGGATTCTATACGCCGCCAGGATCGGATTGGGCCCGACAACTTCAGGGGCCGCTTCACGACGACGACCGACAAACACTCTTCGAGATCTACTCGGGACACGGCAATTCGGATGAGTACAGCGACTACCGCGCGGTCGTCTATGGTGGAAATGGAGACGCCAGCTGCCCCGAGCCCACACCGAACTATCTGCCTTTGTGTTGGCGCGCTGGGGAGATCATTCGCGAACGCTGCCTCGCCGAAGGCGAGTCGAACGACACTTGCGAAGCGCGTGCGATCGTGGCCCGACAAAACGCCGCCGACGCTGGACAAGCCGGCCATATCACGGTTCCCGGAACCAACGGCGTCGACTGGCTCGACGCCGGCCAATGTCGCGACTGTGATCAGCCCGCCTTCAACTACCGGCCGATGGGTTCGGCTCAATACGTCACCGCGCTCTCGAATTTCGACACCCCGACCGGAGAGGCCCGTCGCTTCCGCTTCGGATTCATGGCTTCGAGTGACAACCATTTCGCACGTCCGGGAACCGGCTTCAAGGAAGTGAACCGGCTCGGCTTCACCGAGTCACGGACGGGGACCACGCAGTCGGGCAACCGCTTCCTCGACTCCCTGCTTCCCGCCAAAGAGGAGCCGGCCTCGGAGTCTCGTGCATGGGATCCGGAAACCACCGAGCTACGAGGCTTCGCCCTCATGGAGATGGAACGGCAAGCTTCGTTTTTCTTGACCGGAGGACTGACTGCGGCGCATTCGGTCGATCGCCAGCGCGAATCGATCTGGGAATCCTTCAAACGACGAGAAGTCTACGGAACCAGTGGTCCGCGGATTCTTCTCTGGTTCGATCTCTTGAATGCCCCGGACCAACGCGGACGGCCCATTCCGATGGGCAGCGAAACGAAGATGAACTCGAATCCGATCTTCCAGGTCCGCGCCGCTGGTTCTTTCGAACAGGAACCGGGATGTCCCGACTACGCGGCGACGGCGCTCGGCGCCGATCGACTGGAAAACGTCTGTCGAGGCGAATGTTATAACCCCTCGGCCACGCGAAGACCGATTACCCGAATCGAGATCATCCGTATCCGACCACAGAATTCGCCGGGCGAAGAGATCGCTCCGCTGATCGAAGACCCGTGGCGAAGTTTCGAATGCGACGGAAGCCCAGAGGGCTGCTCCATCACCTTCGACGACCCGGACTACGAACAACTGGGTCGAGACACCGTCTACTACGTTCGGGCCCTCGAAGCGCCCAAGCCGGGCATCAATGCGGAAAACATCCGCTGCGAGCGGGACAACGCCGGCAACTGCCTACGAGCCACCCTCTGCGACGACACGTCGGGAAGCGACAATTGCCTGGCCGATCACGAACCCCGCGCCTGGTCCTCACCCATCTTCATCGACTGGCAACCGCAAGCAATGTAGTCCGACCCCGCCACGACCCCGGCCCCACCAAAGCAACCAAGACCGTCCGCCCAACCGCCAGGAATCCGGCCCCACCAAAGCGACCGAGACCGTCCGCCCCGGGTGTCCCGGACGCCGTCCCTTCCAGAAGGTTAAAAGTCGATGACCGTCCGAACCACTTCCCCGGCCTGCATGGCACGGAAGGCTTCGTTCACCTCATCGAGCTTGATGCGTCGGCTGATCATGCTTTCGAGATCGAGCTTGTCGCTTCTCCAAAGCCGCAGCAGTTCCGGCATGAAGGTCCGAACATTCGAGCTTCCATAGAGCGAACCGCGCAGCGTCTTGTCGCCATAGAAGAGCTCGAAGGCGCTGAACTGAAGCGTCTCCTCGATCCGGCCGACACCGACGATCACGGCCGTTCCGCCGCGCCGTGCCGCGTCGTAGGTCGCGCGAATCGTATGGGGGTTCCCGATGCATTCGAGGGCGAAGTCGAAACCTTCACCGCCCGTGATGGCGTTCTTGGCATCTTCGAAGCCATCGGGGGTCGTCACATGGGTCGCGCCGAAATGCTTGGCCTGCTCGAGCTTGCTCTCGACGGTATCGACCGCGAGGATCGCGGCAGCGCCCGCGATGCGCGCGCCCTGGATGGCGGAAATTCCGACACCACCACAGCCGAGAACCACGACCGAGGAGCCGGGCGTCACGCCCGCGCTGTTGATCGCTGCGCCCACGCCAGTCGTGACACCGCAGCCGATCAGGGCGGCGATGTCGAGGGGAACGTCGGAGTCGATCTTGACGACGCCGGATTCACCAACGATCAGCTCTTCCGCGAAGGTGCCGAGCCCCGTCATGCCCGTCGTCGGGTTGCCGTCGATCTTGAAGTGGGTGGCCATCGCCTGCGGGCCGGCCTGCTCACAGAGATAGGACTGTCGCCGCAGGCAGGGAGTGCAGACGCTGCAAGCGGGAATAAAGGAAAGGATGACGTGATCGCCGACCCCGACGGTCGAAACCGCATCGCCGACTTCTTGAACGATCCCGGCACCTTCGTGGCCGAGAACGACCGGCGTGGCCGACGGGATGGTTCCATTCTGGACGGAAACGTCGGAATGGCAGACGCCGCTCGCAACGATCTTGACTCGTACGTCGCGCGGGCCGAGATCGATCAGTTCGACATCGTCGCGAATTTCCAGGTCTTTGTTCAGTTCGGTCAGGACAGCAGCCTTCATTGGGGGCTCCTTCAAATAGGGTTGGGGAACGAGTCAGGGCGACCTGTCGTCGATTCATGAGACGGGCGCGAAGAGAAACCATAGCGCCGGGAATGGGCCTCGTCTGCGCTGAAATGGGGTGCGATCAGGCCAGAACAGCGAGCTTTTCGCCCTCGAAAAAGCGTCTCGGATTATCGACCAGGAGTCGATCGATCTCTTCCTGCGTGACACCGGCCTCGAGTAGCCGGGGCACGATCCGCTTGGAGAAATGCGTCGGATCGAAGATGTCGGGGGGCAGGTTCGCGAGCAGCTCGGGAGGAAAGGGCTCGCCCTTCCAGCACCAGACCGAATCGTGCGACACGACGATGCGATCGCCGGCTCCCGATTTGAGGAGCTTCACGAGGGACGCGATGCGCGTCGCGTCGGGATAGATCAATTCGATGCCGAAACGATCGAACCCGAGATAGGAACCCGCGCGCGCGAGTCCCATGTGGTAGTCGTGATCGTCGGTACCACAGGAATGACCGATGATGACTCGATGTGCGGGCACACCATTGTCCGTCAGGATCTTCAGCTGTTGATCGCCGAGCGATCCTTCGTCCGTATGCGTGGTAATCGGCGCGCCGGTTTCGACCGAAGCACGAGCGGCGGCGACGAGTACCGTTCGTTCGTGCTCGGTAATCGCACCCACGCCGGTTGCGACCTTGATGATCCCGGCCTTGATGCCCGTGTCTCCAATGCCTTCCGTCAATTCACGAATGAAGAGTTCGGTCATCGGCTCGACGACCGATCCGAATTGCGAGCGAAAGTGCCAATAGGGCACGCCGCCCTCGGAGTGTTTGTAGAGTCCCGTCGCGCAGATGATCTGGAAGCCGGTCGCTTGTCCGACCTTCGCTGCCAACTCGACATCGCGACCGAGATCATTGGGGCAGGGGTCGAGCATCGACGTGAAGCCGAGATCCTGCAGCTGCGCGATCTTGTCGACACAGATTTCGAATTGTTGCTGGGCGTTCGGGCCGGGTCTCGTCGTGTGGCTCTCGAAACCGGGATAGCCGATCACCAGATGTTCGTGCATCAGCGTCTTGCCCAACTCGGCGGGCGTCGTCTCGCCACAGACGGTCGCAATGGTCGTCATCGGGGTCTCCTCTTCGCGGCACGCGCCGATACCACGGCCGTGTAATCGCGAGGAAGATAACCTCCGCGACAAGAAATCTCAGCGGGTCATCGAATGGCTTGGGCCCGCCCGAATCCCTCGATCGGTTGGTACTGCGGGTGGGCCAGCATTCCATCCAGACCGAAAACGACTTCGAGCCGATGCACGGTGGCGGGCAGGCGGCGGGTACGTGCGGGTCGGTCCTGACGCGGTGGGAAGTACATGGCGCGATCCAGCCAGGACGTCACGACCTCGACGCCCTTGGCGAAACGACTCCACAAGGATGATCAGACTCGTGAATCGATGAATGCTTTCCCTCTCCTCTTGCTACGGCACATGTTCGGCCAATCGCCCAACAACCATCGATTGGCGAGCTTCACTTCTTCGACTTCTGCGTGTCCGGCAGAAAGACCGAAACCCGCGTACCGGCGCGATCTTCGACCTCGATCCGAAGTTCGCCGCCGTGACGCTCGACGATCCGCAGACAGATCGGCAATCCGAAGCCCTGGTCGACCCCGAGCTGGCGCTCTTCGAAAAAGGGATCGAAAACTTCGTCGATCTCGCTGGGATCGATCCCCACTCCGCGATCCTCGACAGCGAATTCGATTCCGCCCCCAACACGCGCGAGTGTCACGCGAATTTCGGGCGACTCGCTCAATCGCTGGGACGCTGAGGCCGCGTTGCGCAGTAGCGCAATGACGACCTGCTCGATCTGCACCGGTTCGCACTCGATCGCGAGAGTCTCTTCCGGAGAATCGAAGTCGATGATCACGCCTGCGGGCAACCGTGACCGCGACGCCGCGATCGCCCGCGTGAGCAGCGAGCCGATGTCCATGGCTTCGCCTGCGACGCCGTCGTTGGACCCGAGAGCGAGCGCGAGTTGCTCGGCGCGATCGCGAATCTCGCCCAGGCTTCCGCGCGGCGCTTCGACGTCGCCCTGATCGTCTGTGTGCGCCGATTTCAGGTACACGTCGAACCAGCACGCCAGATCGCCGGTCGCGGCGTGAATCTTCTGGGCAGCCCGCAAGAGTTCCGAACGCTGCGCAGTTCCGCTGGCCGCCTCTCCGTAACTTTCCAATCGCAACCGATCGGGTCGATACGCAAACTCATCGCCCTCGAGCTTGGCGTCCACGCGGGCCAGCGCATCGAGCTTCAATGCCAGGGCGTCATCGACCTGATCGAAGAGAGCGAGATGACCCCGTCGTGCGCCCGCGACCGCCAGGAGTTGTCGCTGAAGATCTCGACAGCGGCCCGCGATCGCGCCTAACAAGAACACGGCGGATGCGATGGCGGCCGCCCCGGTCATCGAAACCCATGCGGAGCCAGAATAGGCGCACACGCCAAGAGTCGCGATCCCGATTCCGAGACCCAGCGTGCTCCCCACGATCAATCCGCTCTGGGTCGATCGAGACCAATGGATTTCATAGCGGCAGGCCGCTGCCCCGCGCGCCTGACAATCTGTCTCCTCGACCTGCGCAGGAAGCAGTCCGTAGAGACTGGGAATGGCTTCGAGCATCCCCCGGCGCAAACCACAGAGCGCGGCCTGCGCGCGGGGAGATTTGCTTTCCCGAGAATTCGGAGACTCTTGCAATCCTTCTAGATCAGCGTCGCGATCGCGAAACGACAAGCGGGCGTTGCCGCTGCCGATTTCCTCGACGGTCCAGGTCGCCTCCGGACATTCCCTGGGCAACAGCGCTTGCGCGCGGCGATAGGCCTTTTCCGGAGTCGCCAGACCGAGCCCGTAGAGAGCCAACCCGGTCGCGTCGGGCGCGATCAATCGATGACCGACAGAGCGAGCCAAGCAAGCGTCGATGTCGGCGGCCAGCATCATGGAAGCGAGTGGGTCGCCCGAAAGCCAGGTCGATCCATT
>CAWLAJ010000143.1:0-10572 GCA_963854795.1 Deltaproteobacteria bacterium UBA4427 | reverse complement strand
CCATCAGATAAAGACTATCGAAACGTCGCGTAGGTGAATCGAGGCAGATGCGAAATTCGCCGATGGCATCTTCGTAAAGACCCATCTCGCGGTAGGCGATGCCGAGATCGTAACGGGTTTCGAAGTCACCCTCCTCGAGGGTGGCGCTCACGCCCTTCTTGAAGTCGGAAAAGATCGATCCGAAGCCGTCCTCGACCGTCGAGAGAACACTGGAACTGGCGTTGTCGGTCGGCGTCTCCTCGTCGTCGGACAGGACGTCGGCGAGCGCTTCGCGCAGATCGAACGATGCCTCTGAATCTTCATCCGCCGAGTCGGCATCCGGAACCTCGCCCTCGTCCTCTTCGACGGCCGCAGACTGCTGTTCCGGTTCTTCGCCAGCGGGTTCTTCCGGCACCGAAGCGTCGACGTCTACATCGACGTGCAATTCCCGATCGCTGTTTTCGTCTACCGCGACTTCGATTTCGTCATCGTCATCGTCATCGTCATCGTCATCGATGTCCACATCAACGTCGATCTCGATTTCCGCTTCCGTCTCAGCACCGGCGTCGGCTTTGACATCACTGTCCGATCCATCGAAGGTCTGCTCGGCGGCGACCACGGAAGTCTCATCGGCGGTCGCTTCCTCTACACCCGAGTTCGGGTGTCCGCCGCGTGCGGCTTCGATTTCACCCATACGCAGCATCGCGCTCGGATGATTGGGAACGAGTTCGAGAACACGAGAAAGAATCTCCTCTGCTTCGTCATACATGTCTTGAGCGAGATAGAACTCGGCCTCTTCGAGTTCCTCGCCGATCTTGGCGGACGTCGTCGTACTCGATCCCGCGACGGAATCAGTCGACAGTTGAGTGAGCTCGTCGACGTCGAAATCGAATTCGACGGAGTCATCATCTTCAAAGCTCGAGGGATTGACGGCGGTTGCCGAGGCCTCGGGATTGGCCGCCTGAAGTTCGCTCTGCGATTCGCCTTCATCGGAGTCCGTTTCGATCTCGAAGGTCTCATCGTCGATCACGATTGCGAATTCATCGTCCTCTTCATCGCCCGAGATAGAAACGCCGTCGCTGGACTCGTCGTCGTCTTCCGCCGGCGCGTCGAGTTCGAGCGAAATCTCCGGGACTTCGACCGGCGGAGCCGCGGTCTCGATACTGCCCATCTGTTCGGCCGCTGCCGGGTCGAGAGCCGCAACACGATCCTTCAAGACAGCCAGAGCTTCGCCATCGCCCGCTTCGAGTACCAATGCCGCGGCTCGCTGCCAGAATTCGACGGCCGGACCACTCTGACCATCCGCGGCACAGGCCTCGCCGAGCTTCTCGAGCGCGGCTCGATGAACCGGATCCTGAGCAATGACACCGCGCAAACTCGCGATCGCCTGATCGCGTTTGCCGTACCGGAGATAAACGTTGGCTTCCGCGAGAAGCTGATCCGGATCGCCTTCGGGCAAGCTCTCCGGCTCAACCGGGGCACCGGTCTGGGGCTCTTCATCTTCGAGTCCCAGCTCGAGCTCGCCGCCATCGAGAGCGGCTTCCTGATCAGCGGAGCTGGCGTCGGAATCGGCTTCCTCGTCGAGCGTCAAGAACGGTTCTTCGTCGAGCAGTTCGTCGTCCGCGAGATCCGGCTCGGCGACCTCGGACACATCGACGGCTAACCGCGATCTCGAGTCCATCTCCTCGGCGGGAAGACGCTGCATCAGATCTCGCGCCGCTTCCTCGTCACCGCGGTCTCGATAGAGTTTGGCCAGCCCGCGGGTCGCGTTTGCGAGCTTCGTCTCGTCTCCGCTCTGGGAGTAGAGATCCATCAGCAACTGGTATTGCATCGGTTCGGCGGAGACATTCAGCGCGCGAATCGCAAAGGTTTCCGCCGGATCGAATTCGCCAGCCGCCAGCAGGTTCTTGACGAGCGACGTGAGAGCATCGATGTGATCGGGCTTGAGTTCGAGAATCCTCTCGAGCACGACCCGAACCTGTTCGCGGTCCTGGTGGTTTTCGAGTTCCTCGGCCACGGCCTGGTATTCCGAAAGGGCTTCCGAATCCATTCCCTCCTGGCGCAGGAGCTCAGCCACCTTGAGCCGGCTGGTCGTGTTCGTCGGATCGAGCGCGGCGGTCTGGCGCAATAGATCGAGCGCCTCGCTCCTTCGACCTTCCTGGTGATAGCCGTCGGCCGCGGTCTGAAGCGCAGCAATCGCTTCCGAGTCGAGTCCCATCCGCTGATAGAGCTCGGACAACGACACATACGCCGCATAGAGTTTCGGGTCGAGATTCAGGATCTGCTTGAAGACCGCCACAGCGCGGGCATCGAATCCATCCCGGCGATATTGCTGAGCGACCTTCCCGTATTGCGCGATCGCTTCGTCGGCCTGGCCCCACCGTCGATAGGCGTCACCCACTTCGAGAAGCAGCTTCGCGTCGCGCGGGTCTGCCGTGAGGAGCTTGTTGTACTCCTTGAGCGCCTTCGCTTTGGCGCCCTTCTGCGCGTGTTTCCGCGCAGTCTCTAGTACTTTTCGTTTGTGGAGCGCCAATGATCCCTCAACCCGGCGAAGCGGCTGATCAGCAAACCGGCCCCGGATGCGGGACTCAGTCCTTCGTCTATCTCTATCGGCGAGCAGAAGCGCCTCTTGAGGTGCCTACATAGGGGTCGAGATACGGTATTGGCGGGATCCCACGGGGATTTTCAGCTCTCAAACTGGTCTGGATCTGCAAGCAAGCGGTCGGGCTCGAGCGGCCATCGATGCGGGCAGTCGGCGGCCTGTGAGGCGCTCGGCGACTGCTATTTCTTCAGATGGTCGACGAGCGCTTCGAGGCCGAAGCGGTAGCCCCGGGCGCCGAGGCCCGAGATCACGCCCAGGGCAATCGGGGACACATAGGAGTCCCGGCGAAAGGCCTCACGGGCGGAAATGTTGGAGAGATGGACTTCGACGATCGGCAGGGTGGTCGCGGCCAGCGCATCGCGCAGGGCGACGCTGGTATGGGTGAAGCCGCCGGGATTGATCAAGATGCCTGATTCGTGCTCCATGGCCTCCTGAATCCGGTCGATCATCTCCCCCTCGTGATTGGATTGATAGCAATCGATCTCGACACCCAGCGCCTTGGCGGCGAGCGTCAGGTCGGCATCGATATCTGCGAGGGTCTGCGTTCCATAGACCTCGGGCTCTCGCTTGCCGAGCAGATTCAGATTGGGACCATGGATAACGAGAATCCGAAGATCGCTCGAGCCACTCATCTCATCCCCTTCGCGAGCGAATCAGAAGACTTCGGAACCGAAGCGGGACCGCTCTAGAGTTCCGCGCGAAGCTGCGGCAGGTTCCGACGGATGAGGTAGCGCGCCTTGCCGAGATTGCCATCCGGTCGCAGGGCCAGGACCAGGATCAGATCTTCGTCCACCGTGTGAAAGATCAGTGTTGCGCGGGCCAGCGAGAGCACGGCCTCCTGAACGGGACCGGTCCCGAGTGAATCGGAGGCTTTGGTCATGTCGCCGAGGATCCGTCCGAATTCGATTCCAGCATTGGTCACGTCGCCGCCCATCGGATCGTCTTCCTCGACGCCGGCGGTCGGGCCGACCGTCGCGATGGCGACGCCGTCGAGACCCATCAGAGCCGCACCGCAACCGCCGCCACACTCATCCACGATCGACTGCAGAATCGTTTCGAAACTCATCCCGCCCTCCTCACACTGCTTGCTTCGAGATTCTGGAGCCAGCGCTTGAGCGTCGCCAGGATCACCGATCTCGATGAAGGTCCTTCGAACATCGTACCGGGTCTGTCGGTCCCGTCCGCCAGAATCGGGGCTTCGCCCGTCTCGATCGCTGCCGGAGTCGTCGCCGACGTCTCCCATGATGCCTCGGGCACGATCGCCGCATCCAAGCCGAAAACGTCGGAAAGCAAGTCTTCGGATCCATCCTCGCGCTCGAAGCTAGGCACCAGATCCTCGCCGGCCAGCGCGCCGATTCCCGCGTACTCACTCATCAAGACCCGCTCGGCAACGTCATTCACGCTGTGCATTTCGTCGGTCTGCGTCTCGGCTTCCGCGAAGGCGCGCTCGAGTTCATCGTGTTCGATCCGACGATCGAGATCCGTTTCGGAAACTCGAGCGGGTTCGTCGAAGTGCACGGGATCGGCGACTTCGGGCCAAGCGTCGAGCGCGTCGAGCCCCACTTCCTCAACCCAGGAATTGAGCCCTTCTTCGAGGATACGTCGCGTGTCGTTTGCTTCTCCCTCTGGCAGGCTCGCCAACGCGAGCACGACGCGGGCGGGCCATTCGGTCGCGTTGCCCACCGCCGCCATTGCGACCTCGACGCGACCCGCACGCCGATCACGCTCGGCCATCGCGATCCGCTCGAGGCGCTCTCGTCGCACCATCGTCGAATGACTGATTTCCACTAGACCCCCATTCGATCAAAACCGTATCGGACCTGCTTGCGGGCTCGCAAAGTCAGGACTCCGCGCGCCAACCCTTTGGAATCAACTCGCTGGGATCGATCAGTGTCGTACCCGCCGACCCGATTCCTTTGGAGACGACGAAATGAATCTTGCCGCCTTCTTTCTTCTTATCGACGCGAATCGCGGTGAGATAAGCGCGACGAGGCCGATCCGGGATGCGGGTGGGCAGTTCGGCTCTTTCGATCAACGCCGTCAAGCGATCGCAGGTACCGGCGGGTGCGAATCCCATCGCCTCTGAGCGCTGGGCCGCAAACACCATCCCGATCGCGACGGCTTCTCCATGCAGAATGCCGCGATACCGGGCATGCGCTTCAATGGCGTGGGCCAGCGTATGGCCGAAGTTGAGTAGCCGGCGCAATCCGCCCTCGCGCTCGTCGCGGGCCACGACCTCCGCTTTGATGGCGCAGGCTCGCTCGAGGGTCGAGAGCACGAAAGCCCGATCGAGATCAAGGAAATCTTCGATCCTCGATTCAAGCTGCTCGAAGAGATCCAGGTCCCAGATTGCCGCGGCCTTGATCAGCTCTGCCAGTCCTGCCGAGCGCTGTCGTCGAGGCAGCGACTCGAGCGTGGCGGTATCGAGGAAGACGCCGCAGGGCTGGTGGAAGGCACCGACCAGATTCTTTCCTTGCGGCAGATTGACGCCGGTCTTCCCACCGATCGAGGCGTCGACCATGGCGAGTACGGTGGTCGGAACCTGAACGAAGGGAATTCCGCGCAGAAACGTGGCAGCCGCAAATCCACCGAGATCACCGACGACGCCGCCGCCTAACGTGACGATGGCCGACTGGCGATCGAATCCCAACTCGAGAAAGCGATCGTAGAGCTTCCCGAGTTGGCTGAGATTCTTCGTGGCGTCGCCATCGGGCACGACGATTCGAGTCACGCGAGCGCCCTTGGACTGTAGTCCTCGAGTGAGCATCGGGGCATAACGACGCGCGACGGAGGGCACGGTAATCAGGGCGATCCGATCGCTCGCGATTCGAGTCGCGATGCGGCGGCCGATGGTCTCGAGCCAATCGAAACCGATTTCGACGTCGTAGCTCCGTTCGCCCAGGTCGACGGGCACGGATCGGCGTACCCGACCCTGACCCCTCGCTTTTTGCCGCTTCACTGACATTCGAACCCACGTCTCCCCGGAATTCCGATCGATTCCGATCCGCCTCGATACGACTCAAGCAGCCGCAAGCTCATCCACGATCCGGTCGACGACCTCTGCCGTCGCGCCCTCGGCATCGACGTGTATCCGAGCCAGTCGATAGGACGGCAACCGCTCCGCGAGCAGACTGGCCAGCTTGTCGATGCGCCCAGCTCCGTCGAGTCCCGCCAGCAGGGGTCGGCTACTCGAATCACCGATCCTCTCGAGCAACACGGCTGGCGCGGCCTCGAGAAAAATGACTTCCCCGGACTCGAGCAATCGGTCGATCGCGCCGGGCTGCACCGAGGCACCGCCGCCAAGTGCGATCACGGCTCCATCCATGGCGAGGGACGCGATGACCTCGGCTTCCAGCATGCGGAATGCGGCCTCGCCATCCGCCGAAAAGATCTCTGAGATGCTCCGACCGGTCCGCCTTTCGACTTCCTGATCCGAATCGAGGAAGACTCGACCCAGCCGCGCAGCCAACTCCGCTCCGATCGTCGACTTTCCGACGCCGGTCATTCCGATCAAATAGATGGCACTGGTTCGTGGCACCCTGCCATTATAGAAAAACGGGGAGAGCAAGCTCCCCCCGTTCTCGAATTGGCCCGGTCCGAACCTCACTGGATCCGGATGATCGAGCCGACATTCTAGTCGGTCGACGTCAGTTTCTGGACATCTCCGGCAGCCGCACGATGCGCGGCGTCACGAAGACCAACAATTCCTTGCGACCGTCCGTCACCTCGGTGCTCTTGAACATATTCCCAATCACTGGGATTCGATGCAGGTAGGGAATGCGACTCTGGCGAGTACTCTTGGTGATCGTGTAGATGCCACCGAGAACCAGCGTCTGTCCATCCTTCACCAGGGCTTCCGTCTGCGCAACGTTCTTGGCGATGGCCGGTGAACCCGTCGGCGTGGGCACCGTATCGTCCGGTGCATTCCGAGTGATCTCGATTTCCATGATGATACTCTCATCGGCTGTGATATGGGGCGTCACGGTGAGCGAGAGAACGGCATCGATGAACTCGAGTTTGGCGTCACCACCCTCGAAGGTCTGGAAGGGAATCGACACGCCCTGTTCGATCTTGGCTTCCTTGTTGTCGAGGGTCACAATCCGTGGACTCGAAATGACCTTGCCATCACCCGTCGACTCTGCGGCCTGGATCTGAGCATCGATCCGGAAATCCTGATCGAGGATCAGGGCGCCCAAGGTGGCCAATCCGGTCGGTATAGAAGTAATCGGATTCGCAAAGAGCACACTGTTGTTGTCGATGAAGGTCAGATCCTCACCACCGAGATCCGATCGCAGCGTGTCGGGATCGAAGGGATCGACAAATTGATTCGTCTGGATTCCCCACACCGAGCCGAGCTCGCGGGAGAAGTCGAGACTCGCCTCGACGATCTTGGCTTCGATCATCACCTGGGGCGTCTGCGTATCGATGGCTGCGATGAGCGCGCTGGCCTCGTCGATGACGGAGCTGATGTCCTTGATGATGAGCGTATTCGTACGTTTATCGAGGTTCACCGTGCCACGAGCCGAGAGCAATCGCTTGACGAGACCTGCGACGTCAGCCACCGACGCGTAGTTCACCGGCATCAGCTTGACCTCGAGATCCTCGAGCTTCTCTTTGTCTCGGCGTTCCTGGAGCCGAACCTCTTCCTCTGCCTTGAGGACCTCGGAGGGTGCGATTCGCAGGACGTTTCCGACCCGAACGAAGCCCAGAGCCTTGGTCATCAAGATGACGTCGAGTGCCTGATCCCAGGGAACTTCAACGAGTCGAATCGTCACGTTGCCGGCGACTTCATCGCCAGCGATGATGTTGAGATCACTCACCTCGGCGATCAATCGAAGTACGTCCGCGATTTCGACATCCTTGAAGTCGAGCGAAACTCGCCGACCGCGATACTCCTTGCCGTCGATCAAGCCACCCTCTTCGAGAACTTCGATCGCCGCAGGCACTTCAACGGCCGCCGGTACAGCCACCACATCCATCGGTGCATCCCAGACCGAACCACTCTGTTCGACAGCGGCCGGCATACTTCCATCCGCCAGCTCGCCTTCGAAACTCGGCAGATCTGCCGCGCCGTCATCGGCCATTTCGATCGGAGAGACCTCCGGAGACATGGCTAGTGCCGGTGCGGTCGGAATGTCGGTCTCTGACGCGATCGCGGCAGCGAGCGGCTCGTCCACGATTTCCATCGCTTCGCCTCCGGCCGGTTCATGCGAATCCGTGTCGACCGCGATCAGCTCTTCCAATGAAGCCACAGCTTCCGTCGTCGGGGCTGCTGCCAATTCCTGATCAGCCAATCCCGCATTCGGGAAGGCCGGCGGCGGTGCCGCAGCGATTCCAACATCTTCGAAGTCGACGAAGAGCATCGAGCCTCGTCGGCTCACAACGGGTTGGAGACCGGGAGCCCGAGTGAAAACGACTCGCACCTCGGCCGTCTCGACGTCGGGCTGCTGGAAGGCATGGATCAACGAGATCGGCCCACCCGCCTGCGGAAAGATCCGATCCGAGGCGGAGGCGCTGATCGTCGCGCCAGGAAGACTGATCACCAGCGTCGTAGCGTCCGGTGTACTGACGTTGTAGGGCACCGCTTCGTCCGAGAGAATGGCCGTTCGGTCCAGGCCATCCGTTCGTTCGTAGTGGAGGCCGTAGATCTTCGCCAATTCAAGGGAAGCAACGGTCTCTTCTTCCGACGACTCCACGATGGCCGGCTCCAACGGGGGCGCTTCGCTCGATTCGATCATCGTTTCCGACTCGGTTTCCTGACTCGCGATCCAGGCCGCAGACGAAGCCGCCAGGGCCTCATCCATGATGGAAGTCAGCTCATCACCGCCACCCACGGCGATCCAAAGACCCGTCGTTCCGGGCATGATCTGTCGACCCTGGAAGCCATCGACATTGGCGCCGCCATCGAGAACCACGCGGACCTTGCCATCGTGGGCGCCGAATCGTACGCCGGAGACGAACTCCGATTCGAGACTGATATTTCCGATTCCCTCTGCGATCGTCAGGCCGGGCAGATCGACGACGAGTCGAGCGGGATCCTCGAGAGTGAAGGCCTCGAGCGTTCCGATCGCGCCATCCGCGTGGAGAGAAACGAGAACTCCGCTGTCGGTCGTCGCCGCCGAGACGGCAGTCAACTGCGAAGCCGGGGGCGGAGTCGAAACGGAATCCATCGCAGTCACTCGATCGCTCACCGCGAGAGCCTGGGATTCATCTTCTGATCCCCAGAGTGCTTGCTCATTGGAGGCTTCCTCCAACGCGTCTGCGATTTCCTCGGGATCTGAGATCGTCGCGCCCGGAATGACCCGTATCTCGAGACCGTCACCGGTCGAGAAAACCTCGGCTCGCCCTGCGCTCGCCATCACGATCTCGACTCGGGTCAGCGGTGTGTCGCCCGCCTCGTCGAAGGTCGCGAGGGTGACCAGGTCCACGACGCCATCGTAGGCCGCGATCTGGCCATCATGCTGGCTCGTCGCGTCGATCAAGCCGTCAACCCCTGCCTGTTCGACGCCGACCAGATCGATCACGATCAGATTCGAATCGGTAGGGTTCGACACCCAATAGATCGGATCGACCAATCCCTCCAGCCAGATGACGCTATCCGCGCCATCCCGCCAGACGGAAATATCTCCGATGGTCTGAACCATCGCAGCCGATGCACCCGTTTCCGCACCGTCTGGCACAGTCGGCGTTGCACACCCCCAGGCGAAGACCACCGCAATCAGCGATGCACCTCCGACCTGAATCAAACCACCAAGCCATCCGCTATTCGGATTGACCATTGAGCTCACCCTCCCTGCCTCAGACGAATCCGCAATTCCACGTCCTTCGTCGTTTGTTCACCCTCAAGATTTTCGTAGGTCTCTTTGACCAGGACGAGGTTGTCGCCGATGTGAATCACCTGCCCACTGTTCTTCCCGATCTGTGAACCTTCGTGAATGATGTACGCCCGTCCGCCCGGATCGAGAATCAATGCGCGCGGGTGCATGGCATCCCAAATCACGGCGGACAACTCGAGCTGTCCAAGTTCAAAATCGCCCAAGGGCCCGAATGCCGTGGCCTTTGACTCATCATCGGTCTCGACGAATCGGAAGGATCGGAATGGATCGCGCTTGCCCCGCGGATCGTAGAAATAGTCTCGCTCCCCTGATGCGTAGCCGGTGTTCTCGGATGCGCCGGCTGCCTCTTCTGCCGTTGTGCTCGCTGGCGTCGCGGGTTTGGGCTTCGCGAGTGCGCGGTTGGCGAGATTCTCGCGCTCCTTGAGAAACTCGGATGTCGTCGGGGTCCCGATCTGTTCTTCATCCCCGCAGCCGACCGCCACAAAGGCGAGACTCAGCACGAGTAAAGACGCCACTGCCCTTTTCGTTTTCATCGCAGCTCCCCGCTTCAGGGCTCGCTCATTCATGAACTCAGGCCTCATCGCTTAGGAATCTAAAGGTCGTTGCCATACCGGTCACCTTGAGCCGGGTGGACTGCCGGCTTTCCTTGACGACCTTGATCGTCATGCCGCCCATGTTCACGATTCGCGGCAGGTTGGCGACCATCTCGAAGAATCTCGCCAAGTCGTGATAAGTCCCTTCGAGTTCTATCTCGAAGGGGACTTCCGCGTAGAAATCTCGTGGGATCTCCCTGTCTCGATCAATCGACTTGATCATGACGCCCACTTTCTTACCAGCCGTACTGATGTCCTGGAGCAAATCTTCGAATTGCTTTCGGTTCGGCAGCTGCTTGAGAGCGAGATCCAGATCCCGTTCCAGACCGGCCACTTCGGCCTCGAAGCCTGCGACATTATCGGCGACCGATCGCGCATTGTTCAACGTTCGCTGAAGCTCCTGAGAACGGGCGATCATCGCTGCGCGTTGCACCTGCGCGGGTTCGTACGAGAAGAACCAATAGCCTGCACCGAGCGCGACCAGCAAAACCGATACCACCGCCAGGCGAATTGCCTTGGGAACCTTGGCGAGTTGCTCAAGTTTCTCGTCGAGGTCGAAGTT
>CAWLAJ010000142.1:0-10699 GCA_963854795.1 Deltaproteobacteria bacterium UBA4427 | reverse complement strand
CACGATCGGGTCGCACGCGTAGCCGCTTGGCTCCGTGGCCAGGGTGTCGGCGTGGGAGATCGTGTCGCCGCTTGTCTGCCCAATATTCCCGAGACCATCGTGGCGATGTTGGCGACGAGTTCGCTGGGCGGAATCTGGTCTTCCTGCTCTCCCGACTTCGGTGTCGATGGGGTGGTCGATCGATTTTCACAGGTCGAGCCGAAGATCTTCTTTTGCGTCGACTACTACGATTACAATGGAAGACGCGTCGATACGTTGTCGCCGGTCGCCGAGATCCTCCAAGCACTACCCAGTGTCGAGTCCTGCGTGGTCGTCCCCTATGCAGGAATTGTCGAGGCTTCCGCCGATTCTGAACGTGCGATCGGTCGAATCGGTGGAGTCGAACCCGTTTGGCTCGACGAGATCCTCTCTGGAAGTGAAGCACCGTCGTTTTCCTTCGAACGCCTGCCGATGGATCATCCCCTCTACATCCTCTTTTCTTCCGGTACGACCGGAAAACCAAAGTGCATCGTCCATGGCGCGGGCGGTACGCTGCTCCAGCATTTGAAGGAGCAGCGCCTTCACGTCGATCTTCGTCCGGACGACCGACTCTTCTATTTCACGACCTGCGGATGGATGATGTGGAATTGGCTCACGACCGGTCTTGCGAGCGGGGCGACGCTGATCTTGTACGATGGTTCGCCCTTCCATCCCGATGCCAGACGTCTCTGGAAACTGGCCGAGGACGAGCGCGTCAACGTCTTCGGTGTCTCCGCGAAATTCATCGATAGCTCCGCCAAAGCCTCTGTATCGCCGGGGCGGGAATTCGATTTGACCGCGATGAGATCGATTCTCTCCACGGGGTCGCCGCTCGGCGACGAGGGCTTCGACTATATCTACCGTGAGGTCAGATCCGACATTCATCTCGCGTCGATCTCTGGCGGAACGGACATCGTCTCCTGTTTCGTGCTCGGGAATCCGACGCTTCCGGTTCGCCGCGGAGAAATTCAGTGCGCGGGACTCGGCATGCAGGTCGAGGTCTTCGATGATGAGGGAAATCCCGTCGAGGGCGTTGCTGGAGAACTCGTCTGCACGCGTCCCTTCCCCTCGATGCCCGTTGGATTCTGGAACGATCCGGACGGAGCCCGCTATCGCGCGGCGTATTTCGAGCGCTATCGCGACGTCTGGTGCCATGGCGACTGGTGTCTCGAGACTCCATCGCATGGATTCGTGATTCACGGTCGCTCGGACGCGGTCTTGAACCCCGGCGGAGTCCGGATCGGAACCGCCGAGATCTACTCACAAGTCGAATCCTTCGAGGAAGTCCTGGAGGCGATTGCGATCGGACAGAGTTGGGAGGGCGACGTTCGGGTCGTTCTCTTCGTGAAAATGTCCGAGGGAGCGATTTTCGACGACGCACTGCAGGCCCGACTCCGCACCCGCATCCGGAAGAACGCGTCGCCCCGACACGTTCCAGCGAGAATTCTCGAAGTCGAGGACATTCCGCGAACACGCAGCGGCAAGATCACGGAACTCGCCGTCCGCGACATCGTTGCTGGCCGCGAAGTCAAGAACGTCGAAGCCCTCGCCAACCCCGAAGCCCTTGATCATTTTCGCAATCGCGAAGAACTCGACAGCTAGCTCGGGACTCGCGAGGGTTGTCAGTCGAGGATGTGAGGCAGGACTTTCTCGGTGAAGAGCTCGAAGGTCTTGTCGCTGAGCGGAGACAAGAGCAGGTAGTCGAGCCGGATCTCTTCTTCGAGTCTTCGCAGCGTGTCGACGACGCGCTCCGGGCTGCCGTGGATGATGACATCGTCCATGTAGTGCTCGGCGGGTTCGAGCATTCGACCGTCGGACCGAAAACTCGCGATCGCTTGCTTTGGGACGTAGCGAGAGGTGAAAAGGGCGCCGCGTTCCGCGACGGCGGCGGCTTCTTCGTCGGTCTCGGCGATGGCCATCAGTCGCGCCATCGGAATCTCGCGCCCCGTCGTCTCGTGGCCCGCCTTTTCCAGGCCGATCTGATACTCGGCTCGCTTTCGGCCGATCTCGCCATGGGCGGAATGAGGGTCCATCAAGATCGATAGACCCTTGGACCCGGCCCAGTCGACGGCGCCCTGAGAGCTGGCTGCGACCCAGACCGGCGGATGGGGACGTTGGCTCGGTTTGGGAAGGACTTCGACGTTTTCAAAGTCGTGGAATTTGCCTTTCCATGTCAGGCGTTCGTTCGACCACGCCGCCACGACGATTTCGACGGCTTCCCTGAAGCGCTCCGAGCTTTCGGCGGGATCGACGCCAAAGACCGCCATCTCGACCGGATCGAAGCCGCGGCCGGCGCCCCAGTTGACGCGTCCGCCCGAAAAGAGGTCGAGCAGCGCAATTTCCTCCGCAATGCGAAGCGGGTGGTAGAACGCTGCGAGAGTCACCGCGGTTCCGATTCGAATATTTTCGGTGATTCCGGCGACATGCATGCCCATCATGTGTACGGACGGGCAAATGCTGTAACTGCTGAAATGATGTTCGGCCAACCAGACTGCGTCGTAACCCGTCTGGTCCATGATCTTGATTCGTTCGAGCGCGCGGTGGTAGACGTCTTCGAGAGGAACGCTCCGATCACGCCAACCAAAGAACTGAAGCACGCCGACCTTCATGAACGGATTCTCCCCAACGATTGCCGATTTCTTGATGGGATGACGATCGACCTTGTCGATTCGCATCCGTTCACGGGCAGCGAGAACCCTAGCAATTTCGATGATTTGCTGTGGAGGTGTCCATGATTGCAGTCCGACCGCGAAGCTTCGCTTAGAATGGCGCGATGGAACCACGAATTACTTTGATTGCTCTCGGTGTCGAGGACCTCGACCGTTCGATCGCTTTCTACCGCGACGGCCTCGGTCTTCCGTTGCGAGACGGTCCGGAGGGGATCGCCTTCTTCGAGACGGGATCGACCTGGCTCTCGCTCTATCCGCGAGAGAAGCTGGCCGAAGATGCAACCGTCGACGCGTCGGGTTCTGGATTTCGAGGATTCACGCTCGCGCATAACGTCAAGACACGAGAATTGGTCGACGAGACGATCCGTGAAGCCGAGGCAGCGGGCGCCGAGGTCATCAAGCCCGCGCAGGAAGTCAGCTGGGGCGGATACTCGGGCTATTTCAAGGACCCGGATGGATTTCTCTGGGAAGTCGCCTGGAATCCGCACTTCTGGGTGGAATAGTCGCGCAAGCGCGCTCAGCCCCAGGGCTCCGCCTTGTAGAGCATGCGTCCATCGGCTTCGACCAGCCATGAGACGATCGGATTCAAGTGATAGGGAATGGAACCCGCGCCGCGTGCGTCGATGAGCGCGCGCCGAGTCGGCTGGACATAGCCCGTCTCATCGGTTGCGCGACTCGAAAGTTCGGCCGTACCCCCCGCCCATTTCCAGGGCAGCGTAAATCGTGTGTGGGCCTTGGTGAGAACCGGTCCTGCCAGGCGCGCGTCTTGCCAATTTCGTCCGCCGTCGACACTGACTTCGACTTTCGTGATCCGGCCACGGCCGCTCCAGGCGAGGCCACGAATCTCGTGCCAACCGCGCTCTAGACTCTGCGGATAGGTCGGTGTGGTAATGACCGAGCGAGCATCCATCGTAAAACTGAATGCGCGGATCGTTCCGCCCTTGATCGGCTCCGAATATTTCGACGTTTCCTCTCTCGTCATGAAGGCGCGGTCGGAGACTTCGATTCGGCGGAGCCACTTGACGTTCGCGTTGCCTTCCCATCCGGGCAGAAAGAGCCGAATCGGGTATCCCTGGCCCGGCCGGAGTGCTTCGCCATTTTGCGCGTACGCGACGATCGCGTCGTCCATCGCTTTTTCGATCGGAATCGAACGCGAGAGCACCGCGGCATCCGAGCCCTCGGCAAGCAGCCACTGCGCGTTCGGTCGTAGGCCGACCTCGCGCAGTAGCGTCGAGAGCGCGACGCCGGTCCATTCGCTCTGGCTCGTCAGGCCGCACAGATTTTGTGGTGTCGTTTCTTCGCCAGCATCGATTTGAAGGTTGCCAGAGCATTCGAGAAACGCGATGCGCGAGACGGCCGGGAAGCGGAGTAGATCGGCGAGCGTGAGTTTCAACGGGCGTTCGACGAGGCCATGGATCAAGAGTTCATGGCTTCCCGGATCGATGCTCGGAATTCCGGCGTGATGTCGCTCGAAGTGAAGGTCAGAGGGGGTCAGCGTTCCATGGAGTTCATGCAGAGGCGTTCCTGAAATGACACCAAAGGCTGCGATTCGCTCAGGGGACTCGAAATTCGAGCGCGCGCCGAGCTTCGAGGCCCCCGCGCCCGGGATCTTCGTGGGGTCCTTGGCGATCTCCTTGGCCTGGCTCACGCCCGCCACGGCTGTACCCGCGCTTGCCGCGAGCGCTGCCAGTATCTGGCGGCGCGTCCAGTCCGCGTTCTTCGACGAGTCGTCGTTCTTCATCGAATCTCCGGCCCTCCGCGACGGTCGTCGGGCGTGAATCGATGGTGCGCAGGCATCACGATCTTCGGCAGCGACTCGCGGTCGAGAGTTGCGTCTTCAGCGACGAGATCGTTCAAGTAGAGCAGATAGGCGGTGAGTGCGTAGACGTCGTCGTCGCCGAGCGAGCCCGGCCGGTTCATGGGCATCGAGCGTCGGGTGTAGTCGAAGATTGTCGTCGCATAGGGCCAGTAATTTCCGATCGTGCGCTTTGCGAGCGGGTCGAGCGCGAAGGGGAAGGATTCATCCGGGAGACGGCCCGCGAGCCGGTCGAAGGGCCCGCCTCCACCCTCGAGACCATGACATTGTTTGCATTGTTGAATGTAGAGCGCGCGACCGTCGGTGACCGTTCCGGAGCCTTCTGGGAGGCCCGCGCCATCGGGCATGATGTCGATATCCCAGGCAGCGATCTCTTGCGCGGTCGGCGTTCGGCCGAGTGCGAAATGGCTCGGGTCGCCGGGCGGCGGATGCGCGCCCGGTTGGGAAGCAGGCAGTGATGGAGTCTCGGCGCCCGGTCCAAGGTTTGCGATACCACAAGCGGATGTGAACAAGACCGAAGCCAGTCCCGATGTCACGGCGCGCCGGATCCTCAAGGCTCGGCGGGTATTTCGATTCATGCGTTCTCCGAACGCGGCGTCCCGATCAGATAGGTTCCCGCGAACGGAGCGCTCGGAATTTCTAGAGGACCGATCTCCCAGTCGTAATCTTCCGACGGAATATCTTCGACAAGGTCGCGCAGCTCGTCTTCGCTATAGCAGCGAAGACAGGAGACGAGGCCATCCCAGCCGATTAAGATTGGAATCACCGGGATAAGATAGCTCAACGGGATCCAGCTCCACCGGAACGGTCGCAGGAACGGGATCGCAAAGAGCGACACGATCGGCGCGAATAGCATGCTGAGCACGGCCACGGGATGGCGACCGATGACTTCGAAGGCGGCGATCGGTGTACGATCCTCGACCGCATTGCGAAGAATCTTTTTCGCGATTTCGGGACGGAAATGATGGAGCGCGCTGAACAGCGTTCTCAGACCCTTGAGATCGTTCGGGACGGCCGTGGCATCGACGGACTCATAGCGGGCGGAAATCGCAGGATGCTCGGCAGCGATCTTCTCGAACGCGTTCTTGTTCGGGTAGAGGTCCGTGAGAACGGCCTCGACCTTGAGTTCTTCGCTCTGTTCGATTGCGGCGAGTGCGGAGGGCAGGGGGCCGGAACCGCCCGAGCAGAGATCGACGATTCGATCTTCGCTCGAACGGTGGAGTGCCTCCGACAGCATCGGCGCGACCGTTTCTCCGAGATGCCCGAGCCTGGCCACAAATTCGAGATAGGCCGTACCGGCGTCGCGTATCGTCGCGGGTAGCCACGGTTGGTCTTCGAGCTCGAAGAGATGAATGCGGCCCATGGCGGCTCCTCAGCTCCCGGGGTCGTCCGGGAGTACGAAGATCTGAAAACTCTGCTTTTCCAGGAACTCGTGCGATTCGCCTAACACATAGCCTGCGGCCTTCAGCTTTTCGCGAATGTCCTCGGGCGTCGTGTCATGACCGGGCGGGAAGCCATCGCCGCGAAACTCGACGACGACGAGTCGGCCGCCCATTCGAAGCGCGCTGGTCGCACGACGAAAATACTTTGTCTGATCGGGCAGGTGGTGGAACACGTTCGAGAGAAAGATCATGTCGACGGAATCGTCTGGAATTCCCAAGCCGTCTTCCGGCGAATGAACGATCGTGATTTGAGGGAGGCCGCGTTCTTCGGCCTGGTCTTCAATATACGCGAGCAGGGATTCGTCCACGTCGATGGCGTAGACCTGTCCACCTTGTCCCACGGCCTCCGCAAACCGGTAGGTGAAATAGCCACCCCCCGAACCGAGATCGGCGATCTGATCGCCAGGCGAGATCGCCAAGGTGCTGACCACTTGATCGGGCTTCTGCCAATCGTCCCGACCGATGCCCTCATAGAGAAAGCGCTTGAAACTCCCACAGCCGACGGGTCCGAGAAATCCGATCAGCAGAAGAAGGGAGAGTGCCAAGATCGGTGAGGACTTTTTCATGGAGCCTCCAGGATTCGGGGCCTTCTAGAGTATGCGATGTGGGGCGTCTGGCTTGCAATTCTTTGTTGCGTGTCCCGTGGCGGGTCCGGAGCCTGGGCGACTCGAAGCTTGGATTCGTGGCCGTGCGCGCCTGGGGGTGCTACGCCAACACCCGGGAACCGGCGGCGCCGGTTCGAGCAATCGGATGAGCAAAGAGGAGACGAAAATGGCACAGATCACCGGAGGCGAGGCCCTGGCAAGATGTCTCGCACAAGAAGACATTCGATTCGTGTTTGGCCTTCCTTGTCCCGAAATCGATCCGCTGCTGGCGGCCCTCGAAGGCAATGGAATTCGTTTCGTCCCGGTGCGCCACGAAGCGGGCGCCGTCCACATGGCCGAAGGCCTCTACAAGTCGACTGGAAAAGTGGCCGCAGTGTTAGGCAATCCCGGTCCCGGCTCGGCGAATCTCTTGCCCGGTTTGATCACGGCGAGGCACGAAGGGATCCCTGTCGTTGCGATTACTTCTCAACATCGTCTGGGCATCGTCTATCCCGCAACCCCGGCGACGTTTCAGGGCCAGGATCAACTTCAGGTCTTTGCACCCGCGGTCAAATGGGGCGCGCCGATCTTTGATCGTAATCGGATCGCCGAAGTGACGCGTCTTGCGTTTCGAGAGATGTGGGCCGGCCGACCGGGTCCCGTCCAGTTGGAAATCCCGGGTCCGGTCATGTACGACACCTTTGACGAAGCGGAACTCGTTCTGGTCGAACCGGCGCGCTACCGAGTGGGTCCGGGGCAACCGAGTCAATCACAGCTCGATCAGGCGGCCGATCTGCTCGCAAATGCGGAACGGCCCGCGATCATGGCTGGGGCCGGTGTCGATCGTGCGGACGCGAATGACGCACTCCTCGCCCTGGCCGAATGTCTCGGCTGTCCGGTTCTGACGACGATGGCTGGACGTTCCGTCTTCCCGCGCGATCACGATCAATTCGTATTCGGCTTTGGCGAAGGCGGGGATCTCGTCCGAAAGGAATCGGATGTCGTACTCGTGGTGGGATCGAGGCTCGGCAATCTCGATCTGCCCTTCGATAAATATTGGGGCGATCCCGATTCCCAGAAGCTCATCCAGATCGATGTCGATCCCCGACATATCGGCGTGTCGCGGCCGGTGGCGCTCGGAATCGTGGCCGATGCTCGTGCATCGTTAGAAGGACTGATCGACTGCTTGAAGGCTCGTGGGATCGAGCGAGAGAAGGCGGCGGATCTGGCACGCTATCGCGGGGTCGATGCGGACGCGCGCGAAGTCTGGATGCAAGGCGTTGCACAGTGGTCGGGAGAGGGCGTACATCCGGCTCATGTCATGCGGGCGGTCGGCGAGGTCTTCGGGTGCGATGCCATCTATGCGGTGGACGGCGGGAATACTTCGTTGTGGGGCGCTTTTGCCTTGCCCGCGACCGGGCCACGTTCGTATCACAACATTCTCGAGCTCGGAATGTTGGGCACCGGGATTCCCTCCGCGATCGGGTCGAAGCTGTCGAGCCCGGAACGCGATGTCGTCTGTGTGACCGGCGACGGCGCGGCCGGCTTCAACATCATGGAAATGCAGACCGCCGCGCGAGAGGGAATCGCTGTGACGACGGTCGTTTGTGCGGACGGCTCGTGGACCATGGAAGTGCCCAATGAGAAGGCGCGCTACGGCCGAACTTTCGGAACGGAGATGGGCGAAGTCCGCTGGGATCGCGTTGGCGAGGGTCTCGGTTGTCTGGGCTTCTATGTGGATCGCACAGAAGACCTCGCGCCGGTCCTCGAGAAGGCGCGCGCCTCGAATCAGCCGGCGGTCGTCTGTGTGCGAACGAACCGAGACGCGAATCTCACGCTTCCCGCCGAAGCCATGGGGCGCTTCTTCGAGGTCTACAACGGACCCATGTAGATCTGCGCCCGCGGTGAATCACTGATTCTGCGAGCATGCCCCGGAAGGACACTGGCCAACGTCTCGCCGATCGCCGGCGTTAGTTCGGCGCGATCCTCGCGATGCATTCGATTTCGACGGCGGCCCCAAGCGCGAGTCCAGCCCCTCCGACCGTGATGCGCGCGGGAGGTTCGTCACCGAAGAATTCGGAGTACGCCTTGTTCATTTCTCGGAACGAATCCATAAGGGCGAGGTAGACGCTGACTTTTACGATGTCGGAAAGCTCGGCGCCGGCCGCTCTGAGGATGGTCTCGATGTTTTTCAGCGTCTGCGTCGTCTCCGGCCCGGTTCCGCCCGGTGCGAGATCGAAGGAAGCGCCCTGCGTACCCAGGGTCCCCGACACGAAGATCAGGTCGCCGGCCACGGTGGCATGTGAGAACTGCGGCAGGCGGCCAAGCCCGTCCACGATCACGGATCGGTTTGGCTTTGCCGCGGCGAGCGTCGAGGTTTCATTGTTGGACACGGTGGGCTCCGTTTCATCTACTTGGCTGGGTGGGTCGTTCGGGTGCAGGGTGTCACATCGTCCGAAGAGTAGGCGAGCGAAGAGCTCAACAGGAGCACGAGGCTGATGAGGGCAAGGTGCCAACGGACACGGCTCATGCTTGCTTCCCTTTCGTGATGGCCTACTCCAGTCGCGGCCCTAGCTGATATGATCGCGGACTTCGCAATCGAGTCCATAACCGATGGACTCACGGGAGCCCGTCATGCGTTTGTTGTCGAAAATTCTCGGAGGCGTCGTGATCGTCGGCGTCGCGCTACTCGCGATTCTCCTGATCCCCGCACACCTGCAAATTCGCGGAGTCGAGCCAGAACTACCGAGCCATGCAGAGTTGCGTGCGCTCTCGACGGTCGAGAACGGACCGGTTCGTCTCCGCTATATCAATACTTCGAGCCAACGACTCCCGGCCGGGCGTCTCGGTCACACTGTCTTCCTTGCCGAGTGGCCCAACGGCAACCTGTTCATGATCGATGCTGGAATGGACCGGGCCAATGCGATCGAATTCGGGCGGTTGATGGAGACGGCGTTGGGCGCCGAAGAAGCCGTGCTGCATGGAACCGTCGCTGACCTTCTCGGCGAGGCCACGACGCGGGTCCAGGGTGTCGCCTACACCCATCTGCACATCGATCACGCGCAGGGCACCGTTCCCTTCTGCGAACTACGGGGCGCCGGTGCCTCGGTCTATCAGACATCCTGGCAGGCGGAACTTCACAACTTCAATACGACGGAGGCGGCGGCGATCGTGGCCGACTCCTGTTTGGCGACAGGCGGACTCACGGAGGGGAAGCTGATGGAGGTCGACGGCTTTCCGGGCCTCGGTGTCGTAGCGCTTGGCGGCCACACGCCCGGCTCGACGCTCTTCGTGGTTGCGGCGAAGGATCGAATCTGGCTGCTTTCCGGCGATATCGCGAACTCGAAAGCCGATCTGCTCAGCAACACTGGGAAGGGCTTCCTCTACAGCTATCTGATGGTGCCGGAGAATACGGCTCGGACCGAAGAATTGCGGCAGTGGTTTGCCGGGCTCGATTCGAACGTCGACATGACAGTCCTCGTATCCCACGATCTTCCCGATATCGAGGCGAGCGGCCTCGTCGAGTTCGTCCGGTAGAAAAGAGAGAATCGATGTTCGTCAAAGCCAAGGGATTTTCGGTTTCCGAAGTCGATCGATTTCGGGTCTTGCAGCAGACCTGTTTTCGGATTCAGGAAGAACTTGCGGCGGAGTTGAGCGAAGGCATCAGCGAAAAAGAAGTCGCGACGGAACTCTTCGATCGCTACCGAAAGGCCGGTACCGGGAATTTCTTTCATCTTCCCGTCGCGTTCTTCGGGAAGCGAACCGGTCTGCCGGGACGTTGGGGAATCGGAAGTTTCTTTTCCCGCGACGTGAAACTGAAACAGGGAGACGCCGTCATCCTCGATGGCGCACCGCTCTTCGACGGCTTTCTGGTCGATACCAGCTACAGCTTTTCATTCGGTCCGAATCTCGACCATGCAGTCATGATGCGCGCCCTGCTCGAACAGCGAGTCTGAGTGGAGGATGCGGTCAATCAGAACCAGTCGTTTCGGGAAATCGCACAGCGGGTCGCCGATGATTGCGCGGCCCTCGGCTACGACCCCGTGCACGAGAAACATCCGGGCGAGGGTGCTCGGCCATCGCGCCGTTCGCGTTCGCGGCCGTTGGCTCGAGGACGAGCCCCCGCACGTTCGCATGTGGGGTAGCGCCTGAAGTCGGTGAGCACGCGAG
>CAWLAJ010000141.1:0-10743 GCA_963854795.1 Deltaproteobacteria bacterium UBA4427 | reverse complement strand
GAGCGGGGTCGAAAAGGCGACCGTCATAGATCTGGTCCGAGACGAGCTTCGAGAGCTGCTGGAAGAGCATGTTCGCGCGCCGATCGAGCATGGCCTGATAAATGGCGCCGAGCCCGGTGCCCAGCAATTCCATTCCAGGAGCCTCGTAGACGCCGCGCCCCTTGGTTCCAATGATGCGATTTTCCAGCGCATTGGCGATTCCGACGCCGCTTCGCCCCGCGACCGTATTGGCTTCGGTCAGCATGTCGAGCGCGTTCAGCGACTTGCCATTCAATTCAACGCAGATGCCCTTCTCGTAACGCAACGAAACGGTCTCGACCCGATCCGGAGCGTCCTGCGGCCAGACACCCATCGTCGGTTCGACGATCGTGGCCGGGGTCTCGAGACTCTCGAGGTCCTCCGCTTCGTGGGAGAGGCCGGCGATATTCGCGTCCGTCGAATAGCGTTTGGCGGGCCCCGTCGAGGCTTCGATGCCCTTGCCCTGGAGATAGCGGACCATTTCCTTTCGGCCGGGAAATTGCTCGAGCAGATCGGGATCGCGCCAGGCGGCGTAGACCATCATGTCGGGCGCCAGGACATTCGTGTATCGCTCGAAGCGGAGCTGATCGTTTCCTCGGCCCGTCGCGCCGTGCGCAAGGACCGTACAGCCCTCGCTTTGCATCGATTCGAGCAGGCCGTGAACCGTGACCGCGCGCGCGATGCCCGTGGTATTCCAATAGCCCCCGTCGTATCGGGCCTGGGCCTTCACGACGAGCATTGCCGCCTTGGCCATGGCGGAGCGCAGGTCGACGACTCGTGTCGACACGCCGGTCGCCGCCATTCGCCGCGGGATATCCTCGATGTCCTCCTCGTCGGGCTGGGCGAGATCCGCCGTGAAACCGACGACATCGAGCCCATCATCGAGCAAGCGTGCGGTGACCGACTTGCTGTCGAGACCTCCAGAAACGCAAATTCCAATCTTCTCACCCTTGAGATCACCGATCCGCATACTGACTCCAATTACTTCGATTCGAGCGCCGCACTGGGCTCCGGATGGGGAGTCGGCGAAGTCCACGCCTGCGGCGTCTTGGCCTCGATCCTGGCGGCGTGGGTCCACCATAGCAAGCCGATGAGGCCCGCCGCCCCTCTGCGCAGGTGGACCTGATTCGAGCGGTCTCGCCGACCGATGACTGCGTTGGATGGTGTCTTCGGATTCGGCTCGCGGTAGAGTTTCGGGACCACGGGACAGCAACCATGGATCGGCGAGAGTCGATCGGGAAGGGGATCAAATCGTGAAGCGTCCATTCATTGGTTTCGGAGCGAAGGGTCGAATCGGCGGTTGGTTCTGCTTTGGCGTGTCGTTGCTGATCGCGGCGGGTTTGAGCATCGCAAATGCCGAGATACCCAAGAGCTCGCGACCCGACGAGGCGCAGGTCTATTTCATTGCGCCCCAAGACGGTGAGACCGTCTCCTCACCCCTGGTGATCCGTTTCGGTCTTGCGGGCATGGGGGTGGCACCAGCCGGCATCGCAAAACAAGACACGGGCCATCATCATTTGATCATCGACGCCGAACTCCCTCCTTCCAATCTGCCGGTTCCCGCGAGCGATCACTATCGTCATTTCGGAAAGGGTCAGACGGAGGTGACTCTGGAACTCTCGGCGGGGCCGCACACGCTTCAACTCCTTCTCGGCGACCACTTGCACATTCCTCATGATCCTCCGCTCGCTTCCGAGCGAATCTCGATTACGGTCGGGGACTAGCTCGACGGCGCTGCGCGGGGTCGCTTCATCCGTCCGGCCGGATGACCGACACGGTGGCTGGGTTGTCGAGCCGGCGAGTCGGATGGACGCGAATTCGCCAGCCGATCCGGTTCGGAGGCAGAGTACGAGATGACCGAGGGCAAGGGATCGGATTCGCAGGACGAACCGCTCGCGGACGACGCGAAGCGCCCGGTCGAGGACGATGACGCAGGCGCCGTTCTCGAAACGCCGGAACCCGTTTCCGAAGTCGCGACCGTTCTCGTTGACGAGGACGACCGAACCCACTGGTGATGCGAGCGGCGACCGAGGAGGACGGAAATCCGTCCCAGGAATTCATCGCCACCCGTGTCCTCGATTCCCCCGGTCCGCCCGTGATCGACGACGACCCTGCCGAACGCCCCGGCGAAACGCGCGCGCTCGAGACGACGGACGACAAGACCTCACCTCCCTCCGCAGCCTCTGATTCCGTCGGATCGCCCAATGCGGAAGCCGCGATGCCGCAACCGCGTCAGGCGCCGCCGCCTACGCCCATCGACAACTCTCGCGGACTGATACCGGGCACCGTCCTGTTCGGCGAGTACGAAATCATCAACGTGCTGGGTGTCGGAGGGATGGGCGAGGTCTATCGCGCTCGTCATCGGCGGCTCGAAGAGCATCGCGCGATCAAGGTCATGCACGCCGATTTGTCCCAGAAAAAGGGTGCGAGCGAGTTCTTTTATCGAGAAGCAAAGGCGTTGCTGGCGGTTCGCCATCCCGCGGTCGTGCATTGCCACGATTTGCTTTCAGATGAGGCGGGTCGTGTCTATCTGATCATGGAAATGATCGAAGGTATTCCGCTCTCGAAGAAGATGAACGACGGCCCCCTCTCGCCGGACGATGTGGCCGTCCTCGGCGCCCGCGTCTCGCATGGCCTGAGCGCGGCGCATCGAAAGGGTGTCATCCATCGAGACGTCTCGCCTGACAATATCGTCCTGCCCAACGGGCGCGTTCAGGAAGCCGAGCTCATCGATTTCGGCATCGCAAAAATCCTCCAGGAGGGAGAAGGGCACGATCATCGATGGCTTCAAGGGCAAGCTCTCCTATGCCTCTCCGGAGCAGCTTGGCTTCTTCAGCGGCAAGATTGACGGCCGCTCCGACTTCTACAGTCTTGGATTGGTCCTGATCGCTGCGGCGCTCGGCCGACCCCTCGGCATGGGAACCACGGTGATGGAGGCGGTCGACGCGCGTCGCAGCTTCGACTCCCTGCCCGACGAAATTCCGATCGGTCTTCGATCCGCCATCGCGCCGCTGCTGGCGCTCGATCCGGAAGATCGTCCGAAATATATCGATCGACTCTTCGTGGTGCCCGGCGGAATGGAGGGTGCGACGGACCCAGGTCGTTATGCGACTGCTCCGGCCACCGGCCGATCGAAGAGCGGGCTTTCGAAAGAGCAGACGCGACTTTTTGCAGGGATTGCTGCGGCGGCTCTTCTCGTGATCGGTGGTGGGCTCTATCTCGGGCTGGGCGGCGACTCGACCCTGGGAACCGCCGGCGTCACCCCAGGTACTTCGCGAAGCGCGCTGATCGAAGAGCCGCCGGTCGCGCCGGTTCCGAATCCGGTTGTGCGGGTCGAGCCTGCCGCAGTCGTGGCGGAGGTCAAGCCGGCGAAGCCGAGGCCGCGCAAACTAACAGCAAGCGATTTGAACAAGATCAGCGGCAAGTTGATCAACGCCAGACTCGCCCTGGCGGACAACCGGTTGATGTCTCCTGCCAACGACAACGCCTACGACCGCTATCGGCAAGTGCTTGCTCTGGATCCAGGAAATACAAAAGCGAAGGATGGGCTTCGAGCGATCGCGGATCGATACCTTCGTCTGACCGATTCTGCTGCCGGCCAAGGCAATCTGACCGAAGCACGAACTTATCTGGCCCGCGCGAAGAAGGCGGACCCGACCCATCCGGGGATTGCGGCGACTGAGTCAGGCCTTTCGCGCTGACGCGCGCCCGCGTTAGAGGGCTGGACTCTCCATCGCGTAGTGCTTCAGTTCTTCCCGCAGCGTGCCAAGCTCCTTCGACTTGATCTCGCGCAGGACAATCGCGTAGGCGGCTTGTTGTGCCGCGCCGATGAAGTCGCCTTCGTCTACGAAGCGCTTTGCGTTCTCCGCGTATTCATCTTCGGGATTCTCGAGAAAGTTGACGAGCTTCTCGCCGATTTCGTCTGAGATCTTGTCGGACAGTCCGCCTTCGCCGGACAGGATTTCGATGTCCGGCGGAAGTTCGACGAAGTCGGTCTCCTGCTTGAAGTTGCCGAGAACGATACCCTGGCGTCCTTCGTCCTGAAAAGTCTGCTTGGTCTGGATCGAGTCGGTAAAGAGATAGTCGCCGGTACTGGCTTCGATCACGCTATAGGCGACTGCGATGATGCCGACCTTGCGCACGCTCGTGACCTCGATCGTCACGTCTTCGGTGACATCACGCGTAATCGTGCGCGAGGGCTCCGGGTTGTTCTGTCGTTCCTTCTCGCGGAGCTGTGACCACTGTGTGTGCTCGGGATTCGTGATCGTCTCGCTTCCCGTCACGACGCGATGGGTCTCGCTGCCGTTCTTCTCGGAGGTCTCGACCTTTGCATCGAGGATGGTCCCCTGGATGATGAAATCGGCCGCACCGAGGGAGTCACAGGTTCCACTGCGCTTGCACTCGTCGAGGATACGTTCGAGTTGTTCGCGTTCGACGATGCGAACGTCGCCGGGAATGGTTCGAAAGAGATGCTGTTTGACGTTCGAAGCCACGGCGACTCCGACCTTGGCGGTCGAGGTCTTCGTGTCTTCGAAGGGATAGACCGTGAGTCCGCGCACTGCGCGTCGACGAACTTCGTCCTTGGTCTTGCGCAGGCTCTGTCGAATCTTCGGCGTTGTCGGGCCGAGTTCGGTCATTACATTTAGATATCCTCAGGCGACTCCGTATTCCCCGGCCTCAAAGGCCTGGTCGTAGGATTCGGCGAGTTGGCCGAGAAACGAATCGATCCCCGGGAGGTCGCCCTCTTCGTCCAAAAGAAGGGTCGAAATCGTCTGCGTATCGCGGTAGCGCTGATAGGCGACATTCGATTTCTTGGCTGTCGTGGCTTCCTCGCCGAGCAGGCCGAAGGCCTCGACGATCGGTTCTGCAGATTCGGCGAGGCCCTCTCTGATTTCGTCGAAACAATCGGTCGCTGAAAAATCGGTCAGTAGCGTCATCGAGCGGCTCAGGCGACCGGTTTCGAGCGCATCCGCAAAGCGCTTGATCACGCGACCTTCCCGTCGACTTCGCATTTGCGCAGCCGTGCCTGCTCGTCCTCGGGATTGACTTCCTGGACGATGTTCAACAAGTCCTGGGCCTTTTCGTAGTCTTCGTTTCGGATCGCTTCTTCCGCTTCCTTCGAAACTTCGCGAAGAATGCCATCACGCTCTTGCGCATATCGCGCCTGGTCCTGGGATCCCGTTCCGGAAAGCGCCGACAACATGGAGAGCAGTTGGAGGCGCGCGAGAACGCGGTCCTCGGAAAGGGCGATGAGTTCTCGCTCTCGGCTGTCGATCGCGGCCTTCGTGGACTCGAGTTCTCGTGTGAGATCTCGGGAGATTTCTTGGTGGACGTCGGCGTCATATCGTTCGATTTCGTCAAGGCTTCCAAGTTCGCGTTCGATTGCGCCGAGGGGCACACGTCCCTCGATTCGACCCGCCTCGGACAGTCGCGTTCGTACCACGGCGGCGGCGCGCTGGGCCAATTCGCTGCCGACCGTCTTCAACTGGCCGGCGAGCTGGCTCGCGTTGTCACTACCCGGCTTGGCGCTCTGGAGTTGGACCGAGATCTGGCTAAACAGCGACTCGAGGTCGGCTTGTGAGGCGGCTTGGGGTTCGGGCGGAAGTTTGATCTCGGGCCCTGTGCTGCCGCCACATCCCGCCAAGAAGAGAGCGAGAATAGAAAGGACGAAGAGGGAATAAACGGGCTTGCAGTTTTTCATGGTTCTTGACTGGCTCCGAAAGTAACGCCACGCGTCCCGACACCATGGCAGAATGCGTAGCGATGGGCGATGTGCAGATTGCGCAACCTTCCTCGTGATCACTGTGAACCATTTCACAGATGAGGCATCCATTCTGCCGATGGCAATTCAACGGATCTCTCTGAAGCTCTTGATTGGGGTGGTTTGGACGCATACGGTGATTTTCTGGCTCGAACGAATGGCTTCGGCGATCATGCCGCCGTTCTGGTCTCAACGTAACAGAGGAGAGTGTGCTTGAGTCGTTTCGTGATTCACGGGGGGAGGCCGCTTCAGGGCGAGATTCGGGCTAGCGGCAGCAAGAACGCGGTCCTGCCGATGATCGCGGCCGCATTGCTCAGCGACGAAGAAGTCGTGCTCGAAAACGTCCCATCGATTCGCGATGTCGATGTGATGCTGGAGATCGCCGGTCGGCTCGGAGCGGACGTCTCGCGGGTCGGGGATCGGATCGCGATTCGTGCCGCGAATCTGAACGAGCAGGAATTGCCCGCCGAATTGTGTGAGCGCGTGCGCACTTCCGTGCTCTTCGTTGCACCGCTGCTGCATCGGCTGGGCCGAGTCAAACTCCATCCACCGGGCGGCGACGGAATCGGGCGCCGCCGGCTGGATCCGCATTTCTACGGACTTCGGCTGATGGGCGCTGAAGTCGACGACACCGATTTTGAGTTCACGGCACGCGACGGACTCGAGGGAGCGACGATCTTCTTCGATGAGGCGAGCGTGACCGCAACCGAACATATCCTGATGGCCGCGACTCTCGCCAAAGGAACGACGACGATCCGGAATGCGGCGAGTGAGCCACATGTGATGGACCTGGCGAGCATGCTCGCTTCGATGGGCGCCCAGATCGAAGGGCTCTATACCAATACGCTGACCATTACGGGCGTCGAACGCCTTGGCGGCGCGACCCATCGCGTCGTTTCCGATCACATCGAGGTCGGCTCCTATCTCGCCCTGGCAGCGGCCACCGGCGGCGGCATCACGATCCACGACACGGTTCGCGGACATTATTGGATGATGAACCGCGTCTTCGAACGTTTCGGCATCGAGCTCGAGATCAAGGCCGACCGCATCGTCATGCCGAGTGGGCAGACTCCACGAATTCAACCCGATGCCGGCGACGCGGTGCCCCACGTGGACGACGGCCCGTGGCCTCAATTTCCGACCGACATGATGAGCCCGTTTCTCGTTCTCGCGACGCAGAGTGAAGGGACGATTCTCTTCTTCGAGAAGATGTTCGAAGGGCGCATGTATTTCGTGGATCCGTTGGTTCAAATGGGGGCGAACGCGATCATCTGCGATCCGCATCGAGTGATCATCACGGGCCCGTCGAAGCTTCGAGGACAGACCGTGCGCAGTCCCGACATTCGGGCCGGGATGGCGATGATCATCGCGGCCTGCTGTGCGACAGGCCGTCCTTGCATCGTCCAGAACGCGGAGATCGTCGACCGCGGATATGACTGCGTCGACGAGAAGCTGCGCGCACTCGGCGCCGACGTCGTTCGCGAAGCGGACTGAAGCGTCGAGGTCCGCCGAGCTTGACCGCGACCCGGGGCGTCGACGTCCACCGACGACGGCTGCTTCGATTGTTCTCGCTCTTGGCGGGTTCCCGGTGTCGAGTCGCTTGATGATGTTCAGGGGTGAGGGGTCGTCGGCTGCGGGACGCGCAGTCGGCTGATCGTGCGCCCCTGGCTGGCTCTCTCCAACCGAAGTCGGCCACCGAGAGCGCTCGCGGCATCCCGGGCCGTTTCGAATGCGAGGTTCGAGAGCGCCTTTTGTGCCTCGTCGGACGTTTCGGATTCGTCCAAACCCACGCTCGAAGCATCGTTGGTCATTCGAGCGAGCACGGAAAACTCGACCATCTGAATCTTGGCCCGAGGATCGTTGACGACCCCGAGCTTCAACTCGATCCCGCATTCGGGCGCCGCATGCTCGGCCGTCCAGTCGAGCAAACTTCCCAATCCAACCCCCAGAAGCCCATCTTTGGCCCACACGACCGCCGGTGCGTTCGCGCTATCGATCGTCAGCGCGTGCTCCGCGCTGGTAGCGCTGGATTCGAACCTGGCCCCGATTCGCTCCAGAGCCACACGGGCTCAGGAGGTAGGGTGGCATATCCACGGCATCTATCTCGGTGTGTGAACTTTGACCAGATCTGTCGTACGACTCGGATTCGCGACCCCTTTGGGGATGAATTGTTGGGTCGTGAGACCGCGTTCCTGCTCGGTGAGAAGCCCGACCGACCGGATTCGAGGTCCGCGCTATCCTGCCGGCGATCAAAACCAACCCCCAGCCGCGATCGCGAATCGATCTTCTCGAAGACCCTCGAAGTCATCGTGCGGAGCGGATGGATGTGGAGGCGGCGTGCGGCCGACCCACCCAGTGCAGTTCCAATCTGATTTCAAGATTCCGCAGGGCGCTCCCCGGGTGCCCGCATCACGATTTCACTCACGGCTGCCGCGAACTCTCCTCTTCCGGCTGCGGGCAGGTCGACGGCTGCCCCTGCTTTCACTTGTCTTCTTTCTCTTGTTCCAGAGCTTGCTCGTGGTCGCAACATTCGAGTCGGCGCTAGCGGCTGCCCCTGCGGACGGACAACCCATGGAAGTCCTGCGCGGACCGTGGCGCTGGGTCGAGCCGGATCTCGAGAGTCTGCGCATGACTCCGAAGCTGGCGCTCGGTCCATGGCGAGAGGCCGCGGTGACTCGCGACCCCGAGCGCCGACAATGGCTGCTCGACAAATTCGCGATGGGCTCGAATCTCTCCCCGAGCGCGAGCGATGTTCGGGGCGACGCCGTGCGATCCCCAGCCAAGGCTTCGATCTTGCGCAGAGCGGCGCTCGAGTCTGCGCGTCTGCTCGAAGCAGCCGGTGAATCGAGGGCGGCAGCCGAAGCCTACGCCGGCGTCGTCGCTTCCCGCGACGTGGTTCTCATCGAAGTGTGGCATGGATTGGCGGCCAATCTGGCTCAAGCCGGCGATTTGGTCGGAGCAGAACGAGCCTTCTTGCGGGGCCTCGATGCCTCTGGGCGAGCATCGGATCAGATTCGCTTCCGCTATGACCTGGCCGGATTCTACGCACGACAGGGACGACTTCTCGAGTCACTGGCGGTCGTGGATGCGCTGCTGCCCCACGTTCCAGAGTCGAGTTTGTTGATCGAAGCTCGGATCGGTCTACGCTCATCGATCGAGCTGAGCGAGCTGACTCAGTCGCGCGGCGAACAACTCGACTGGCCGTTCGAGGAATCGGCCTTTGGCTGGACGGCCTACGATCCGCGGGTCGCGAGGCTGGCCGAGCGATTGCCGATCTCATTGCAAGAGCGAATCCATCCCTGGGCCGAAATGTTTCGGAACGACGAGGCCGTTCGCACGATGACATTCGGCGCCGCCCTGATCCTCCTTCTGCTGGTCGCGTTCGTGTTGCTTCGTCAACGGGGCGACGTGGCCGTCGCGATCGAATATCCAGAGGAGCTCCGCGGGATCTTTCGCGTCTGCCTTCGCGGCGGCCGACGTTCCGCGCCGCACGCTTCGAGCGAAGAGGAGATTCGCCAGGGTCGCGCTTCAATGCGCAATGAACACCATATGGTGTCTCGTGAAACGCGCTTCCAGCGACTCTTCACTGGTCGCTACCACGTCATGATCGATGGGCTGCTGATCGATCCCGAGACCGATGAAGTTCTCGGGCGGATTCATGAGGAGAAGATCGTTCGGATTCGACACAGACGAACGGTTCGTCTCGAGTTCGACATTCATCCCTCGACCTGTCCCGTGGACGTCAAAGTGGTCTGGGGAGATCGTCCAGCCGATGAGGCGCTGGTCACCGTTCCGGGATCGGTGGACAAACCGCGTTCGGCGACCCGAGGTGCGATTCGGATCCTCTTGCCGAAGGGTGAATACCGACTTCTGGTGGGCTGCGGCGATCGCGTGTTCGATCGAGCCCTCGAGGTCGTGAGCTTCAGGCCTTCGTTGGTCGAGATCGATGTGCTCGAGGCCGAAGCCGTCTTCAAAGGGTGTCCGCCCGGCGTCATTCCCTATTTGACCGGAGATCTCCTGGGCGTAGCCAAGGCGCTCGAGCGTGATGGGCAGTCGGCACTCGGATTCAGGCTGATGGCGGCTCAACATCAAGCGGACGGCGAAGTCGCGCGTGCAGCGGACTTCTTCGAATCCGCCGGGGACAATCATGCCGCTGCACGGTTGCGGCTGGAATTGGGCGAGTCGGATCGCGCGGTGGCGTTATTCGAGGAAGCTTTGGACTGGATCGAAGCGGCAAAGGCCCATCGTCAGGACGGCGAGGTCCTGCGGGCCGGTGAATGCTACGAGAAGGCGCTCGATTTTGATCGCGCCATCGAGTGTTATCGCGAATCCGGGGCCATCGACCGATGGCTATCGGCTTTGGAGAGGTGCGGTGAGGTCTTCCCCGCTGCCAAGCTCGCACTCGAAAGGGACCAGCGGCCGCGCGCGATTCGCTTGCTGCAGCGCGTGGAGGCGACCGATCCCGACTTCCGCGAAGCCTGCGCGCTACTCGTCGAAGCGTTCGAGACCGAAGGTCATTTCGATCTGGCGGCGGCTAAGCTCGACGAGTTCATCTCGACCTTTCGGCCGGACTTCGCGACCGCCGACAGCTATTCGCGGCTCGCCGAATTGTGGGAGCACGCGGGTCATTTCGAGAGATCCCTCGACGTGCTCGAGGATTTCCGCCGACGTGAACCGACTTTTCCGAATATCGCCGCGCGAATCGAAGCACTCAAGAAACAGAGAAGCGCGTCGGGTCATCTCTTTTCTACCGCGAGCCGTGCACCGGCCGGCGAAACGACGGCCTTCGTCGGCGAGATTCGCTACGACCTTCTAGAAGAAATTGGTCGCGGCGGAATGGGGATCGTCTATCGGGCGCGCGACACGAGGCTCGATCGCATCGTCGCGCTGAAGAGATTGCCGAACGCATTTCGACGCCATCACTCTCGTGCATTGCAGTTTTTCCTAAGGGAAGCGCAGTCGGC
>CAWLAJ010000140.1:0-10777 GCA_963854795.1 Deltaproteobacteria bacterium UBA4427 | reverse complement strand
CGATCTGGTTCCCGAGCGACGACATCGCTCTGGAAGAGTTGCTCGAAGCGCCCTGCGTCGTGGCGACCGGGTCGGACGAAACGATCCGGGCGATCTCGCAACGACTCCGACCGAACCAACGCTTCGTTGCCTACGGCCATCAATTTTCCGTTGGTGTTCTCGGCCCAGCCCTCGATCTGGATGATGGCGCATTGCGTGAGACCAGCGCCGCGTTCGCTCTGGATATCGCCCGATGGGACCAATCGGGCTGCCTGTCACCCGTCGTCCTGTATCTAGTCGGTGTCGACGTAGACCATCGAGAACGAATCGCATCCGCCGTCGCGGACGCGCTCGAAGAGCTTCACGAACGCATGCCCAGGGGTCGAATGTCCACCGTCCAGAGCGCCCAACACGCGTATGAAATCGCGGAAGCGCGTATGCGCCAGGCTGATGGCAAATCGATGCTAGTCGAAGGAAGTGATTTCGTCGTGGTGCTCGAGGCGAATGCCAGCGCGCGACCCGCGCCGCTGCAGAGGTTCATCCGGCTCATGCCGGTCGACTCGAGTTCCGCATTGCTGGAGTCTCTGGCGCCCTTCGCCGGACATCTCTCGAATGTCGCTTGTGTCGGGTTTTCTGAGATTGATGCCATCGCGCTACAGGCGTCGTTGTCTGGGCTCGGCGTCTCGCGCATAACAAAGCCGGGGCAACTACAGACGCCACCCATCGATTGGCCCCATGATGGAATGCCGCTACTGACACCCATCGCTCGTTTCATTCAATCCATCTAGTTCGCACATCTGTAAATTTCATCTGACGACTGGTCATATTATCGGAATTCGACCTGGGTCGTTAGGCGACGACTCCCGAGTGGGAATTTCCGCGGCGCGTTTCGTCAACGCCCGAAAGTTTCCTTTCGCGCTTCGCTTTCACGTATGCTTCGAGTTCGTCTGACGATCCGGGATGCGAGGCAACCAGATATGTTCGATGCCAAGTCTGCGCTCCACGATAACTCCCATCAGATTCACATCTGTCGTACCGACGAGCGCCTGACGTTGCAGATGCTCGCGCAACGAAGCGGAGTTGCAGCCAGCACCATCCACAAGATCGAAGCGCAGCAGATGGTTCCGACGATTTCGGTGCTCTTCAAGATTGCCAGGGGTCTCTCGGGCGACGGCCTGCCGAACTCATCCGTGACCAACACGAATATCGAACGAGCGAGACGAGTTCGCGTTCGACCCTTTCATACGAGTTCGAAGAGACCGAGCCGAAATCGAATGTTGGGGTCTGGCATATCGAATTGGCCGCCGTGACGCGTTCAGCCGGCCGCCGAGAGAGCGCCGTCTTGCCCGTTCCCGGAAGCCCAGCGAAGATGAAGAGTGTCGCCATGGTTGCCTTCACCGATCACGGCCGATGCGACGACCGCCTCTTTGGAATCCGAAGATAATCCGGCAGCCCAACGCCCTGGGCAAGCTGAGGCTTGGATCCGGATTCACGAATATGATTGATTCCCCATATTTTTCAGTGAGTTACCTGATATCGGACAAATCTTGTCCCGTATTTACAGGACCGGTTTGGTCCGATATCTTTTTGATCCCCTGCAAGCAGATTTCACGGACCCGATCTGATGTTCAAACTCAGCAAGACAACCGACTACGGCATCGTGCTGCTGGCGCAGCTGGCTCGAAATGCCAGCACTGAACCCCAGAATGCGCGCGAACTCGCCGCCGCCTCGGATCTGCCAGTCCCGATGGTCAGCAAGATCTTGAAGACCCTCGCCAAAGAGGGTCTGTTGGTCTCTCGTCGCGGCTCGAAGGGCGGCTACCAACTGGCTTTCGAACCCAAAGATCTCAGCATCGCGGACATGATTCGCGTTCTCGAAGGTCCGGTCGGGCTGACGGAATGTGCGATCGGCCCGGCGTTATGCGTACACGAGACGGTGTGCGCAGTCCGAGAGCCCTGGCAGCTGATCAGCGGTGTCGTCGAGCAAGCGCTCACGGATGTCACGCTCGCGGATCTCATACACGACGGTACGAGCCCAATCTTCTCCTCCGTTCGCAATATCCTTCAGATCGAGGGACGCGACGCATTCAGGTCCGATCCGGTAGCGAGCCCTGCGCCGCTTGCGGATCGCGACCATTAGGCGATACAGACTCATGTCCGCACCAAAGACGGAAAGCGCGAACCCCGAACTCGAACGACTCGCGAACCAGGACTATCAATACGGCTTCGTAACGGATATCGAAGAGGACCGTGCAGATCCCGGCCTCACCGAGGACGTCGTTCGCCTGATCTCGTCGAAGAAGGGTGAACCCGAATGGCTCCTCGAATATCGACTGAAGGCCTTTCGTCGATTCCGAAAAATGCTCGAAGAGGGTGAGTCCGAGCCCACCTGGGCCAAGGTCCACTATCCGAAGATCGACTTCGACGAAATCGTCTACTACTCGGCACCCAAACAGATAAAGCAGATCGAAAGTCTCGACGAACTCGATCCCGAACTGTTGGCGACCTACGAGAAGCTGGGAATCTCACTCCTCGAACAAAAGCGACTCAACGGAATTGCCATCGATGCCGTCTTCGACAGCGTTTCAGTTGCAACCACCTTCAAGGCAGAGCTCGAAAGCCAAGGCATCATCTTCTGCTCTTTCTCCGAGGCGGTGAAGGAGCATCCGGATCTCGTACGGAAATACCTGGGCTCGGTCGTACCCTACTCCGACAACTTCTACGCCTGTCTGAACGCTGCGGTCTTCAGCGACGGCTCCTTCGCATACATCCCAAAGGGCGTTCGCTGTCCGATGGAGTTGTCGACCTACTTCCGAATCAATGCGGCGGGTACGGGGCAATTCGAACGGACCTTGCTGATTGCCGACGAGGGCGCTTACGTCAGCTATCTGGAAGGCTGTACCGCTCCTCAGAGAGACGAAAACCAGTTGCACGCCGCCGTCGTAGAACTGGTCGCCCTCGATCGCGCCGAGATCAAGTACTCGACCGTTCAGAATTGGTATCCGGGAAACGCCGAAGGCGTCGGCGGTATCTACAATTTCGTGACCAAGCGCGGAGCTTGCCGCGGCTATCGCTCCAAGATCTCCTGGACCCAGGTCGAAACGGGTTCAGCGATTACCTGGAAATACCCATCCTGTCTGTTGATCGGTGATGAATCGGTCGGCGAGTTCTATTCCGTCGCGATGACGAATCATCGTCAGCAGGCCGATACCGGTACGAAGATGATTCATATCGGACGGAACACGAAGAGCACGATCATTTCGAAGGGCATCAGCGCCGGCCGCGCCGAACAGAGTTATCGCGGACTCGTGAGAATCGGCCCGAAGGCAATCGGAGCTCGAAACTACAGCCAATGTGATTCGCTGTTGATGGGCGATCAATGCGGCGCGCACACGTTCCCGTACCTCGAAGCGAGCAACTCGACGGCGACCGTCGAACACGAAGCCACGACTTCGAAGATCAGTGACGACCAACTCTTCTTCTGCCGCCAGCGCGGGATGAGCGAAGAGGACGCGATCTCCATGATCGTGAACGGATTCTGCAAGGACGTCCTACGCGAACTTCCCATGGAATTCGCCGTAGAAGCCCAGAACCTCCTGTCGATCAGCCTCGAAGGCGCCGTCGGCTAAGCCATAGGAAAGTAGACCGGAAACAGACATGCCTGCAGACGCCTCGTCAGAAGTAATCATCCGAATACACGACCTCCACGCCAACGCCGGAGAGACGCCGATTCTCCACGGCATCGATCTCGAAATTCGCGCGGGAGAAATCCACGCTGTCATGGGACCGAACGGCTCGGGAAAAAGCACGCTTTCGAATATTCTCGTCGGCAAGCCAGGCTACGAAATCACCTCCGGCGAGGTTCTCTTTCGCGGAAAGAACCTCGCTGAGATGGACCCGGAAATCCGTGCTCGCGAAGGCATCTTCCTGGCCTTTCAATACCCGGTCGAGATTCCGGGAGTCGCGAACAATTATTTTCTTCGCACCGCGGTCAATGCCATGCGAACTCATCGTGGCGAAGATGAACTCGACGGCTTCGATTTCCTCGAGAAGCTCAAGGAAAAAATGAAGCTCGTCGAGATGCCCGAGGAAATGATGTCTCGCGCGATCAATGAAGGATTCTCGGGTGGCGAGAAGAAGCGCAACGAGATTCTCCAGATGCTGCTGCTCGAACCCTTGTTCTGCATTCTCGACGAAACGGATTCCGGTCTCGATATCGATGCGCTTCGTACGGTCGCGAACGGGATCAATCAGATGCGTTCTGCCGAACGCGCGATGCTCGTGATCACCCACTACCAGCGACTTCTCGACTACGTCGTTCCGGATCATGTCCACGTTCTTTCAAAGGGACGAATCGTCCGCTCGGGGGACAAAGAACTCGCGATCGAGCTCGAAAAGAAGGGTTACGGCTGGCTCGAAGACGGCGCAGGAGCAAACGCGTGAGTTCCGATCTGCAGTCCCTGACTCGACTGAGCCCGGATCGGATCCCAGTCGCTCCGTCCGATCGATCCGACCAAATCCATACGGATCCGAATTGGCTCGCCACGCTTCGTCGTGACGCCCTCGCTTGCTTCGAGGAACAGGGCCTCCCGACTCGACGGCAGGAAGAATGGAAGGGAACGAATCTCGCGCCACTCGCGGCAATGGAGTTCACGCGGGTCGGAGCGAGCCCGAATTTCTCGATTCCAATGCAGGAAGACGTCGGTCTGGGTCCTCTGCTCGTATTCGTCGATGGCGCGTTCGACCCGGCCGCGTCCCGACGAGAGAAGCTACCGGCCGGTGTTCGAGCGTCCTCTCTCGCCGAAGTTCTCCGGGACGAGCCCGAATCGATCAAGGGCTACCTGGGGGCGCTCACCGATCCGAAGATTCAACCCCTCGTGGCATTGCAGACTGCCTTTCTCTCAGACGGCGCGGTCCTCGTACTCGACCCTGGAACCACCGCCCCGCATCCCATTCGCCTGCGCTTCATCTCGACCGGCGATGCCGGGGACTCTAGTGCGGGAACTTCCGCCGCATTTCCGCGCCTGCTGGTCATCGCTGGGGAGGGAAGTTCCCTCGCGCTCGTGCAAGAACATATTTCATCCGACGACGCACCCGGACTGACAGCCTATGTCTCCGAATTCCATCTCGCTGCAGGCGCTCGCGTGGAGTGTCTCGAGGTACAGGCCGAAGCAGCTGCGCGAGTTCATTTCACCAGCCTTCACGCGCGGCTGGAGGAGAACGCGACTTTCGATTCTCATGTGATCACGGTTGCCGACGGCCTCGTGCGCAGTGAGATCCTCGTCGAGCTCGTCGAACCAAATGCAGCCACAAAACTGTGTGGCCTCTTCATGGGACAGAAGACGGCACATCTCGACCATTTCACGACGGTCGACCACGCGGCCGTAAACTGTACGAGCGATGAGGAATACCGTGGCGTACTCGCCAACGAGTCGAAGGGAGTCTTCCGCGGCCGCGTCATCGTCCGCCCGGGCGCACAGGGGACGGACACGAAGCAATCGAATCCCAACCTCCTGCTCTCGGATCGGGCGATGATCGACACCAAACCGCAACTCGAGATCTATGCCGACGACATCCGAGCGAGCCACGGGTCGACGATCGGCCAATTGGATTCCGACGCACTCTTCTTTCTTCGTGCTCGCGGAATCGACGAAGCGGAAGCGAAGCGATTGCTCACCGGAGCCTTCGCACACGGCGTGGTTGCGCGTATCCAGAACGAGGAGCTTAGATGGGTCGCAACGACACAGGTCGACGCGACGCTGACGCAGCTCGAAAAGAGTGAATCGGAGAGGCCGAAATGAGCTTCGACGTCGAAGCGATCCGCAAGGATTTCCCGATCCTGGCGACCCAGATGCGCGGTCGGCCGCTCGTCTACCTCGACACTGCCGCCAGTGCTCAAAAACCCCGTGTCGTAATCGACTCCATGGCTGACTTCTACTCTCACCACTACGCCAACATCCATCGCGGCGTCTACCAGCTCTCGGCCGAGGCGACGGAAGCCTATGAATCGGTACGGACTCGAGTCGCTCGCTTCATTGGCGCACCGGACCCACGTGAAGTGATCTTCGTTCGCAACGCGACGGAAGCCATCAACCTCGTCGCGCGAACCTGGGGCGAACAAGAGATCGAAAGCGGAGACGAAATCGTTCTCACGACGATGGAGCACCACGCGAATATCGTTCCCTGGCAGATGCTCGCCGAGCGATGCGGCGCGAAGATTCGCGTCGCCGCGATCACGGATGACGGAGGCCTCGACCTCGAACATCTCGAACGTCTGCTCAGCCCGCGAACGAAACTCCTCGCCTTCGCCGAAGTCTCGAATGCGCTGGGCACGATCAACCCCGTACGCGCTTTGACTGCGCTCGCACGCGAACGCGGCATCACGACCCTGATCGACGGCGCTCAGGCCGTGCCCCATCGACCCGTCGACGTCGAAGCGCTCGGCTGCGATTTCTACGTCTTCTCCGGCCACAAGGTTTTCGGACCAAGCGGAGCGGGCGTACTCTACGGACGCCTCCCGCTGCTCGAATCGATGCCGCCCTTTCTCGGTGGCGGAGACATGATCGAGAGTGTCGCGTTCGAAGGCACGACCTTCGCGTCCGTTCCCCAGAAATTCGAAGCGGGTACGCCCGATATTGCTTCCATCGTGGGCTTCGGTGCGGCCATCGATTATCTCGGCGCGATCGGAATGGATCGGATTGCCGACTACGAACAAACGCTGCTCAGCTATGCGACGGAACGACTGTTGGAAGTTCCCGGTCTGAGAATCATCGGCACCACCAAGGAAAAGGCGTCCGTCATTTCCTTCGTTCTCGAAGATGTCCACCCACACGACATCGGAACGATGCTCGATGGCGAGGGAATCGCCATCCGAGCCGGACATCACTGTGCGCAGCCGCTCATGAAGCGAATGGGCGTTCCCGCGACCGCGCGCGCCTCGCTTTCGTTCTACAACACGCATGATGAGATCGACCACCTGGTGAGCGCACTCGAAAAGACGCAGGAGCTTTTTCACTGATGGACGATCTACGGGAGCTCTACCAGGAAGTCATCCTCGAACACAACCGGAAGCCGAGGAATTTTCGAGTACTAGCAGATGCAAGCCATGAGGCGGACGGACGGAATCCTCTCTGCGGCGACGAGCTCACGCTCTATGCAAGGGTCAAGTCTACGACCGCTGACGGGTCGGATGTCATCGTCGAAAAAGTGACCTTCCAGGGTTCGGGCTGCGCGATCTCGAAGGCCTCGGCTTCGCTCATGACGGATTTCGTCAAAGGGAAGTCGCTGAAAGAGGTCGCGGCGGATTTCGATCGCTTTCACGAACTCGTGACTTCGTCGCCTAGTAGTCCGGCCGAAACCGATGGATTGGGCAAGCTCGCGGTCTTTTCGGGCGTTCGCGAATTTCCGATGCGCGTGAAATGCGCGACCCTGGCCTGGCATGCGCTCCGGGCGGCCCTTGAGAACGAAGGGGAAACTGCGAAAACCGAGTAGCCCTCGCTGCGATGGGCGATTTGAAGTTGGAAGCCACGTAAAGCAGGACAACACGAAGCAAGAGAGTTGAGAGCGATGAGCGACGAAGAAAACAACAGCGAGCCAACCGCCGGCGACCCTTCCCCGATAGGCGAAGACGAGGCCGGCATGAGCGTAGCCATGCAGATTCGAGACCGGATCATTGCCACTCTCAAGACGATCTACGATCCAGAGATCCCAGTCGACATTTATGAATTGGGTCTGATCTATGGCGTTGAAGTCGCAGACGATGGTGAGGTTCACCTGACGATGACGCTCACGACGCCGATGTGCCCGGTTGCGGAGACACTTCCTCCCGAAGTCGAAGACAAGGTTCGAAGTGTAATGGGTGTCACCGAGGTCTCCCTCGACCTCGTCTGGGACCCACCCTGGAGCGTCGACATGCTCTCCGACGCGGCGCGCCTCGAACTCAATATGATGTAGACGGTCGCTCCGATGACCGCTCTCGCTGCCGCGTCCTTCCTCGCGTTCGGAACGCTGCTCGTCCTCTTCGGTGCGAACGCAACCGAGATCATCTCGAGCCTCGGGCTGGACTACGCCGACTACGGATTGCTCGGCTCCGTACTCTCGCTCGGACTCGGCGTCGGGATCATCTCCGCCGGTCCGATCTGCGACCGCGTCTCGCGCCGCCCGCTCTTCGTCGCCTCCTGCCTCGTCGTCGTGATCGCCGCGACGACCCTCGGTCCTGACACGGGCTACCAGCGTCTCGTAGCGCACGTGATCGCAATCGGTCTTGGCGCGGGCTTCTATGAAACCGTCTTGAACGCGATCGTCATCGAGCAATTTCCCGAATCGGCCGGTCGTCGACTTCTATTCATCCAGTCGGGGGCAGCACTCGCCGCCTGCGTCGTCCCCCTCCTGATTGATTTCGTTCGAGAATCCGGTCCCCTCGAGTGGTTTGAGACCTTTCGAATTGCCGGATTGCTTCATCTCCCTTTGCTGATCGCCGCGTTCTTCGTCAAGACCGGATTCGCGCGAACCGGGCGGCGTCCAGCGCTCGAAGATCCGACCGGCGCTTCGAACGATTCTCCGAACGCAGACGTTCTGGCCCTGGTCGCAATCTCCATGGCAACTTTCACGTACGTTGGCGTCGAGTCCGCAATCAGCATCTTCGTCGTGGACCACGCTGTGACGGATCTTGGCTTGCCGGCGGCTCGCGCTGCGCGGACGATCAGTGCGTTTTGGGGAGGTCTGCTCGTCGGTCGCCTCGCCGCGGGCCTGTCGCCGAAGTCACCGGGCGCGGGCGCGACTGCGATTCTGGCTGTGCTCGCAGGAGTCATGATCGTGGCCTTCGAAGTCGACGCGTTCGGCTCGCTCGAATTCGCCATGGCCGCAGTCGGACTCGTACTCGGTGGCGTGTTCCCGGTCATGATTGCGCTGGCCGGGCGAGCCTTGCCCCGCCGGCCAGCAACCGCAGTGGGCCTGGCCGGCGGCATGGGCTCGCTAGGCGGCTTCATCGTTCCCTGGGCGACCGGAAACCTGGCCGCCGAAACGGGTCTCCCCTTCGCCTTCGCATCGCTCGCGGGTTGGCTGATCATCCTGGCCATCGCCGCGCTGGCCGTGCGATATCGGCGTCTCGGGTAGAAGTCGGTATCGTTCGAAGGTGGACCTCCCTAAAGATGGCATCGTCGTAACGGGCGCCAACGGCCAACTCGGCCGCGCTCTCCTGACAAAGCTCGCCGCGGATTCTCATCCTCACGTTCGTGCGCTCGTGCGCTCGGAGCGTGCGAAAGAAACTATCGAAGCCGAAAACATCAGCCCCGCGCCCGAGATTCGAATCGTCGACTATACGAATCCCAAGCAGATGCGGGAAGCACTCACTGGAGCGCAATACGTCATCCATCTCGTCGGCATCATCAAGGAAATGCCAGGCACTCGTTATGTCGAAGCCCACGAGCAAACCTGTCACGCACTCGCCCTCGCGGCCAGCCGCGCCGGCCTCAAGCGGATCGTCTATCTCTCGATTCTAGGCTCTACCGTGGACTCGCCGAATGACTGTCTCGCTTCGAAGGGACGTGCAGAAGCCCTCTTGCTAGACGATCGCGTTCCGACGACGGTCATTCGCGTACCGATGGTGATCGGTGGCGACGACCCTGCCTCTCATTCCCTGCGCAAACAGGCACAGGCGGCGTCGATTCGTCTGATCGGGGGGGGGCGGACATTGCAGCAGCCGATCGACGCTCGAGATGTCGTTCGCGCAGTCCTCGCTGCCTGCACGGCGCAGCCGGGACATGACCTTTCTCTCGATGCCGGTGGGCCCGAATGTCTCTCCCATCGAAACCTGGTGTTGCGCGCAGCCAGGCTCTTCGACAACGAGCCGACCATTGGATCCATTCCCCTCCCACTTGCGCGCTTTGCCGTGCGCTGTGTCGACAAGCTGATGCCGAGCCCCCCGATCACGCTAGCGATGTTCGACATTCTTCAGCACGATGATCGTGTCGACTCCGACCGCTTCCGTAAAACTCTTGGAATCGAATTGACCCCTCTGGACACGACCCTATCCGATCACGTCGGACCCTAAACCGAGCCTAATCGATGAGCGACGCCAGCCTCACCAACGATGAGAATTCCGACACGCCGGAACAGGGACCCAGAGCACCCGCGCTGTGGCAGCAACTCCTGCCCTGGGCGATTACCATCGTCTGCTTCGGATACCTCTACACGCGGCTCTCCGGCGCAGCCGCGCGCGAGGGCGTCGATCTCGTCGGCTACCTGGGCGCCATCTTCAGTCGCGTTGCCTGGGGCAAGTGGCTCGCGCTGATGGTGCCCTATTCGCTGTTCTTCTTTCTGGTCGACTCGCTGATCGTCTGGCGCGTCGTTTCCTGGTTCAACACCCCGCTTCGCTACCTTGACATCCTGCCCATCCGCGGCAGTAGCTACATCCTGTCGATCTTGAACGAACAGGTCGGCAAGGGTGCCATGGGGCTCTACTTGAATCGGCGCTACGGCGTCCCCGGATGGGAAGTCGGCTCGAGCATGGTCTTCATCATGTTCTGCGAGTTCTTCTACCTACTCGGTTGGGCAACGATCGGCTGGAGTCTCCGGAGCGACGAACTTCCCGAGGTCTTCGGGATCATTCCCTTTATTGCCGCGGGCGCAGCCATCTTTCTCGTAGCCTGGATGCTCTTCTTTCGCGGGCCACTCGGACGAAACGTGGCCCTTCGCGAACGCCCTCTCTTCAAGGCCTTCCGCGAAGCGGGCGGACTCCGCTACCTCACGATCATCGCGCTCCGCTCGCCGGCGCTGCTCGCGGCGGTCTTCGTCTACA